>CANQQX010000013.1 GCA_947626115.1 uncultured Bacilli bacterium
AAAATGAATAGAAAAACTTTTAATTCATTTAAAAAGAATAGAATTAAATTTTTCTATTCTTAAGTTAATAACATTGGAAAATAACCTACTTATTTTTTTGCTAATAAATTTATGCCAACTTCATTAACTGGACCAGCCCCAATGGTAATGACTAAGTCATTATCTTGTAAGTTTTCTTTTAAATATTCAACTATTTTATTAAAACTATCAATGTATCTAACATTGGGATTTTCTTTTTTAATTAAATCAACTAAATCACTTTCTTTAACATTATAAATATTTATTTCTCTAGCTGGATAGATAGGGGCAATTATAATATTATCAAAATTTTTTAAGACACCTGCAAATTCTTCTAAATGTTCTTTAGTTCGAGAATATGTATGTGATTGGAATATAGCCCAATTTTGATGACATTTAATATTTTTAGCTGAATTAAAGGTAGATTTAATTTCCGTTGGATGGTGAGCATAATCATCATATACTAATATATTATCTTTATAAGTACCTAAAAGTTCAAATCTTCTTTCGACGCCCTTATATTCATTAATACCTTTTATAATAGATTCTTTACTTATATTATAAAAAATACATATAGCAGTAGTAGCTAGGGCATTATAAATATTATGATTGCCTAATATATTTAAATGGAGTGATAGATATAATTCATTATTATAATAAATATCAAACATAGGATGACCTAAATCATCATAAGTAATATTTTTAGCTACTAGATTAGCATCGGTATTATTAATACCATAAGTTAAAACATTTATATTATTTGGATAATTTAAACTCATCGTATTTTCATCATCACTATTTAAGACAAGTAGACCATTATCAGGTAAAAGATGAGCATATTTCGTAAATGATTTTTTAACATTATCCATATTTTTAAAATAATCTAAGTGATCATCATCAATATTTAAGATTACTTCACTAGTAGGATAGAAAGATAAAAATGAATCAACATATTCACAGGCTTCCATAATAAAATATTTATTACCACCGACAAAATAGTTAGAATTTATTTTCGGGAGTATGGCACCGATTTGAATAGTGGGATTTTGATCATCTTCTAAAAAACAAGATGAAATCATACCAGTTGTAGTAGATTTACCATGCGTACCAGAAATACAAATAACATTTTCATAGTCTTTGGTAATTAAGCCTAAAAATTTAGCGCGTTCATACATTTCTTTGTTTAACTCTTTAGCTCTTTTTACCTCCGGATGTTCGGGACTAATCGCTGCTGTATAAACAATAATATCTGCTTCATCTACTAAAGTAGGATCTTCGCCAATTACGACATTTATTCCTTTTTCTTTAAGCATTTGCACATTTTTAGAGTTTGATGCATCACTACCTGTAATAACATTGCCTTTTTCATGCATAATCTCGGCAATACCACTCATTGATATTCCACCAATACCAATCATATGAATTTTTTTATCTTTAAACATATCTACTTCTTCTTTCTATAAATATATTATAATATGATTTAATTTTTATGACAATAAGATTAGAAAATTTGGCAAATTTTTTCTTTACATTTAATTACCTGTCAAGTATACAAAAAAATTTATTTTTTTCAATATTTTTTTACTATGCGGTACTATCTAAGTAAAAATGTTTTTTTTCTCAAAAATTTTATTTTTTTTGAAATGTTCGTTTGACAATTTGCAAAAAAATATTAAAAAAAACATTGCTAATTTTTTCATCTTGTATGATAATTAATTTAGCGGAGGAAGGTAGTAGAAAGTATGAAAGCAGAAGTAGGTAACGATTTAATCGTTGTTAAAAGAAGTGGGCAAAGAGTCCCTTTTAATGAAGCAAAAATAGCTTTGGCTATCAAAAAAGGCTTTGATAGTGTTTATGAAAACTATGATGAAAAAATAGTTAACAAAGTTAAAGAAAAAGTTGCAAAGTATATTGAAAAAGAATATCAAGAAAGAAAAACAATTGGTATTGAAGAAATTCAAGATATTATTGAAAAAGAACTTAAAAAAACAGATGAAGCAGTTTATAAATCTTTCTCAGAATATAGAGAAAGAAGAGCAGCGTCAAGAGAAGCATTTGTTGTAAAGCAACAACATAAATTTGTTAAAGCAATTGAATCTTTAGGATTAAAATCAGCAAAAGAAGAAAACTCTAAAAGAGAAAATGCTAATGTTGACGGTGATGGCCCAATGGGTACAATGTTACACTTTGGTTCAACTGTATCAAAAGAATTTGCGAAAGCTTATTTAATGGATGCAAAATATGCAAGAGCCCATGATGAAGGCGCTATTCATATTCACGATTTAGATTTTCTAGCGATGGGCACAACAACTTGTAATCAAATCGATTTGGAAAAATTATTCAAAAATGGTTTTTCCACTGGACATGGTTTTTTAAGAACTCCAAATGATATTATGAGTTATACAGCGCTTGCAGCCATTTGTATTCAAGCCAATCAAAATGATCAACATGGTGGACAAAGTATTCCAATGTTTGATTATTATATGGCTCCAGGTGTTAAGAAAACATTTAAAAAGCAATTAAAACAAATGTTATATGATTACTTAGATTTAGAAGGTTTCCTTGGGGAAATAGATTTTGATAAAGTAGTTGAGAAAATAAATGAACTTGATTCTATTGAAATACCTGTAGTAGATACCTTTAAAGAATTTATTACAAGTGAAAGATTAGAAGAGTTATTTACTAAATCTTATGATAAAGCTTTAGCTAAAACAGACAGAATTACTTATCAAGCTATGGAAGCATTTATTCATAATTTAAATACAATGCATTCAAGAGCTGGTGCTCAAGTACCATTCTCATCAGTTAACTTTGGTACTGATACTTCACCAGAAGGCAGAATGGTTATGAAGAATTTCTTACTAGCTACAGATGCTGGTCTTGGTCAAGGTGAAACACCAATATTCCCAATTTCTATTTTCAAATTAAAAGAAGGTGTCAGTTATAACAAAGAAGATCCTAACTATGATTTATTCAAACTAGCTTGTAAAGTATCAGCAAAAAGATTATTTCCTAACTTCTCATTCTTAGATTCATCTTTTAATAAACCATATTTAAAAGAAGGAGATCCGAAGACAGAAGTTGGTTATATGGGTTGTCGTACGAGAGTTATTGGTAACATTTGCTATCCTGATAAACAAATTACCCCAGGAAGAGGAAACTTATCATTTACGACCATTAACCTACCTAGAATTGGTATTAAACATGGTATTGCTCTAGGTGAAAGAGATAAAGCTGACATGAAAGGATTTTACGAAGAACTTGATGAAATGTTAGATTTATGTAAAGGCCAATTATTACAAAGATTTGATATTCAATGTAGTAAAAGTGTTAATAACTTTAAATTCTTATTAGGTTCTCATGTATGGCTTGATTCCGAAAAATTAGAACCAGGTCAAAAAATTAGAAAGATTTTAAAACATGGTACATTATCAATCGGATTTATTGGCCTTGCTGAATGTTTAAAAGCTTTAATTGGTGAACATCATGGTGAATCAGAGAAAGCCCAAAAATTAGGTTTAGAGATTATTAAGCATATGAGAGATAAATGTGATGAGTATTCTGAAGAAATGAAATTAAACTTTACTTGTCTTGCAACACCAGCAGAAGGATTATCAGGAAGATTTGTTGGTATTGATAGATCAATTTATGGCAAGTTAAAAGGTATAACAGATCGTGAATATTATACTAATTCATTCCACGTTCCAGTATACTATCATACAACTATTGAACATAAACTAGAAGTGGAAGGAAAATATCATAAATTAACTAATGCAGGTCATATATCTTATATCGAGATAGATGGTGATACTGCAAATAATGTCGAAGCATTTGAGAAAATTATTCGGATAATGCACGATAATGATATTGGTTATGGTGCCGTTAACCACCCAGTAGATCGTGATCCAGTTTGTGGTTATGTCGGTGTTATAAATAATGTATGTCCAAGATGTGGCAGACATGATTTTGAAGGGGTACCGGTTGAAACAATTAGTCATCTAGATTGTAATTGCTAAAATAAGATAAGGAGGAGGAAATATTATGGAAGCAGTTAAAAAAGTAAAAATGGTTGGTGAAGGAGTTGGATTTGAAAGAATCCGTCGTATTACAGGTTATCTAGTTGGTACAACAGAAAGATTTAATAATGCTAAAAAAGCTGAAGAAAAAGATCGTGTTAAACATACACTAAGCGAAAAAGTTAATCATACAGCATAGTTGGTGTTAAAATGACAATTAGACTCGCAGCACCACTTCAAAGTGATAGTGTTGTCGATGGCTTTGGCATAAGGACAGTTATATGGACACAAGGTTGTTCTCATGATTGTCCTTTTTGTCAAAATCCCCAAACACATGATTTTGAAGGTGGAGAAGAAGTAGACGTTAAAGACGTTCTAACAGAACTTGATAATTTACGCAACCAAGAAGGAATTACTTTAAGTGGAGGAGATCCTCTATTTCAAATTGAACCTGTGGTAGAAATTGCGAAACATGCCAAAGAAATTGGCTTAAATGTTTGGTGTTATACCGGATTTACTTATGAAAAAGTATTAGAAATGGGAAAAAAGAATCCGAAATATTTAGAGCTTTTAAATTATTTAGATGTTTTAGTTGATGGTAGATTTGAAATTGCTAAAAAAGATTTAAATCTTTTATTTAGGGGATCAAGTAATCAAAGACTTATCAATGTACCAGAAACTTTAAAACAAAATAAAATAGTCATAATACCAGAAAGTGATGGTATTATTGATAGTTTTAAAAATAAAAATAAATTATATATATAAGTAATAGATGAAAAAATCTATTATTTTTTTGTGATTTTGACAAGCTAAATGTAAAATTTTATTAACTAGTCATAATTTTACAAACACATCTTGAAAAATTTTACTTTTTAATGTATAATTAATTTACAAAAAAGGGGAGTGATTTATATGCAAAAATTAAAGAAATTAATTTATTCTTTTTGCTTTGTGTGTTTACTATTTGGTTTAATTTTTAGTGTAAATGTTTATTATAAAAAATTTGATAATCAAAATCATAATATTTTTAGTTTGGCAACATTACCATACGATGCAAATACGCATATTTATTTATCTGATTTAGATTATCGAGACGATTCTATTGTCGAACCTGGTTATTATATAAGAAAAGATAAAAATGGAGAAGGCGGCCTTATTTCCGTTAATACTGATGATGGTAAAAAGACTTTTATTAAAGGTGTAGCAGCCTGGGCAACATCTGACGTTATTTATGATTTAACTGATTTAGACTATGATTATTTTGTATCTTATGTTGGTGTTGATTCAACTCAAACAAGTGATTACTATAATAGTGGAGTAAGATTTACTATTTATACATCTATAAATGGTACAGATTGGGATACAGTTTATACATCTGGTATTAAAAAAGGTAAAGACATTGCTGAAAAAGTAACAATTGATTTAAAAAAAGATGGTATTAAAGCCAATTATTTAAGATTATATGCTTATGAAAATGGTGATTCTTGGTATAGTCAATGGCATGATGATGCCGTTTATGCTGATGCTAAATTAATAAAAAAAGATTATGAAGATAAATTTGTTACATCAAATATTATTAAAACAATTAATGGCTATAATGAAGAATTAAATAGTTATAAAGATGAAATAAAAAGTGGCAATTTTACTCATTTAGAAGACTATGAAACAACACTTCTAAAAAAAGAATTTGTTAAAAGAGCTGATTATGATATTTTACAAGCTTTAATTAATTATAGTAAAGATTATGAAAATATCATTAAATGGTTATTTAGTGATAAAGAAGCTTTAGAATTATATATTCTAGGAGGAGAAGCTGATGGTAATTATGGTACTAGTTTAAAAGTATTAAATGAATTATATACTAAGTATCATGATGATTTTAATGATCTTGAAAATGGTAAATTATATAAAGAAATGGCTATTACTTTATCATTAACTCATTCAACTAGTGTTGGTTTATGGGTAAGTGGTGCCCCAGAAGATCCAGATGATCCAAATGGTTCTAATGCCGTAAAAAGATATGAAATTTATAAAGATTTATATCTAAATAATAGATTAGATAATAATATTTTTAAAGATTTAACGGTAGAAGAAATGCGTTATGTCATGAATAATGTTATTGATGATGAAGAAATTAAATGGTTAAATGATTATACCAATAAAAATGATAAAGACAAAGTCGGTACAAAAACATTGTCACAACCAAATTCAGCTAAGAATCCATATACATATATAAATTATACATTTGATTATGATTATAATAAAGATAAGTATTATGATGATGCGCAAAAAGATTATTGGGATGCTAAAGTTCATAATAATTCTGAAAATTTAGTAAGTTATGGTTTTAAAAATTATAATCTTACCTATAAAACAGGTTATCCAAAATTATGGATAGTCTTTGAAGAAGGTTCAGTTTGTGGTGGTTTATCAAAAACTGGTTCTAATATTCAAGGTGTTTATGGTGTGCCATCATCTGTAATATCACAACCTGGTCATGCCGCTTACATTTATATGTATAAAAATGCGCAAGGTGAAAAATTATGGACAATGTATAACGATGTTTCTGGTTGGGGTCAATCAGGAAAAACAGAAAAACTATCGGTAAGAATGCCTAATGGTTGGGGTAGTGGTAGCTATGCTGGCAGTTATCCGGTTACTTATATTCTTTTAAGTCAATCAGCTTTAAATGAATATGATAAGTATAAAGAAGCTGAAGAAATAATGATGACTACTGATTTCTTTCTAAATGATTACACTACTTTAACAACCATTTATAATAAAGCAATAGAAGTAGAACCAATTAATTTAGATGCTTATCTTGGTTTAATTGATACTTATAAGAAAATGAATGCAAGTGATACAGAATACCAAGCATTAGCGGAAAAAATAATGATAAACTTAAAATATTATCCATTACCAATGAACGATTTATTAAATTTAATCATAAATAATGTTAAAAATGATGAAATAAAAACAGATTTAATTAATAAAAGAACAAATTTATTAATAGCAGATAAAAGCTTAAATCAAAGTAATGTAAAAGATTACAATCAAATTCAAGCAGTAAACCAAGTAGCAACATACCTTTTACAAGAAAATAAACCTTTAGCTAAATTCTCATTTGAAGATAAAACTATTACTTTGAATAAAGACTATTTAACTAATCCGGTATGGCAATATAGTGTTGATAGTAATAATTTTAGTAAGGAAGTATCTGGACTTACTTATACACTTTCAGATGAAGAAGTAGATAAAATTCATGAAGAAACTGAAATATTAATTAAAATTAAGGGACAAAATAATGTTATTTATGAAATACCAATTGAAAAACCAATTATTCCACCAGAACTAAATTATAGTGATATTGATAATACCATTAATACCCAAGTAAGTGGCAAAGGTTATAGTGCAGATGCTCTAGAGTATCGTCTTGAAGGTAATACTGATTGGCAAAAATTGAGTGATGGTTATGATTTTTCTGGTAATAAAAATGTGGAAATTAGAATTGGCCGTCACGGCGAATATGTCGCAAGTGATTCAGTAATCTTTAACTTTACCGCTATTGGTGAAAGTGATAAATATTTATATGTTACTGATTTAGGCATTAAAGATTTTTCTTCAGAATATACAAAAACGGAAGATAATAGTGCTGCTAACGTCTTAGACAATAATAATGATACTTTATGGCATACAAGTTGGGATGGCTCTGATCATGATCGTTATATTACTTTAGAAGTTAAAGGAGATCCAGTTTATGTAACAGCACTAGAATATGTACCAAGACAAGGAGCAACTAATGGTATAGTTACTAAAGCCGAAGTTTCAACAAGTATGGATGGAGTTAATTATACTAAAGTAGAAACTACAACTGACTTAGAATGGGATGCTAACAACAGAAGTAAATATGCGATATTTACAGAACCGGTTAAAGCCAAATATGTTAGATTACAAGCTTTAGAAAATGCTGGTGATGGTCGTTCATTTATGAGTGCAGCGGAAATTAGATTATTTGAAGATTCAACTGCTAGAGTTATGCCAACTGCGGAAATAGAATATAGTATAAAGACAGAAACTACTGGTAGTGTAGTAGCGAAATTAGTAAATAAAAATAAAGATTTTACTATTACCAACAATAATGGTAAAGATACTTATACATTTACTAAGAATGGTTCATTTACTTTTACTTTTGTTGATGAATATGGTAATAAGGGTAGTGCTACTGCAACTGTTACTTGGATAAAAGAAGAAAGCAAAAATAATAATACTAATAGTAGTACTAATAGTGAATCTAATGTAGCAGATACTAATTTAAGTACAGGTGATGGTAGTAAGACAACTAGTACAACAACAAATAAAACTACTAATAAGAATAATAGTAGTTCTAATAGTAATGATAGTGATACAACAGTAGATGAAAATGTTGTAGAAGAAAATACCGAAACAACAAATAATAATACAGAAACTAATGATAAGCAAAATGTAACTAACCAAGATATTAATGAAAGTAGTACTACAACTGAAAGTAATAACAATTTGGTTAGAAATACTATTATCATTGTAGTAGGTATAGGTATTTTAGGAGCTTCTATCTTTGCTATTAAGTCATTCTATAATAATCGTGATTAAAAAAATTAGTTTGACTTATAAATAAATTTTGCATATAATTAGTATTGTAATTTAAAAACGAATGCAAGACACGTAAATTAAACTTATTTTAAAGAGAGTTAGTGGATGGTGTAAACTAATAAAAGACGTTTAATTTATATCACTTGCTAGTTGGTTATTGGAAATATGAGTATAATAACCCGTCGATGGCGTTAACATTATTTGAGATGATAAAATTCATAAATTAAGGTGGTACCACGGTAATGCGTCCTTATGTTTATGAATTTTTTTATTTAGGAAGGTGAGTTTATGAGAAAGTTTGAAAGTTTAGATACGAGAGATGTATCAGTAGTCGAAAATGATATTTTAGAAAGATGGTTAAAAGATAAAATATTAGATAAATGTATCGAAAATAGAGAAGATAAACCTTATTGGGTATTTTATGATGGACCAGCTACTGCTAATGGGATGCCGGGACTTCATCATATGGTAGCTAAATTTCTAAAAGATAGTTTTTGTAAATATAAAACTATGCAAGGTTATAAAGTTTTAAGAAAAGTTGGTTGGGATACCCATGGTCTTCCCGTTGAAGTTCAAGTTGAAAAGAAGTTAGGTTTTTCATCTAAATCTGATATTGAAAAATATGGTATCAAAGAATTTAATGAAGAATGTAGGAAAGCTGTTTGGGAAAATGAAAAAGCATTTTGTGATTTAACTAATAAAATGGGTCAATTTATTGATCTAGAAAATCGTTATATTACATATGATAATAATTATATTGAAACTGAATGGTGGATTTTAAAGAAATTCTTTGATGAAGGATTATTCTATGAAGGTAGTAAAATACTTCCTTATTGTCCTCGATGTGGAACTGGTCTAGCATCTCATGAAGTTGCGCAAGGTTATAAAGAAGTATCTGTTGATACCGTAATTGTCCCAATGAAGAAAAAGGATGAAGATGTATACTTTTTAGTTTGGACAACTACACCTTGGACACTACTTGCTAATGTAGCTATTTGTGTTAATCCTAATGAAAAATATATTAAAGTTGAATCAATGGGTTATAAATTTATTATTGCTAAGGCTTTAGCTAACAAAGTTTTAGGTGATGATTATAAAGTATTAGAAGAATATCTAGGTAAAGATTTAGAAAATATTGAATATGAACAATTAATTCCAGAGTTAAAAGTAAATAAAAAAGCTTTCTTTGTTACTTGTGATACCTATGTAACAATGGAAGATGGAACTGGTATAGTTCATATTGCACCTGCCTTTGGTGCTGATGATGCCGTAGTTGGTAAAAATTATAATCTACCTTATTTAAATCCAGTAGGAGAAGATGGTTGTTATACTGAAGGTCCTTGGAAAGGCATGCTTGTTTTTGACGCCGATAAAGAAGTTATCAAGTATTTAAAAGAAAATGATAAATTATTTAAAAAACAAAGAATGGTCCATAACTATCCACATTGTTGGCGTTGTAAAAGCCCGCTTTTATATTATTCTAAACCATCATTTTATTTAGAAGTTACTAAATTAAAAGATAAAATAGTGGAAAATAACAAAAAAGTTAATTGGTATCCATCATTTGTGGGTGAAAAAAGATTTGGTAATTGGCTAGAAAATTTAAATGATTGGGCAATATCTAGAAGTCGTTATTGGGGAACACCACTACCTTTATGGCGTTGCTCTTGTGGTCATGATGAAATGATTGGCTCAAGAGAAGAATTAGTGGAAAAATCTATTGAAAAAATAGATGCATCTATTGATTTACATCGTCCTTATGTTGATGATGTTCACATTAAATGTCCAAAATGTGGTAAAGAGATGAGTCGGGTTAAAGATGTCATCGATTGTTGGTTTGATTCAGGTGCTATGCCTTTTGCCCAATACCATTATCCATTTGAAAACATGGATTTGTGGGAGAAGCAATTTCCAGCTGACTTCATCTGTGAAGGTATCGATCAAACCAGAGGTTGGTTCTATTCATTAATCGTTATTGCTACATTTGTTAAAGGGGTATCACCATATAAAAATGTTTTAGTAAATGAATTATTACTAGATAAAAATGGGCAAAAAATGCATAAAAGTAAAGGTAATGCGATTGAACCATTTACTATCATGAAACAATATGGAGCTGATACAGTAAGATGGTATCTTCCTTATGTATCTCCTGTTTGGACTCCACTTAAGTTTGATGAAGATGGTTTAAAAGAAGTATACTCTAAATTCTTTAATCCACTAAAGAATACTTATAATTTCTTCTCAATGTATGCCACAACTGATGGTATTGATATTGATAATTGTAATATTGAAATAAGAAAAAGAGAAGAAATAGATAAATGGTTATTATCAAGATATAATTCCCTTTTAAAGGTAGTTACTGAAGGCTATGAAGAATATGATCTAAATAAAGTAGTTAGAAATATTACTAATTTTGTATCAGATGATTTATCTAACTGGTATATAAGACGCTGTCGTAATCGTTTCTGGGGTAGTACTTTAGATGATTCTAAAAAGGCAGTTTATATAACTACTTATGAAGTACTAGTTGGCTTATCTAAAATGATTGCGCCAATAGTCCCATTTATTAGTGAAGAAATTTATACTAAGTTAACTGGTGAATATTCAGTTCATCTAGCAGACTTCCCAAAATACGATGAAACATTAATTGATAAAGCATTAGAAGAGAAAATGGATTATGTTAGAAACTTAATATCTTTAGGTAGAAATGTTAGAGAAGAAGCTAAAATAAAAGTAAGAACACCACTTGAAGAAGCAATTATTGAAACAAGTATCTATGATAAAATTACTGATTTAGTTCCTTTAATTAAAGAAGAATTAAATGTTAAAAATATAAAAAGTGAAAAAGATTTAAATAAATATATGAATATTTCCTTAAAACCAAATTATAAAGAAGTAGGTAAATTATTTGGGGCAAAAATTAAAGATTATGAAGCATTCTTAAATACGCAAACATTAGAAGAACTCACTAAAGGAAATATTAAGTTTGATGATACTTTAATTACTAAAGATATGTATGAAATAAAAATTTCTTCGAAAGAAGGATTTAATGTTGGTGTTTTAGATAATTTATTTATTATTTTAAATACTACTTTAAATGACAAATTAATTAATGAAGGACATGCAAGAGAATTTATTTCTAAAATTCAAAACATGCGTAAGACTAATGGTTATGATGTTAGTGATCGTATTAAAATTTATTATAATAGCAAAGATTTTGAACCTATTATGAATGAATTTAGTGATTATATTAAACATGAAACTTTAGCAGTAGATATTACACCAAAAGATTTAGACAAAGAAGAAATAAATGTTAATGGTATTAAAGTATTAGTAACAATCGAAAAAGCATAATTTAAAAAATGGTAAAGTTTATTCTTTATCATTTTTTTCATCCTGTAAAAAATGCATTATTAAATTTATCATTATTTCTTTTTCTTTAGGATTAGATTCCGCAATTAAAAGAGTTATTGATGTAAGAGTATTATTATCAATTACTTGTATTCCATTTTGATATAAAATATTATTAATTTGTAAAAAGTAAATAAAAATAGTTGCTGCTATTCTTTTATTACCATCAATAAATGCATGATTTTTAATCGTTAAATATAGTAAATTAGCAGCTTTTTCTTCAATAGTAGGATAAACATCTATATTACCAAAAGATGCATAAATATCATTTATAATTGATTGAAAATTATTATCTCTTTCTAAAGCAAATAAACTAGATTCATTATTAAACCTTAATTTATTTATTATTTCTAAACATTCTTCATAAGTTATAACTATACTGCCTTTTTGACCTTTAATTTTTCTAATTGCTTGGTGATCATAATCATCTAATAATTTTAAGGCTTTAGTATATTTGTTAATAACACTTAAAATATCTTTGGCTTCATCACCAGTAATGCTGTCTTTACTTCTATTGGCAATATCTATAAGTTTAATAGTTTTCTCTAAATAATCTAATCTTTTTTGATTAATAGCATAACCTTTTAACATATAATCTTTTAATATTTTTGTTGCCCATCTTCTAAAGAGAATACCATTTTGGCTTTTGACACGATAACCGACTGAAATAATCATATCTAGGTTATAATGGAGTACTTGATAGTTTTTTCCATCTTTTGCAGTATGCTCAAAAAATGAGCATACTGCATTTTCTTCTAATTCTCCATCTTTATATATGTTTTGAATATGTCTTGTGATAGTTTTTCTATCTTTATTAAATAAAACAGCCATTTGAGCTTGCGTAAGCCATACGGTTTCATCTTTAATATTCACTTCTAATCTTACTTTTTGATTTTGAAATAAAACAATTTCGTTTTCCATAAGAAAATTCTCCTTTCACTTATATATATAGTGAATTCATAGTCTGATTTCCTTTTTTTTAAAGAAAACTTTCATAAAATTTTCACAAAACTATTATTTAAAATGATTAGACTAGTTATTTAAGGCAATTTATCTTATAATATAGATAGGTGATATTAATGCAAGATATAAGAGTTATTTATATGGGTACACCAGATTTTTCTTTAAAACCACTTGAAGCATTATATGAAAATACTAATGTTGTTTTAGTAGTTACCAAAAAAGATGCGGAAGTAGGAAGAAAAAAAGTATTAACTCCATCTCCGGTTAAAAAGTGGGCAGTTGAGCATAATATTCCTGTATTAACACCCGATAGCCTAAAAAAAGAATATCGAAGTATTTTAGATTATAAACCAGATTTAATTGTTACTTGTGCTTATGGCAAAATTTTACCCAAAGAAATACTTGAATATCCAAAATACAAATGTGTTAATATACATGCTTCATTACTTCCTAAATATAGAGGTAGTGCCCCAATTCAATGGGCCATCTTAAATGGGGAGAAAGAAACTGGTATCACTTTAATGTATATGGATGAAGGTATGGATACTGGTGATATTATAGATGTCGTAAAATGTCCAATAGATGATAATGATAATGTTGGAACTCTTCATGATAAATTAAGCGATTTAGGTAAAGATATTTTAATAAAAAATTTAAAAGATATTATTACTAGCAATACTAAACCAATAAAACAAAATAATGATGAAGCTAGTTATGCCCCAATGATTGAAAGATGCATGGAAGAATTAGATTTTAATGAAAAGTGTGAAAATATTTATAATAAAATAAGAGCTTTTAGTCCATGGCCTTTAACAAAAACTAATATTAACGGAGAAGAAGTTAAAGTAGTTAAAGCTCACTATGAAAAAACTAAAAGCATCGTAAATAAATTATATGTTACTAAAAATAGTTTAGGTATAGGTTGTTTAGATGGTATAATTTATTTAGATATTATTAAACCAATTGGTAAAAAAGAAATGCCTATTAAAAGTTATTTAAATGGTAAAAAGGAGTTATTCTAATGGAAGATGGTAGTAATAATAAAACAAGTGCTTATATTCAACTCGGTATAGGTATATTATTTATAATTATTTTAATAGTTGTTGCAAAATTAAGTGGTGGAAATACAGATGAAAATATATCTCAAAATGAAACCAAAGAAGAAATAAAAGAAGTTGCTTTAGATGAAAAACTAGCTAAGATAACTGATAATTATAAATATAATTATGAAATAACTATTGGAGATATCACTTACATTTATAATGGCTCTAAAATGGGATTAAAAGAAAGTGGTTACTTACAAATAAATGATAATTATTTATATTATTATAAAGATAATAATTATACTTATGAAGTAAAAAATGGTGGTTTATTTCAAATAGATAATTTATATAGTAATATAGATGCAAATTATATAGATATAGAATACATTAAAAATTTAATTAAAGATCATGAATATACTAAAGAAGATAATAAATATACCTATAATTTAGAAAATATCCAAATTATAATAGATACTAGCGAAGATAATATAATATCTATTCAAATTAAAAATGAAAATAATTATAAATTAGAGTATAGTGAGATAGGAAGTATTAAAGAAATTAACTATTAAGAGGTAAATATGTTATTAAAATTAATTGTTGTCAATGTTTTAACTTTAATAAGAGTAATTGGTACCATAATACTTATACCAATATATAAAAATTATGGTGGCTTTGCTGTGGGTATATTAGCTTTAGTTTGTTATTTAACTGATAGTATAGATGGAATATTAGCAAGAAAATTCAAAGCATCTACTTTTTTTGGTGCTTTATTTGATGGGGCAGCAGATAAATTATTTACTTTAATGAGTTTTATTATTTTATATTTAATTACACCTTATGCTATAATTCCGATATTATTTGAAATAGCTATAGTATTTGTCCAAATTATTAAATTTAAAAATAATTTAAATGTGAAATCAAATATAGTAGGTAAATTAAAAACTTGGATTTTAGCTCTATGTGTTATTTTAACTTTTTTAGTTAGTGATATTAATAGTATAACTTTTTTACCTAATGAATTTATTACTTGGATAAATAATTTAAATCAAAATAATTTATATTTTATTTTATTAATGCCAGCGATTATTATGGAAATATTAACTCTTTTAAGTTATATCTTAGAAATATTTAAACCTATTAATAAACAAGCATTTCAAGAAGATGAAAAAAATAAAAAACAAATTAATAAAAGAGATTGGCCAACTTTTAAACATATTTGGCTCAATCCCGAATTCTATAATTTACATAAAGATGAAGTTAATATAAAAGATTTAACTAAATTATCAAAATAAAAATTCAATGCTTAGCCATTGAATTTTACTGTTATATACATCTCATCATCATAGAATTCTTGAACACTACGAATAATGTTATTAGCTTTCTCGGTATCATGTTCTTTAGAAGCTACCACAACACTAATGGTGTTATCTTTAATTTTAACAAAAGCATCTAAATTAAATTTTTCTTTAATCATACTTTTAATTTTATTTTCTTCACCCTTTGAATTATTTAACTTTTGTAAATTTTCATAAGCAACATTTTTTTCTTGTAAAGTACTTTTTTCATCTAATAATACTTCTTGATATTCTTCCATTAAGGCTTGCTTTTCTTCATCATTTTCTACCTCTAGGGCTACTAAAGCATCATTTTCCGTTATTTCAATTACTTCTTCTTGCGTATTACTATCTTCTGCTTTTAAGACACTTGCTACTTCATCATCAATACTTACATAATAAATTCCTAAGATTAAAATTAAAGAAAATAAAGTTACAAACCACAAATTTTGTTTATTTATCATATACATATCTCCTTATTATCTAATAAATGATATGTAACTAATCTATTAAAAATGCAAAGTATTGATAAATAATATAAATCAATAAAGTTTTAAGTTTACAAAACTAACTTTTTTTGTTAAAATATAAACCAGAAAGAAAGTGATACTATGAATGTAATAGGTCAAAATTTAAAAAGAATTAGATTATTAAAAAATCTATCATTAAAAGAAGCTGGTATTTTATTAAATATGTCTGCTCCTGCAGTGGCTAAATATGAAAAAGGACAAATAAATCCTAATTCGGAAAAATTAATTGAATTTGCTAAAGCATATAATGTTAAAACTATTGAATTATTAAAGAGTTATAATACTCCTGATATGAAGTTTACTTCATTTAGGAAAAGAAAAAGATTAACAGGTCAAAATTTAGAATTATTAAAAGAAGTAATTTTAAATGAAGTGGCAAAATATTTAGAAGTTATGGAAATAAATAATATTGATGATAAATATAATAAAATAAAAAAATATAATTGTAATTCTTTAGAAGAAGCTGAAGATGCTGCCATAAAATTTAGAAATGATATAAAATATTCAATGATTCAACCTATATCTGATCTAATTAATACTTTAGAAAATTTAGGAATTATTATAATTCAAATAGAGAATTATAATAACAAATTTAATGATTTTGATGGCTTAAGTGAATTTGTTAATAATATACCAATTATAGTATTATTAAATAATATTAATGATGGAGCAAGACAAAGATTTACTATTGCTCATGAACTAGGTCATTTACTTTTAAATATTAATAATAAAAAAATAGATGAAGAAAAATTATGTAATAGATTTGCTAGTAGTTTGTTAATGCCCAAAGAAGCCGTAATAAATGAATTTGGTATTTCAAGAAATAATATTAGTTTATATGAATTAATGGTTTTTAAAAATGAATATAAAGTAAGTATTGCATCTACTTTATATAGATTAAAAGATTTAAATATTATATCTGAATATACATATAAAAATTTATGTATTAAAATAAATAAAAAATATGGTAAAAAAAATGAACCAATATTAATTTCACCAGAGAAATCATATCAATTTAGAAAAATAGTTCATAGATTAGAAACAGATAATATTATATCACTTAATAAAGCATGTGAATTTTTAGGAGAAACAATAAATGAATATAACAACGAAAATGATAATTACGGATACTAATATAATTACTGATTTAAATAATGGTGAAGTATTAGAAGAATTTGTAAAATTAGATAATGTTTATATAAGTGATTTAATAAAATATGATGAAATTAATAGTAATACAGGGAATATTAAAATTATAAATAAAATTAAAGTAATTAATGCTACAGCAGAAGAATTAAATGAAATTAGTTTAATAAGACAAGAAAGATCTAAATTATCTACTTATGATGCACTTAATTTTATTATTGCTAGAGATAATAAATGTATTTTAGCCACTGGTGATAATGAATTAAAAAAATATGCTCTAAAACACGGAGTAGAAGTTATTAGGACTTTAAAAATAATAGAATTGATGGTAGAAAATAAAGTTATTACTTATAAAAAAGGAATAAATGCTTGTAAGTTAATTAAGAATTGTCCCACAACGAGAATTCCCAAAAATGCTATTGATGAATTAATAATGAAACTAGAAAAAGAAGTATTAGTTAAACAATAAAGAAATTAGTCAATTAAATGTAAAATTTTACATAAAATTTATAAAATATTATTTTATTTCATTGACTCTCGGGGGGGTATATTATAATTGCCTTATAAAAGTAAAGGAATGTATAGTTGATGGAAGAAAATAATAATGAGAAAAAGAGACAAGTAAGACTAGCTATAATTGGAGTAACTGCATTATTGTTATTAACACTGGGAGCAACATTTGCCTTCTTTTTAATAGATACAGATAGTAGTACAAGTAAATCAAGTATTAAAAGTGATATTGAAAATATTGATAGTATAGCACTTCA
The DNA here is from genome assembly GCA_947626115.1 of uncultured Bacilli bacterium. Lineage (GTDB taxonomy): Bacteria > Bacillota_I > Bacilli_A > RF39 > UBA660 > SIG200. The sequence continues at coordinate 17,861 of CANQQX010000013.1, forward strand.
AAAAGTAACAGATAACTTACATGTTAATTTAAGTGCAGCAGATATGGCTGAAGCAAATAAAAATACTGAATACTTTGGTGATGATGAAGCAGATTATGTAAAAACACTAGATGAAGGAATGCATAATTTAGGTAAGTTAACTGCAACAGGTGGTAATGGAAAAACCAAATATATGTGTACAGCAAATGCGGTAATAACTATGCAAGTAGCAAATGAAACAGATATGGGTAAGTTTTTCAATACAGGAGATGCTTATTTATATTTAAATGCTGGTTCATTACAACAAAGAATAGACTTAAGTGAATTAAAGGAAAGCGGAACAATGACTATACCATTTGAAATAGGAATAACAAGTGAAAGTGAAAGACAAATAGATGGATATGTCGAAATAATAAACACATCATCAGATCAAACATATTTAGCAAATAAAACATTAAATATCGATGTAACATTCCAAGATTTAGAATGTAATGTTGGAGTATCAGAAGTAGAGACAATTTTAAGAAAAAATGACAAAGAAAGCAAATTAACAACTAATTTAGTAAATGGCTTATATAGATATCAAGGTAATTCAATAGTAACAAATTTAGATACATATGATAGAGAAGATACAGTAAATGATAATTATATCTGTTTAGGAAGCGATTGTTCTACTGCAGAAAGTAATGATATGTTTAGAATACTTGGAGTATCAGAGGATGGAATAATAAAAGTCATCAAAAATACACCTATAGAACAGAAATTACAATGGTGGACAGATAATAAAACAGATATTAAATGGCCAGAAAGTTTAGCATATAAATATTTAAATAATGAATATTATAATGAATTATCAGTAAATCTAAAAAATCAAATATTAGAAACAATCTGGAAATATGGAATTGTAAATGACGAATCAATATCAGAAGAGAATCAATCAAAGATGAATCAACTATGGGAAAGTTTGAATCAATTATGGGAAAGTGAAGTACCAACTGATGATGAATTGAGGCCTATATTAATAGAAATTACAAAATTATATGTTCAACAATATTTAAAAGCCGAATCAGAATTAACTAACAAAACAATAGGAAAGATAAGCTTAATGAATATAGCAGATTATTGTAGCAGTTTTGAAAGTAATACTAATGTAAATTGTGGTAGTTCGGGAATTAATTTAGACAGTTTAGATAATCCTCTTACAAGTGATGCTGGTATGTCTTGGTTAACACCTCACTCTGATGTAGTTGAGAATACAGCGACTTATTCAGGTATTGATGATTCTGATCCTTATAGTATTCATAGGCAAGGTTTTGTTATACTACCAAATGGCGATACTTCAATAGGTGATTCCCCTTTTGATGATGATGTCTCATCCCGTCCAGTCTTCTTCTTAACAAGTGATATCGAATTATCTGGTGAAGGAACAATAGAAAGCCCATTTACAATAGGAATTGAATAAGTAAATAAAAGGTCTAAATAAAATTTAATAATTTTAAAAACAAATGTACTAAAAAATGCTAAAAATTAGCATTTTTTTCAATTTTTTGTGAAAATTTTCATGAAAAAAAAGGAAATCGGCAAAAAAAAGCAAATAATATATATAGAAGGAGGAAAAAATAATGCGTAAATCCAAAGCTATTATTCAACATGATTTTAAAGATTGTGGCGTTACTTGTATGCAATGGATAATCATCTATTATGGTGGTTATATATCTTTAGAAAAACTAAGAGAAGATACCCTTACAGATAGTAATGGAACGAATGCTTATCAAATAGTTACTGCTTTTAAGAAGTGGGGATTTGATGCAAAGGGGATTTTGGTGCATGACTTGACAAAAGACGTTAAGTTTCCATTAATTGCCCATATGGAACTAGATAATGGTTTAGAGCATTTTGTCGTTGTTAAAGAATGTCTTAATGATACTGTGTACTTAATGGATCCAGGTATCGGTAATATTAAGATGACTTTAGCAAAATTTAACAAATTATTTACCGGACATATTATTTTAGTATATCCAAGAGATAACATTGTTAAAATGGATAAAGGCATAACTATTTCTAAATTATTTTTAAACATCATTAGTAAGGAAAAGTTTCTCATTGTAAAAATAATTTTAACTAGTTTAGTATGGACAATACTTTCTATAATAAGCAGTTATTATTTGAAAGCAGGTAGTAATCTTCTTGATTATAATCTTTATTTATTAAAATGTTTTGTTGTTTCCTTTGGGATTATAACTTTACTTAAAGTTTTATCATTATATATTCGCGAGTATTTTGAAAATCATTTAAGTAACTTAGTAGATACATACATTTACCCAGAATTTTTAAGACACTTATTTTATCTTCCTTCAAAAGTCATTAAGAGTCGTAGTACAGGAGAAATAGTAACAAGAATAAGTGAGCTATCCAACATTAAAAGTTTATTTTCTGATATCTTTATCTCTTGTTTCTTAGACTCTTTGATGGCTATTATATCTATAGTAATATTATTTATGATAAATCATAGTCTTTGTTATATTTTAATCATCTGTATTGTTATTTATACTATTTATAGTATTATCATAAGTAAAATTATCTATAAAAAAGTATTAGAGAATATTAATTATCAAACAGAATTTAATAGTTTAACAATTGAAAATATTTCCATGTTTGATAGTATTAAGAATTTAAATATAACTGATAATATATTAATTAAATTAGAAAAGAGTTTAGCTAATTATTTATTTGATAATTATCATTTTAATAGTTTTTTTAATCTTTCTAATTTAGGTAAAGACTTTTTACTAGAGATGTGTTTATTTATTATTAATTCTTATGGCTTCTATAACATATTAAATGGTAATCTTACTATAATAGATTTATTTACATTTAATTTAATATTGGCATATTTTATTGATCCAATTAAAAATATTATTAGTATTTTACCAAAATATAATTATGTTAAAGCATCATTTACCAAGATAAGTGAATTTATTAATCTTGATGAAGAAGAAATAAAGGAAGATAATAATTTACTTAAAGGAGATATCTGTTTTAAAAATGTAAGTTACTCTTATAATAATTATAATAATGTTATAGATAATTTAAGTTTTAATATAAAAAGTGGTGAGCATACTTTATTAAATGGTATATCTGGATCAGGTAAAAGTACCATATGTAAGCTTTTATATAAAGAAAATTATAATTATCAAGGTGAAATATTAATTGATAATTGTAATATTAAAGATTTAAGTTTAGGAAGTATTAGAGATAGTATTTTATATGTATCACAAAATGAAGAATTATTTACAGGTTCCATTAAAGATAATATTTTAATGGGAAGAGATGTGCCAGATAATTTATTTCAAGATGTAGCAAATATTTGTGAACTTGAAAGCATCGTTAGTAAAAAAAGTATGCGTTATGATTCTTTAGTAGAAGTTTCGGCTAAAAATATATCTGGTGGTGAAAAACAACGAATAATTTTAGCCAGAGGTTTACTTAAGAATGCTAATATTATTATTTTAGATGAAGCCTTATCCGAAGTAGATAAAGATTTAGAAAGCAAAATTATTAAAAATATTAAGAAATATTTTCATGATAAAACCATTATTTATATATCTCATAAAAATCAAACTCGCAATTTTAATCACATTATCAATTTAGGAGAGAAAAATGAATTACTTTCAAGTTAATTATTATCGTTTAAGAAATTTATCCCAAAAACATCTTTTTGCTATAATCATTCTTATTATAATAATTGGGATTTTTATTTTAGGATTTAGTTATTTTAAAGTAGTTAGTAGAAAATATAATTGTTATGGTATTTATCAAAATAATTTGTTAAATATAAAAGTTATGCAAGATAAAATAGATATATTTAAAGATAATAAAGAACTTGTTTTTAATAATCATAAAGTAGCATATAAAATTAAAAATATGGGTGAATATGAATTAATAGATAATAAGATTTATCAGAATATTTATCTTACTATAGATGGTAATGTTTATGATAATGAAGTAGGAGAAGTTGAAATTTATTATCGTAAAGAAAAATTAATAAAATTTATTTTTGAATTATTTAAGTAAAGGAGGTAATAGTAATGGAACTTAATAATGAAGAAATGATGAATGTTAAAGGAGGCGCAATTAGTTTTAATATTGCGGCATTGATAACTGGTATAGCCACTGGTGTCGTAACCTTTTTGGTTGGAGTTTTTGATGGATTTTTAAATCCTAATAAATGTAAGTAGGAGTATCTATGTTAAGTAATGAAGAATTAATGGAAGTAAAAGGTGGTTCAGTAACCGGTGCTTTAGTTTCAGCATTAGTTACATTAATGGATTCTATTTTTGATTTGGGTAGATCCCTTGGAACATCTATTAAAAGAGTAGTGTCAAAAAAATATTGTAAAATGAATTAGTATTTACAATTAGTTTATTTTTAGTTGTCAAACCATTAGTGAAGTGTTATAATAATTCTTAGAAAAAACGCGAAGGGAGGGCGATTATGACAAAGGTTGTAGTTAATGGCAATATTGATGCTGCTTTAAGAAAATTTAAAGTAAAAGTTGCTAGAAGTGGTGTCCCTTCAGAACTTAAAAAGAAAAAATTTCATATTAAACCAGGAGTTGAAAGAAGAATCAAAAAAGAAGAAGGCATTAAAAATTCTCATAAGAGAAATCGTTATAATTAAGGAGGCAAAAAATTATGTTTGCAAAAATTAATACCGATTTAATGAATGCTTTAAAATCCGGTGATAAATTTAAATTGTCTGTTCTAAGAATGTTAAAAAGTGCTTTACAACTTGAATCAATTAATAATAAAAAAGAATTAACTGATGAAGTTGTTATAAGTGTTTTAAAAAGACAAGTTAAACAAAGAAATGATTCCATAAAAGAGTATGAAGAATTAGGTAAAGAAGAAGTAGTTAATGATTTAAAACATGAAATAGAAATTATTAATGAATATTTACCAGAAGAAGCCAGTGGCGAAGAAATACAAAAAGTAATAGATGAAGCTTTTCAAGAATTAAATCCAACTAGCATGAAAGACATGGGAAAAGTTATGAAATTTGTAACTGAACACTTAGCTAATGCTGACATGAGTAAAGTAAGTGCTCTTGTCAAAAATAAACTAAATAGTTAAAGATCGATTGAAAAACATCGGTCTTTTTTGTAATTTGTTCTTGATTCTCGGGGGGGGTATATTATAATAATCTTATAATAAGAAGGTTATTATAGATGAAGAGAGTAATAAAAAATAATTACAAAATAATAATTGGTATCTTAATAGGTGTTATATTATCAGTAACAACAGTATATGCAATTGATGCCTATATCGAAAGTAATAAAGTAGCCTATAATAATCATAATAAAAGTAATGTCGAAGAAGCCATAGATGAACTATATGAACGAAGTGGTATACATAAAGATAAATGGATAGATCCAGTACTTAATGGAGCAGATCCAGTATTAAAAGATCCATTAATACCAGTAGAAATAAAACCAAATGGTGATGTGTATTATGCAAGTTTAAATAGTGAATGGTATAACTATAGTGAAAAGAAATGGGCCAATGCCGTAATACTAATAGATAATCCAAGTAATACAAATTATAAAGAAGGAGATCACATAATAGAAGATGATATTGAAAGTTATTTTGTCTGGATACCAAGATATCAATATAAGATATGGACTTTAGCAAATAGTGAAGAATATACAAATGTAATAGATGGAAGTACATTAGTAAATGGAAGTTATGCTACATCCCCAACGCAAGTTTTAAATAAATCAATAATAATAGATATAAAATTTGGAACAATTAATGATATACCAATGATGTCAGAAAGTGAAGCTACGATTGGGAAATATTATACTCATCCAGCATTTACCTTAGGAAATAAAGATTTAAATGGCTTTTGGATAGGTAAATTTGAAACAGGATATAAAGGAGCAGATAGTACTACTAGTGCTCAAGTAGATAGCGAAGAAAAAAATAGTGTCATAATAAAGCCAGATGTGTATTCATGGCGGGGAATTAAAGTTAAAAATATGTATATGACATCATATAATTATGAAAGAGATTTAGATAGTCATATGTTAAAAAATGTTGAATGGGGAGCAGTAGCGTATTTATCACACTCAATATATGGTATTGGAAATGAAATAAAAATAAATAATACAGCTGATTTTAAAACTGGCTATGTAACAGCACCAAATATTAAGCAAATTTCTCGTTTGGGAATTTGTGTAGCAAGTACTGATGAAACTCAAACCCAACCATGGAATACATCAACTGGTTATTTGGGGACGACAACCGGTAATATAAGCGGGGTGTATGATATGAGTGGTGGTAGCTGGGAACATGTGGCAGGATGTATTGAAGGATTAGTTGGCTATAGTGGCTTTGATACTACAACCTTAGCAAATGAAATGGCTAAAGGATATATTGACAAATATCCTATTAATAGTACTGAAACATCTTATAATAATAGAATAATCGGAGATGCGACAGGCGAGATGGGACCATTCTACCAATATTTCGATGTTAGTGAACTTAATAGTTATCATAATAGTTGGTATGCTGATTGGTCTTACTTTATTAAATCGACGACTTCCTGGTTTGGACGAGGTGGATCTAGTTGTGATGGTGGAGTAGCAGGTCAATTTTACTTCTATGGTAATCCTGGTGGAGCACTTTCTAATGTTTCTTTTCGCATAGCTCTTGCATTATAATAATAAAAAATAAAGTAAAATTATATTCATTTTCAAAAAATCTCTTGTTAAAAAAATTATGTGGCACTTGACTCTTGGGGGGGGTATACTATAATAATCTTATAATAATATAGGAGAGTCAGTATGGAAGAAGAAATAAAAAATAATGAGAATAATAAGAAACAAAGAGTAACATTACTTATAGGATTAGTAACTTTATTAATAGCAGTACTAGGAGCAACATATGCATACTTTCAAATAAGTGCAAATACAGAAAACAATAATACCAATATAACAGGAAAAACACCAGATAAGAGTTTAGTAACATTAAAACAAGTAACAAGTAACTTACACTTAAATATAAGTGCAAGTGATATGTCATATGAAAATAGAACACATGAATACTATGCAACAGCTGGAGAAGATCCATATGTAGGAACAGAAGAATTAGGAACAAAGACAATAGCATCAATAGAACTAACTGGTGGAGAAGAGACAACAAGATATAGTTGTACAGCGAAGTTAACTGTATCCAAAGTAATGGATGAATCTAATCCAGATACAATGATAGAAGTATTACAACCAGGAGATATAATATTACAATTTAAAGGGAACTTAATAAATGAACAACTAGATTTAAATGAATTAAAAGAAAATAATCCAAAGGAATATAATTTAAGTTTTAAAGTAAAAGGGAATAGTCCAGAAGAAATCCAAGCCTATATAAAATTTTTAAATAAGGATGAGAATCAAAATTATTTAGCAGGTCGTAAATTAAATATAGATATAAATATAGATAACTTAAAATGTGAAGTATATGTAGAACATCCAACAGTAGCAAAGTTAAGAGTAGATGATGAACAAGGATACTTAAGTGAAGATATACAAGGAGATATGTATAGATATCAAGGAACAGGAGATATAACAAATTGGATATGTTTTGGAACAGATAACAAAGAAGAGTGTACCAATGATAAAGATCATTATATGTACAGAATAATAGGGATAACACCAGAAGGAGAAATGAAGTTAATTAAACAAACACCAGTAGTAGAAGAAGGCAATAAAATATTTAGTTGGTTTAAAGCAACTGGAACAGATGAAAATGGAAATACCTTATATGGAACAGCTGAAAAAGGCTTTGAAACATGGCCAGATAGTTTGATATACAAAAGATTAAATGGATTAAGCAATGGAAAAATAACTGGTGATGGTGCAAATCATAAAAAAAGTTCAAATCCAAATATAAATGTCGATACAGATATATTTGTAGATAGTAGTGAATATGAATATTTAAAATCAGGAGATGAAAATGGTACAAATGATGGAATAGGAAGTGAATGGTATAAAATAATATCAGATCATGAATGGATGTATGGAGATACAGAGGATTCATTTAATTTCAATGGTCACGAAATGTATAAAGCAGAGACAGGCCAAATAGAAACAAGATATAATTACTTTGATAGTGAAACAAGTACATATAAAAGTGGAACATATACATGGAATAAAGAAACAGATAAAGTAACAGCAAAGATAGGGTTACCATATTTATATGATTTTTATCTTGCATATTATGATGGAGAAACAGAAGATACGCGAGGTAATCCTGGAGTAAGTTCATTAGGTGAAAATTGGCTATTAAAAATTGGACCGAATGAAGATCATGTAAAAGCTGTGATGGAGCGATGTACGAAAATTTCTGGTGCGCCATTACCTAATACTTGGGCTGCCTTCAGAAGTGTATGGTCAGCTTCAGGTGAAGACGGTCTATGTAATATTATAGATTCTGTCACTTACACTGGTACTGGGTTACAACATTTTCCAACATTCTATCTTCCAAATACAATAGAAATGGAAGGAACCGGAATAGAAACAGATCCATATCGAATTGTTAATTAAATAATAAAATCACATTTCTAAAAATAAAGAAGTGTGATTTTTTATTTTTACAGATTTTCTGCTAAATTAATTTTTGATTCTATTGACTCTCGGGGGGGGTATATTATAATAATCTTATAATAATAGGAGAGTCAGTATGAAAATAAGTAAAAATAAAAAATATATTATGGTAGTTTTAATAATATTATTTATAGTAACAATTGTAAGTATTAAAAGTTTAATGAAAGATAATAATAAATCATTACCAGAAACAAATGAAATAAATAATCTTAAAAGATTTGCAGTAATGGTTCAAAATGAAACAGGATATGAAGAATATATAAGTAAAGATAATAAATGGCCCAGTGAAGGATATAAATTTAAAGAAGCAAAATGTGTAGATAATAAAGGAAGTAAAATAGATAGTAATATAGTAAAATACAATAATGGAAAAGTAACATTAACAACAAATAAGACAGTATATTGTACATTATACTTTGATAAAAAGACAACAATAAGTGCGTTAGATATAGTAGCAAGTAAACCAAAGAGTTTAAGTCCAAATCCAGACCAAGGGGATATGTATAGATATCAAGGGACAAGTGAGTTAGTAAATGATAACTACATATGCTTTGGCACAAAAGAAAAGTCAGAATGTACAAATGATGAAGATCATTATATGTACAGAATAATCGGAATAACACCAGAAGGAAAAATGAAACTCATAAAACAAACACCAGTAGTAGAAGAAGGTAATACAGTATTTAGTTGGTATAAAGTAACAGTAACAAATGATAGTGGACAATCATTATATGGAACAGCAGAGAAAGGATTTGAAACATGGCCAGAAAGTTTAATATACAAAAGATTAAACGGATTAAGTAATGGAAAAATAACTGGTAGTGGTGAAAATATTAGCAGTAATAGTACAAACAAAAATACAAATGCTGATACAAACATATTTGTAGATAGTTATACAAATGAATATCCATATATGAAAAGAGAAAGTGAATGGTATAAAAAAATAGCAGATCACGAATGGATGTATGGAGATACAGAAGATTCATTTAATTTCAATGGTCATGAAATGTATAAAGCAGAAACAGGTCAAATAGAAACAAAATATAATTACTTTGATAGTGAAACAAGTACATATAAAAGTGGAACATATACATGGAATAAAGAAACAGATAAAGTGCCAGCAAAAATAGCATTACCATATTTATATGATTTTTATCTTGCGTATTATGATGGAGAGACAGAAGAAACACGTGGGATTCCAGGAACTGAATCATTAGGTGAAAACTGGATATTAAAAATTGGACCGAATGAAACTCATATCAAAGCTGTAATGGAGCGATGCACGAATGTGTCTGGATCACGTTTACCACATGCTTTTACTGCCTTCAGAAATGTATGGTCAACATCAGGTGAAGACGGTTAATGTAGTCTTAGTGATGTCAGTGCTTCCAATGGTAAGGGTTTGCGCCATTTTCCAACATTCTATCTTCCAAACACAATTGAAATGGAAGGAACTGGAATAGAAACTGATCCATATAGAATTTTAAACTAATATACATAAAAGACATGAAAAAAATATTCATGTCTATAAATACTATTACAAAAATATAATTTAATGTGGAAAGATTACATTTTCGAGATTTTTTTAAAAATTTTTTGTATGATTTAGAAGATTTCATAACTATCTATGAAAATCATTTGCATGTCTTTAATTATCAAAAATTAACTAAATTAAGTGAAACTAATATAATATTAATTGTTAAAAATATGGAAGTAAATATAACGGGAGAAAACTTAAAAATTAAGCAAATGACGAAACAAGAATTGTTAATTAATGGCAAAATATTGAAAGTAGAGTTTGCTTATGTCTAGAGATAAAATTATATGGGTTAAAATAAATACGAAAAGTTATTATAATATATTGGTTAAATTAAATGATATAGGGATAACTATTTATGATAATAAATTTAAAAAAGATTATATATTAATTGAAACTAAATATGAAGATTATAAAAGAATAAAAAAGTATTTAGTTAGTTATAAAATAAGTATATATGAAAGTACTGGTATTGATAAATTTAAAGAGATATTTAATAAATATATTGTTTTTTCTTGTGGGATAATTATAAGTATTGTAATTTTATTTATTGCTAATATGACAGTATTTAAAATAGATATTAAAACTTCTAATAAAAAGATCTATGATATAGTAGAAAGAGAACTTAATAAAAATGGTTTAAAAAGATTAACATTAAAAAAAGAACATTTTAAAATAGAAAAAATAGTTAGTAAAATATTAGATGAAAATAAAGATACTTTAGAATGGTTAGAAATAAAATATGATGGTTTAGTTATGATAGTTAATGTAACAGAGAAAACGCAAACAAAAAAAGAAGAAGAGTATCCTAATTGTAATATAATTGCTAGAACTGATGCAAAGATAAGTAGTTTAAATATTTATAGGGGTATTCCCCTAAAAGAAATAAATGATTATGTTACTAAAGGAGAAGTTATTTTATCTGGTAGTATTACGCATAATGAAGAAATTAAAAATAATGTGTGTGCTGATGGTGAAGTATATGGCGAAGTTTGGTATAAAGTTAAAATTGAACTACCTTTTAAAGAAACTATAACAAAATATACAGGAAAAAATAGATACAATTTAAATATTAAAATTGATGATGATAAATATACGATTTTAAAAAGCAGGTTAAAACAAAAAAAAGAAGAAGAGATAAATTTATATAAATTAAATGATTTTGAAATTAATTTGATAAAAGAAAAAGAATATGTTAAAGAAGAGAATATTTTATCAAAAGATGAAGCTTATAATAAGGCAATAAAACTAGCTACAGAGAAGATAAATTTAAAATTAAGGGAAAATGAGAAGATTTTAGTTAAAAAAGTTTTGAAAAAAGAGCTAAATGATAGTACAATATACTTAGAAGTATTCATAGTAACCAAAGAGAATATTGGGGTAAGACAAGTAGTAAAGGAGGAAGCCCTTAATGATAACAAGCATATTTCAGAAAGTAATGAATAATATTTGGCCAATGTTAGTAGTATTTATCATAGCTATTGCCTTAATTAGATTTTTCTATTTACAATCACATAGAGAAAGATTTTGCTTACATAAGGAACTTTCTTATCTATTTGCCATTATTTATATTTGGTTATTGTTTGAAATACTAACGATGACTGAACTTAATAGTGCTGGTGGCACGAATTTAGTACCTTTCTCCGAAATATTTAGATATGAAATTGGTACTAAGATGTTTAATTATAATGTTTTGGGTAATATTATAATCTTTTTACCTTTTGGTTATCTAATAGGAGAATATGTTAATCCAAAAAAGATATGGCCAATTTTAATAACTACTTTAGTAACTAGTTTAGCAATAGAATTTGTCCAACTACAAATAGGAAGATCTTTTGATATTGATGATATTATTTTAAATGTTGCTGGAGGTCTTCTTGGTTATTTACTATATATTGGTTTAAGTGCCATAAGTAGACATTTACCAGACTTCTTTAAAAGTGATTTATTCTATAATATTTTATGGATAGTTGTAATAGTGTTATTTGGTATTTATATTTTTGGTTATTGGGGAGTTATATTTAAATGATAGATTATAGTATTACAAATGAATATGGTTATGATAAAGATTATAGTTATTTAGATAGTTTAATTAAAAGAACATTAAAACATGAGCATGTTAAAAATGCGACTTTTAGTATTGTTTTTGTAGGTAATGAAAAAATTCAAGAATTAAATAAAAATTATCGGGGTATTGATAAAATTACAGATGTTATATCATTTGCATTTGAAGATAATGAAGATATAGTGTATAATAATATGCGATTTTTAGGTGAAATATATATCTGTATTCCAAGAATGAGAGAACAAGCTAAAGATTATGGGCATAGTGAAATAAGAGAACTTGCTTTTTTAACTTGTCATGGCTTACTTCATTTACTTGGATATGATCATCAAACTAAAGATGAAGAAGAGATTATGTTTTCGTTGCAGGAGGAGTTGTTAGAAAAAGATGAAAGAACCAAAAAAGAAAGAAGTTAGTTTAGTAAGAAATGTTTTAAATAAATGTAAGTATTCCTATCAAGGACTATCATATTGTTTTCAAAATGAATCATCATTTTTAATTGAAGCCATATGTGCTTGTTTAGTTATTATTATGGGAATTGTTTTTGATATTACCTTTTTAGAATGGGTTATTGCTTTTGGCAGTTTATGTTTAATTACTATTACGGAACTAATTAATACGGCAATTGAAGCTACTGTTGATATGGTTACCCAAGAATATAATGAATATGCCAAAATTGCGAAAGATTGTGGTTCTGCTGCTACTGGTATAATGACTCTTTTAGCAATACTTGTTAATTTAATTATTTTTGTACCATACTTTATTAAGTTATTTGTAGATTTGTTTTAGGTGAGATATGAAGAGTGGATTTGTAAGTATAGTCGGAAGACCTAATGTTGGCAAAAGCACTTTATTAAATAGTATCCTAGAGAGAAAAATTGCAATCACTTCTAATGTATCAGGTACAACCAGAAATATTATTGAAGGTATTTATCATGATAAAGATACCCAAATAATTTTTGTAGATACTCCTGGAATTGCTAAACCTTTAGATAGACTTGGAAAAGTTTTAAATAAGCAAGCCTATTCTTTAACTAAAGATGTTGATTTAATTTTACTTGTGGTAGATATTGCATCAGGTATAGGTAAAGGTGATAAATTTTTAATGGATTCTTTACTTAATAATAAGGTTCCAGTTATTTTAGTAATTAATAAAATAGATAAAGTATCTAATGAAACTTTAATTATGGCTATTAATGAATATAAAGATTATTCTTTTGCCGAAATTGTGCCAGTATCTGCTAAAGTTAATGATAATATTGATCATTTAATAGAAGTAATAAAAAAATATTTAAAAGATAATGTTAAATATTATGGTGATGATATTGTTACTAGTAGTTCAATAACTTTTATGGCAGGAGAACTTGTAAGAGAGAAGTTACTTCAAAATACGAAAGATGAAATACCACATTCTATTACTTGTCATTGTACTAAAATAGAAGAGAAAAAAGGCATAATGCATGTAAGTGTTGATATTATAGTAGATAAACCAAATATTAAAAAGATAATTATTGGTGCTGGTGGCGAGATGCTTAAAAAAGTTGGTATAGCAGCCCGTGTTGATTTAGAAGAATTAATGCAAAAAAAAGTATATTTAGATTTATATGTTAAAGTTTTAGAAAATTGGAAAGATAAAGAAAAGTATTTAAAAGAACTAGGTTTCTTTGATTATGAATAAAAAAATTAACATCTTCTCATTATAGTAATAGGAAGGTGAAAAAAGTGAATAAAAAAGAAGCTTGGGAAAAATTTAAAAATAGTGGGAAGATTGAAGATTATTTAAATTATAAAAAAATAAAATAGAAGAGAAGTTGATTTCATGGCAAGTAATATTCTAAAAGTAAATGGTTTTATTTTAGCAGAAACTCCTTATGGGGATACATCTAAAATAATTAAAGTTTTTACTAAAGAATATGGCCTAATTAGTATGATGGCTAAAGGTGCTATGAATGTTAAAAGTAAACTAAGAAGTTCTACCTTAAAATTTACTTATGGGGTATTTAATATTTATTATAAAGAAGATAAATTATCTACTTTAGTAAGTGTTGATATTATTAATCCTTTAAAAAAAATAAAAAGTGATATCTTACTGATTAGTTATTTATCTTATTTAGCAGAACTCACTAATCAAGTTTTAAAACAAACGAAAGAATATGACCAAATTTATGATGATTTTATAAATAGTATTTTAAAATTAGAAGAAGGATTAAATCCTATAGTTATAACAAATATCCTAGAAGTTAAATTACTAGACTTTCTAGGAGTAGGTCTAAATCTTACTAGTTGTATTATGTGTGGTAGTAAAAAAGATATTGTTACATTATCTAGTGAAAAAGGGGGACTTATTTGTAAAAATTGTTATACTGATGAAAAAATACTACCATTAAGTATAGTAAGAACTATTAATATGTATTATTTAGTTGATATTAAAAGTATTGATAAAATAGCCATACCAGATAATATTATTAATGATATAAATAGATTTTTAACTGGTTATTATGATGATTATACAGGTCTTTATTTAAAGAGTAAAGATTTCTTAAAAACAATTGCTAAATTATAAATGGTAATTGTTTTTTTATTGTGAAATTAATAAAAATGTTCTATACTATAAATAAAGATAAGGTGGTAATAATGAAAAAATTTATTAATTATTTATTAGTTAGTTTATTTCTATTTTTAAACATTTCTTTGGTTAAAGCAGAAGTAATTGATGATTTGGTTAAAGATTTACCAAATGAATTAAATAATTGTTATGGCAAAATTTATAATAAAGAAGCAACAGAAGATAAAATTAATTATAAAGTTGATTTAGATGAAGATATATTATATATTACTCAAGAAAAGGATGGCAATACTTTGTTTGTGGATGGTTTTACTATAACTGATAATGTTATTAGTTATGAAGTATTTTATAACATGGATACTGATTATAAAGAATTAGAAACAAGAAATAAAGTTAATTATTTAGCTATATTTAATGTAGTAGCTAAATTATCTGGTTATACAGAAAACTATAATAATAAAATTTTAGATATATTAGAAGCCGGAAATTTTTCATATAATGGGTATAATTTAACAAGAGAAAAAAATGATGCAAATGTTAAAGAGAATTTTAAAATAAATTTAAATAATTTTGTTATGGAAGAAGAATTAGATAAAGAAAATGTAAGAGAAAGTAATCGAGATAGAAGAATAGCTGGTTATATAATAGCATCTATTATTGTGGTAATTGGTTTAGGTGTATTAGTGTATTTAAATAGAGATGTAATATTTGGTGGTAAATTTTTTAAATAATAAATAGTTAGGGTGGTTTAATTGGCAAATTTAGTTTTTAAGTATAGTGCCATGAATGGTGGCAAAACAATTAATATATTACAAACAGCTTATAGTTATGAAGCTAAAGGTTTTAAAGTAATTATAATAAAATCTAAAAAAGATACTAAAGGTAAAGATTGTATTATTTCTCGTAATGGAATGATGCGAAAAGTAGATATTTTACTTAAAGAAAATGAATCATTACTTACTGAAGGTAATTATAAAAAATATTATACTGCTAAAGTTATTTTAGTAGACGAAGTAGAATTATTAAATCAAAATCAAATTCAAGAATTATGGCATATTGCACATTTAATTAATATTCCTGTTTTATGTTATGGTTTAAAAAGTAATTTTAAAGGTGATATTTTTGGTGATGGAGTAGCTAAAATTTTTGCCATTGCTGATATTGTTGAAGAGATTGGTAGTAGTAGTATTTGTCCATGTGGTAAGAAAGCTATATTTAATGCTCGTAAAGTTAATGATAAATTTACTGATGTAGGTCCAACAATTGTTATTGAAGATGGTAAAACTGCCAATGTCGAATATGTACCACTTTGTTCTGATTGTTATTTAAAATATGTCAAAATTCATAGTAGTGAAGCAAAGAAATTAGCAAAATTGGTTGATAAAATAAAATAATAAAATTATCTCTAGAAATAGAGATTTTTTTAATTTTTAGCACTTTTTTCAAGAAATTTTTGCGAAAAAAAAGGAAATTGGCCTCCTAGTGCACTATATATATAAGTGAAAGGAGGTGTGAAATTATATGGTAACTAAGATTCAAAATGAACAATTTTTAATGCATGATTCAATCTTTAAAGCCATTGTTGTTAATGAAAAA
>CANQQX010000014.1 GCA_947626115.1 uncultured Bacilli bacterium
TTTTTCATTTACAACAATGGCTTTAAAGATTGAATCATGCATTAAAAATTGTTCATTTTGAATCTTAGTTACCATATAATTTCACACCTCCTTTCACTTATATATATAGTGCACTAGGAGGCCAATTTCCTTTTTTTTCGCAAAAATTTATTGAAAAAAGTGCTAAAAATTAAAAAAATCTCTATTTCTAGAGATAATTTTACTATCTATTCTAAATTTTACAAATGATAATATTTAATGGCGTTTTTCATTTCTTTTATAACATATTCTTTTAAATCATTACCATATCTAATATTATTAGTACCAAAGAAACTATTAAAAATTATTGTATCTCTAAACATTAATAAAGTGGTATTAATAATAAGTGGTAACTCACTACTAGGTATAATTTCTTCTATATTACAATTAATACCTTTTATCATATATAATTTACCTTCCTTATTTAATAATTTAGTATATTCTTCGTCATAACCAGCAATAACAAAATTATCATTTATAGCTGTTTTAAAACCATCTATTATTTTTAATTCATCATTATTAAATTTATAAGGATTATCTTTAATAAAATCATCGATAATATTTCTATGTTCCCATAAATATTCATTAATTGGATATATATCCATTGGATCAATACCATTTTGTTTATATATTTTTTTAATACTACTTAAATGATGTTTATTATTAACATATTCTAAAAGAGCAAAATATAATTTATAAAATAATTTAGCATCTTCTCTTGTTAAATGGGCATTATTTTGACCACCTTTAAATTCTGTATCTAACTTTTCTCCCTTTTTTAATTCTTTTTGATAATTTTTGGGCGTAAAACCATTTAAAGCCCCACTTGGCATTTCATCTAAAGCATCTTTTATAATTTCAATTAAATTATTATCATCAATAAATAAACCTAAATGATCATAATCATAAAGCAATCTAGCATCATCTATAACTCGAAAATAAAAATCTTTTAATTTTAATTTACTTACTTCATCATACATTTTCTTAACTTTAGCATTACGAATAGGAAAACCATAATAAAATATATCATAATTATCTCTAATATCTGATTTAAAAGTACCTGCAATAGCAAGTTCTTTCCTTCTTAAAGCAAGTTCATCTAATTCATCCCAATATTCGCGATAAAATAATTCTTCTTCCTCTAAATCATGAAAATCAATCATTTGATAATCAACATAGAAATGAAATAACGGATGAGCTAAATGTGCATTAAAAGCCTCTTCATTCATATGAAACATACTACTCATCATACTTTGAAATGCTTTAGTTAACATATTACCATTAATTTTAATAACACTAATCATAAAAGTAACTAGTTCATCTTCAACTTTTTTGCTTGCTTTATTATAAATAGCTAGTGCTTTAGTAACATTTTCTTCTTGTTCTTCATATACACTTAATGTTACTTTACTAAATATTGCCTTCTTATTAAGTTCATTTATTTCCCATTCATATTTTTTTAAATCTTCTTTAGTTAATTTATTATCTTGAATATATTTTAAAAACAATAGTTCTCTTTCTGTACATATATGATATAAATAACCTTCTTGTTTATATTCAGAAATAATACTATCTAACATTTTATCTCTTGTTATATTATCATAGTATTTAACATCATATACTAAAGAATCATACATCTCATATACTAATTCTTTTGGTAATTTCTTATATTCATCTTTTAATTTCATTTACTTCTAATAGTTCCTTCCTTAACTCAATTATATTATATAATAATTTTGTATGCAATAAAAAAACAAACTAATTTTATTTAGTCTGTTTTTAATCTCTTGCTTTAAATATCATCGTAAAGACAAAGGAGAAAACTACTACACTAACTATAGCTATACCCGATGAACATAATAATTGAGAAAATAGTCCTAGAACACCCGCTTCTTCATAGCCAGCGAGTCCTGCTGAATAAAGCATATGACCGAAGTTAGCAATTAAAACAGTTGCACCTGCACCGGCCCATGCAATTATCTTATCGTAAATGCCAAAGAAAGATAATAAGGCACCGATTACGGTTACTCCACTTGTGATATGTCCTGGGGTAAGCTTAGTATTATCAAGTACTACTTGGCAAATTAGACAAACTAGTCCGGCAAAAATAAAGGCTTGGATATACATATTACATTACCTCCAAACTAACAGCATGGGCAATCGCTGGAATAGGATTTTTTTGGTTCACAAATGTTTTGCTATGTAGAGCACCAGTTCCGATAATTAATATTTTTTTATATTTTCCCAAAGGTAGTATTTTATTAAATAAAACTAAAGGAAGACAAGCTGGACCTGAACCACCGGAATACACTTCTTGACTTTTAACATATAACTCACAACCAGCATCTAGATACTTTTTAACTTTTAGATTGTATTTTCTTTGCATATATTCTTTAAATATATTACTACCTATACAACCTAAATCTCCAGTTAAAATTAAATCATAATAATTAATATCTCTTTTTAAGTCAGTTAAGTGTTCATATAAAGTACGAGCTGCTGCTGGAGCCATTACAGCCCCTAAATGATTAGCATCTTTAATACCCATTTCAGTAACTTTGCCAATAGTTGCCGATTCTATTTTGATTTTACCTACATCTTTTGACATAAGAGTACTAATGGAAGCTGTTCCCGTAAATGTTGATGTGTGGGGTTTTGGAGAGCCATACTCAATCGGATAACGAAATTGTCTTTCCGCCGTTAAATTATGACTACTAGTAATACTTAATGCTCTTTTGATATCTTTATTTTCAATAAACATACTAGAAACTATTAAAGATTCCGGAAAAGTAGCACAAGCACTATATATACCTAAAAGAGAGATTGGCATATTTATACAAGCATAATTTGTGGCTGTTATCTGATCCAGTAAATCACCACCAACAATAATATCAACATTTTCATACTTTAATCTATTTCTTTCTAAAAGTCTTTGCATAACTACACTTTGCATTTTGGCTTCGGCTTTTTCAAAAGTTTTTTCCCCATAATAGTAATCATCCATTACAAGGTCTAATTTTTTAAGTTTACTATTACTTTCAAGTGGTCCTGTAATGGTAAACCAATCATTTAAATATACATTATTAAATTTTAAACTAGCCATATAACGCCACCTTTATTAATATTAGAAAGAAAGCACTAACAATACCATAAAGGATAACGGAACCAGCAAGTTTAAAAATATTGGCCCCTATTCCAGTTACAAACCCATCTTTTTTGTAATCAAGGGCCGCACTTTGGACACTATGAGCAAAACCAGTTGTGGGAATAATTAGTCCACATTTACATTTGGCTACCCAATTATCAAATTTGCCAATTGCAGTCATAAATGTTGCAAAAAGGATAAGAATAAATGCTAGCCAAGCACAAGAATCAACCCGGGATAAACCAAAAGACTCCATTAAGATACTCACTATCACTTCCCCAATAAAACCAACACTACCACCGACTAAAAAAGCAATGCCGGCATTACGAAGCTTTGGCTCTTTAGGTGAAAGTTCTTTTACTAACTTTTGATATTCATCTTTATTCATTTATTTTTCACCACTCTTATTATGATAAAAAATAATTTTATTTATACTTATATTTGTAAATATTCTCGCATTTTATTAATACTTTTCTTTTCGTACCTGGAAACCATTACCTGCGTCATATTAAGTTTTCTTGCTACTTCACTTTGCGTTAAATCTTCAAAATATCTTGATTTAATAATATCTTGTTCTGCCTTAGATAAAACTTTAAAACTATCATCAATTAAGATCTTGGTATCGTAATCTGTCTCTTCACCAATAGTTTCATAATAACTTCTAACTTCATCAGTATTGTTATCCAAAGATAAAATACTATTAGCACTACTCATTGCCATTTCTACATCATCTAAGCTTAAACCTAAAAGTTCGGCTATTTCTAAGTTATTTGGTACTTTACCTAATTTCTGGGCATAAATATATCTTGCTTTTTCAATACTTTTATAAAGTTTTAAAATATCTTTACTTATCTTTATATTTTTATTACTAGCTAGAAGATACATTTCCCCAAAAATATAATCATGAGCATAAGTTGAGAATTTCGTATTCCCATCCTTATTCCATTTCTTTAAGGCTTTAAGTAAACCAACTACACCAGCTTGATATAAATCATTTTTATCAACGCCATAGAAATGACTGGCTAACTTCCATATTAGTTTTTCGTTATCTTTTATTATTTTTTCTTCATAGTTCACCCTTTCACACCTCAAATCAAATTTAAGGCAGATTTTTCATTTGGCACTACTTGCAATTTTAAAGATTTTAAGGCTTCACTTAAGTTTGAAGGTACATGACATATAAGTATAATTCCTTTGTTTTTTTTCATGGTGCATTTTAATCTTAGCATCGCATCAATTCCAGATTCATCAATACTTTTTAACTTGGCTAAATTAATAATTAACATTTTTATTTTATGTTTAGCTATTACAGGATTTAAATAGTTATTAAGTTTGTAACAATTCTTTCTTTTTAAATCACCATTTAAGCGTATAAAAAGTATCTTATGCTTATACTCCATATCCATTCTTAACATACATTCACCTGCTATTATAATATAGAACAAAATTAAATAATTTTAAACAACTTCGACAAATGATGTCAAAAAAAATGACTAGCTCGCTAATCATTCCTTATATTTAGTTTTATTTCAATAATATTTTTAATTTTCCTATACCACTTTCAAAATAATACAAAGCAATATCTTCATTATTATATTTATATAATATATAACCATTTAGATTGTCATCTATAATATTACCATTAATAACTTTCTTATATAAAGTATTATCTAATTCTACTTCACTTAATTCTATTAAATCTTGTATTTTTAAAGCTTGATAATTATTATTTTCAATATCTTTTAAAGTATAAGCATCTTCTATTTTAAACTTACCTTGTCTTGTTCTAGTTAAATTATTCATCGTACCAATAGTATTTAAATTTTTACATATAGTTTGAATTAAACTTCGAATATAAGTACCTTTACTTACTACTACTCTAAATCGAATTAAATCATCATGATAATCTAAAAGTTCTATTTCTTTAATTTCTACTTTTCTTTTAGGTAGCAAAACATCTTCATTATTTCTGGCATATTCATATAATCTTTTACCATTAACATGAACTGCAGAATAAATTGGTACAACTTCTTCATATTCACCAACTAAATTATTTAAAACATCTATTATTTCTTCTTTTGAATATTCTTTTACTTGGGTAGTTTCTAAAATATTACCAGTTATATCTTCAGTATCAGTTTTAATACCCAGTTTAATCTCGGCAATATACTCTTTATCTAAAGTTGTAATTAAATCAACTAATTTAGTACATTTACCAGTTAAACAAACTAAAACACCAGTAGCAATTGGATCAAGCGTACCTGTATGACCAATCTTTTTATTATTTAATATTTTAGTTAATTTATTGACTACATCTCTACTAGTTAAATTTTTATCTTTATTAATAATTAAACCAATATCATTCATCTTTTACTCCTAAAGATTTATTTAAAATATACATATCTTTTTTAATATCTTCTATACTTTCTTTATAACCTAAATTATATAATAAACTTAATAATTTAATATTAAATAGAGAAATATTAAAATATATTTTTTCTTTATCTTTATAATTATTTTCTAAATACTTTACTATTTCTTCTAAATATTTTTCTTCTGATAATATTAAATCTAAAATATGAACACTTTTATTAGTATCATTTAATCTTACGAAACCAATGGGTTTTCTTCCTTTATAGATAAACATAATTTGGCAATTTAATTTATTTTCTAAAACACTCATAAATCTTTCGTAATTATAAGCATATTTTTTTACTTTATTAGCGGGAATATTTTGTATATAATTACCATTAGTTACTAGTAAATAAGCATCATATGAATCTATACCATACATTTTCATATATAGTTCTTGATAAGATTTAGCTAAAAAAAGAAGATTAGTATTATTTAAGTTTTTAAATTCTTTTATGTTGTACTTAATATTTTGCAAATTAAATCTCACTATCTAATCTTCTTTAATTTCGGTAATTATCTTTTCTATTTTACTAGCATATTCAATAGATTCATCATAAACAAATTTAAGTTCAGGAATATTTCTTATCTCAATTACTTTGGCAAGTTTTTCTCTTAAAAAAGGAGCAGCTTCATTAACTTCTTTTTCTAACTCCTTATGAGTCATATTGCTAATTGATGTAAAATAAACTTTGGCATAACTTAAATCTTTACTAACATCTACGGCCGTTAAAGTAATTGTTTTTAAGAGTTCATCATCAGTTTCTAAAAAGATAATATTACTCAAATACTTTAAGATATCACTTTCGATTCTTTCAATTTTATGACTAGGCATGTTTAACCTCAACTAATTCATAAACTTGTAAAGTATCTCCTTCTTTAATATCGTTAAATGAATCTAAAGTAAGACCACATTCAAAACCTTTTTTCATTTCTTTAACGCTTTCTTTACCTCTTTGTAGTGAGGATACTTTATCATCGGCGATAACAATACCATCACGAATAACTCTTACACTAGCATTATTTTTAACAATACCATCAGTAACATAACAACCAGCAATATTGCCAATTTTAGAATATTTAAATATTTTTCTAATTTCAACTGTACCAATTACTTTTTCTTCATATTCTGGATCTAACATGCCAGTAATGGCTTGTTCCATTTCTTCAACTAATTTATAAATAATGGTATAAAGACGAATATCAACATTATATTCTTTAGCAATTTCTTTGGTGATATTACTTGGTACAACATTAAAGCCAATAATGATCGCATTTGAAGCATTAGCAAGGACAACGTCTGATTCAGTTATAGTACCAATACCACTTCTGATAACTTTAACAACAACATCCCCAATTTGGATTTTTTGTAAAGCATTTTTAACTGCTTCTTCACTACCTTTAACATCACATTTTAAAACAACGTTAACTTCCTTCTCTCCAGATTCAATCTTTTTAAATAAATCGTCAAGAGAAACGACATCATTTTTATATTTAGAAGCATTTAAATTCTTTCTTTTATTTGCTATTTCTTTCGCTTTAGCCTCAGTTTCAAAGGCCATGAATTTATCACCAGCATCGGGAGTTTCTGATATTCCCGTAACTTCAACTGGCGTAGATGGACCGGCTTCCACAATCGATTCACCTAAATCATTTTTCATTGTTCTAACCTTACCAAAATGCTCACCAACAACAATAGGATCTCCTATTCTAAGCGTACCATTTTGAATAATAAATGATGCAATACCACCAATATTTTTATCTACTTTTGATTCAATAACTGAACCGGTGGCATAACGATTTGGATTAGCTTTATAATCATTTACTTCCGCAATGGTTTCAATTGTTTCTAATAAAAGATCAACGCCTTCCCCTGTATGAGCTGAAATATTAATAAATGGTACATCACCACCCCAAGCTTCAGGCGTAATTCCAGCTTCAGCCATTTCTGTTAATATTTTTTCAGGGTTAGCATCAGGTTTATCAATTTTATTAACTGCTACAATAATTGGCACATTAGCACTTTTAGCGTGATCAATGGCTTCTTGTGTTTGTGGCATAACTCCATCATCAGCTGCTACAATTATGATAACAATATCCGTAACACTTGCTCCTCTTGCCCGCATTTCGGTAAAAGCAGCATGTCCTGGGGTATCAATAAATGTAATAACATTGCCATTATGATTTATTTGATAAGCCCCAATATGTTGGGTAATACCACCAAATTCACCTTCAACAACATGAGAATGACGAATATAATCAAGTAGGGTCGTTTTACCATGGTCAACATGTCCCATAATAGTAACTATTGGTGGTCTTTTAACTAAATCTTCTTCTTTATCAATAATTTCATATTCTTCAAAATTAGCTAAATCTTGCGTTTCTTCCTTTTTCAAAGTTTTCTTATAATCTAGAACAACTATTTCCGCATTTTCAAAATCAATTGGATCATTTAAACTAAGCATTAAACCTAAAGACATTAATTTTTTGATAATATCAGTACCACTTACATTTAGACTACTAGCAAGATCACTAACACTCATCCCTTGTTTATATAAAACAATATCATCATTAGATGTATCATTACTCATTAATTTTTCTTTATGCTTATACATTTCTTTTTTAAGCATTTTATAATTTTCTTTATTTTCATCAGTGCTATCTTTTTTATGTAATTTTTGTTTTTTAGATGTATTAGTTTCACTAATATTATTACTTTCCATAATATCCATGGCAACATTTTCCACTAATTCATCTTCATCATAAGTAATTTCTTCATCAGTACTAATTAAATTTAGGGTATAATCAAGATTAATAATATCATCATCAACTAAAATATCTTCACCACTTTTAACATTAATACCTAATTCCTTACATTTTTTTAAGACTTCAGCTACTGATAAATTAAGACTATCGGCATATTCTTTAACACTCATTTTTTTCTTCTCCTTTCTTATTTTATTAATTCATTTAATTCATTAAATATCTCATCACTAACTTCTACTTCTAATATTCTATTTAAGATACCAGTTTTTTTTGCTTTCAAAAAAACTTCATTATCTTTTTTTAAGTAAGCACCCCGACCATTTTTCTTACCAGTTAAATCAATTTCCACGTTACCTTCAGGAGTTCTTACTATTCTAATTAAATCCTTTTTCTCACATTTTTCTTTAGTTACAACACAAGTACGCATTGGGATTTTTCTCTGTTTCATAAAAATTACTCCTTATTTCCTTCTTCGTTAATTTGTGATAAAGTTTTGATTTCAATTTTATATTTAGTAAGTTTACTAGCAAGTCTAATATTACTTCCTTTTTTACCAATAGCAAGTGATAAATTATCATCAGTAACGATTGCTAGTGCTTCTTTTTTCTCTGGATCAGTAATATTTACGATAACATTCTTAGCTGGTGATAAGGCATTTGCGATAAATACTTGCGGATCTTCATCATATAAAACTAAATCTACTCTTTCACCATTTAATTCTTTTAAGATATTACCTATTCTACTACCATGTTCACCAATACAAGAACCAATCGCATCAATTCTCTCATTAGTAGAATATACCGCTACTTTACTTCTATTACCAGCATCTCTTGCAACTGCATATAAAACGATATCACCACTTTGTAGTTCTGGAATTTCTACTTCAAATAATCTTTTAACAAAACCATAATGTTTTCTTGAACAAAGAATAACTGGTCCTTTTGTACCATTTTCGACCTTGGTAATATATACTCTAATATTTGAACCCATTTTAATTGTTTCACCAGGAATAATTTCTGATTTTGGTAAAATACCTCTTGTTCTACCTAAATCAATATAATAATTCTTTTGATCTTCCATTGCTACTAAACCTAGCATAAGTTCAAATTCTTTATCCGCAAATTCTTCAATAATACTATTTTTTTCGGCTTCTCTTATTTTTTGGGTAACTACTTGTTTAGCCGTACCAGCTGCAACTCTTCCAAAATCTTTTGGTGTAACTTCTTTTTCAATAGTATCACCAACTTTTGCTTTAGGATCTATTTTAAGAGCATCTTCTAAAAGAATTTGCGCATCAATATTAATCTCTGGTGGTACATCTACGGTATTTCCTTCTTCATCAACAGTAGTACTTCCTTCATCAATTTCAGGTACAACTACTAAATAAGAAAATACTTTTATTTCACCTATATCTCTATTGATATCTACTCTTACATTAGTTTTACTATCAAAATTTTTCTTATAAGCTGTTTGTAATGCTAAAGTCATGGCATCAAAAACAACATCAGGACTAATGTTTTTTTCCTTTACAATATTATCTAATGCTTTAATAAATGCTTTACTATCCATATTTTAACCTCTTTCCTTACTAATAACATCTAAAATATATTCACTATCACATACATCATACTTATCAACAATAGGATTTATTACATGCGTAGCATCAACTATGCCATCTAAATCAATTCCTCCCACTTTATCTAACACCACTGTTAGAAATTGATACTTTCCCTTTCTCTCAATAAAGATATCATCAACAATAATATCTTTACTTGTTAATTCTTTTTCTAATGCTTTTTTTAATTCTTCTAATTTTTCCATGCCTCACCTCAAACTATAAATAAAAGCAGGATTTTTGTCCCACTTAAATTGCAAAAATATTATAACAAAAATATGATAAATAAACAAGTCAATTTTTGACTAAACAGATTATTTGTGTTATTATTGGTAATAGAAAGGACTCGTACCACTATTCGCTTCGGGCGTTGGAACTTGGCTTTTTAAAGCATTGTTCGTAGTGGCAGAGTTCTTTTTAGTTTTAATATTCTTTTTTCATAACTATTCTTTTAGAAATAAGATAAGATAAATAAATTAAGCCTATTCCAGTTACAGGAATAATTATTTGCCAGTACTTATCTAATAATTTAACAACACTAGATAAATTAATATAATCTATAAATAAACCACCTAATATGGCTATACCAAAAATTAAAATAAATATCGCAATTCTACCCTTTTCTACGCCAAATTTAAACATAATTGGATACATAATAACTAATACTAATGCTGTAGTATACATAGTTACAGACATCATAAGTAGTAGTTCACTATAATTAATTGGCATTTTATTTACCAAACTTACCAAGATAGATATAATAGTTACGATAATTGTCGAAATAACTAATAATATTAAAGTAGATAAATATTTAGCTTTAACAATATTGGCTCTTCCTTTAGGCATAGTTACAGCATAAGCATTCCAATTATTAAAATCATCATAACTAAATGTCGAAATCATTAACACAACACTTAAGAATGGTAATAAAAAAGTAACATCCATTTTATTAGTAAAAGCCATTAGTAAATAAACTATAAATATAAGTCCTATAAATTTTAAATTATTTTTAATCATAAATAAATCTTTTTTAATAAATCCTAACATTATGCTTCTCCTTTTATCATAAGTACCATTAATTCTTCTAAAGTAATATTATCAATTATCATCTTTTTATATTTTTTCTTTAATTCATTTTTATTTTTAACAAGTACTTCATAATTATATTTATTTTGTTTATAACGCACTATATCTTCTTTTTTAATATTTGCAAATTCTTCTTTAGAACATTTTAAGATACCATAATCATCTATGATATCATCACGCATTTCATTTAAAACTATCTTACCCTTATCAATAAAAATTATTTTATCAGCAATATGTTCTAAATCACTTGTAATATGCGTTGATAAAATAATACTTTTATCTTCATCTTGAATAAATTCTAAAAATAAATCTAATACTTCACTTCTTATAACTGGATCTAAACCACTAGTTGGTTCATCTAAAATTAAAAGTTTAGGATGATGTGATAAGGCCGTAGCTATTTCTAATTTTTTACGCATCCCTTTAGATAATTCTTTAATTGGTTTATTAGTAGGTAATTCAAACTCTTTTAAATAGTTATTAAATAATTTAGTATCCCAATTTTGATAAATACCTTGCATTATTTTTCCTATTTCATAAGGTTTTAATATTTCCGGAAAAAACATATTATCTAAAACTACCCCAATATCATCATTTAAATAATTAGATTCACCAAATATTTTAATTTCACCTTGATCTTTTTTAATAATATTAAGTAAACATTTTATTAAAGTTGTTTTACCAGCCCCATTTTCTCCAATTAAACCAATAATACAACCACTAGGAATATCTAAAGATAAATCTCCTAAAGTAAAGTTATCATATTTTTTAACTAAATTTTTAATTTCAATTATATTTTTCATTTTCCACCACTTTCATAAAATATATCAACTAATTCTTTAATTGTATTCTTATTTATATCATACATATTTGCTATATTAACTGCACTTTCAATATGCTTTTCAATTTCTTTTTGGGCATTTTCTCTTATTAAATTATTACTTTTCGGAGAAACAAAAGTACCTTTACCTTGAATACTTTTAATATACCCTTCTTTTTCTAATTCATCATAAGCTTTTTTTATCGTCATTACACTTATTTTGATATCTTCAGCTAAATTACGAATAGAAGGTAATATTTCATTTTCTTCTAATTCATTATTATTAATTTGTTCAATAATACTAGTTTTTATTTGTTCATATATAGGTGTAGGACTACTATTACTAATTATTAACTTCATTATTACTCCTTTATATATAACAGTGTATAACACTATATAACATTTGTCAATAATAAAAAAGACTATTAAAAGTCTCATTTAGAAGAAGAAAATAATCTATTTTAATGAATTATTAAATAATTTAAATAAATTAATTTTAAAAATAGTTGTATATTTTAGTTTTGTTATATTGTCAATTGATATTATAATTTATTTAAATTATTTAATTCTTTTAATCCTTTTTTAAGTAAATCTTTATAACAATTTATTTTTTTAAAATCTTTTTCTGCTACTACATTATTATTATCATATACTATATAAGATACTTCCGCATCTTCCATATTATTTATTACTTTATTATAAGCAGATTCAGGAAAACCAACTCCACCTTTAGCAGGAACATACTTATATCCCAGTAAATAATGAATTATAATAGCATCATCACCAAAACAGTTATAAAATTTACCACTTTTTCTTAGTTCTATTACATCTTTTTTAATTAATACCACCTCTTATTCTTTTTGCATCTTTTAAAATTCTATCTATTTTTTATATTAATTTATTTCTCTTATCACTCTCCTTTTCTCTATATTAAAAAGAACATTTATAAATGTTCATTTTTAATCTAATTTAAAAAGATTGGTCCCGATTTCATTTATCCATGCATACGTTAAAATTCTATCACGTGGGACATAAATGGGCACAATTTTACTAGGCTTATAATTGCCCGGGCGATCTACCGCCCAGGGCAACTACAACGTTACCAATCTTTAATTAGTGCTTATCATTTCGTCTCTACCGTTATACTTCTATTCAATTCCGATTCTGAATGGGTCTCCTATCGTGCCTGACCCACTAATTTCAACATCTGATGCTAGATAGAAGACTGGACGCGCCGCACGCTCGAGGTTCACGTAATTGTTGTTCAGAGGGCCAAGCGCAAGCACATACCAGGCGTGGTAAGCACTGCTGCGGAACCCACTGCGCGACATAGTCCATTCCCAGCCGTATCCTTCATTCCACTCATTTTGAGGTGCTAACCAACTTATTCCAAAATCACTTGTCTCTGTACTTCCTAATAAGTCTGCATTAACTGTTGTACTCATACAATTTAAGTCTTTATCACTTTCAAAACTACTACAATAATCTGTCACACTCATTAAACTTATATTTCCTACTGTTTTGCTTGTTGCATTTTGACTTTCTAAATTGATTGTTTCTGTTGCCATTAGTTTTGCTAATTCAGTTGCCGCTTCTTTTTTGGCGCCTTCATCTCCTGCTCCTTGCAATGTTCCCATTAATTCCATTATTCTTGGATTTGATAATAAATCATTCTGATTTACATCACCATATAACCATGTTGTATTTATTATTTTATTTTTTAATTCTATTGGTAAAGTATTATAATATTCTGTATTTAAATATTTATATAATTCACTTTTTGGCCATTTGATATCCGTTTGATAATCACTATTCCAGGCAATGCTATCATTTGCTGGAGTATTTTTGACAACTTTCATCAAACCATCTTCGGTTATTCCTATTATTCGATACATATCATTACTTGTTTCTGAACAATCACTTCCTAAACAGATATAATTACTATTCATTGTATCTGTTTTATCTACTGACTCAAAATATCCATCTTCATCTGTATTAACTTTTGTTACAATTGAATTACCTTGATATCTATACATGCCATAAACTTTATCTGCTGTTAATTTATTTTCGGTATCTTTGCTTCTTAAATATGTTTCTACTTTTGATACTCCAACATTACAATCTAAATCTTGGAATGTTACATCAATATTTAATGTCTTATTTGCTAAGTATGTTTGATCTGATGCAGTATTTATTATTTCAACATACCCATCTATTTGTCTTTCACTTTCACTTGTTATTCCTATTTCAAATGGTATTGTTCTTGTTCCACTTTCCTTTAATTCACTTAAATCTATTCTTTCTTGTAGTGAACCAGCATTTAAATATAGATAGGCATCTCCTTCATTGAAAAATTTACCCATGTCTGTGTCTTCTGCTACTTGCATTGTTACTACGGCATTGGCACTACACATATATTTGGTTTTGCCATTTCCTCCAGTTGCAGTTAACTTACCTAAATTATGCATTCCTTCATCTAGTGTTTTTACATAATCTGCTTCATCATCACCAAAATATTCGGTATTTTGATTGGCCATTGCCATATCTTCTGATTTTAGATTAACATGTAAGTTCTCTGTTACTTTTTGAAGAGCTATACTATCTATTGCTTCAATATCGGCATTTATTTGTGATTTACTTGTACTATTATCTGTATCTATCAAAAAGAAGGCAAATGTTGCTCCAAGTGTTAATAATAACAATGACACTACTCCGATTATTGCGAGTCTTACTTGTTTCTTTTTCTCATTAGTATTTTCTACTTCTCCATTCATAATAATTTCCTTTCTATCTTTATAAGATAAGTATAAATTACCCCCCCGATTGTCAATTGATTTTCAAAAGTTTATACACATAATGTGTAAACTTAAATATCGTATCGTTGTATATTTTTATTATACAATATTCGTATATAGTTATTCAATATAAATGTTGACTACTTTACACAAATTAAAAAACTAGAATAATCTAGTTTAAAGGTAATGTTACTAAAATACTTGTATAACCATTATTACTTGTTGCTTCTATCCTACCATTATGAAGTTCTACTATTTCTTTCGCAATAGCAAGACCTAAACCGCTTCCACCAGTTTTAGTATTTCTTGCATAATCTACCCGATAAAATTTTTCAAATATTTTATTTAATTTATCTTCAGGAATTATTCCTTTATTAGTAACAGTAATAAAAGTATTATTATCATCTTTATTAATTTTTATATTAATATCTTTATCTGTACTATAATAAATAGCATTCTTAATTAAATTATTAAATACTCTACCTAGTTTATCTGAATCACCCATTAAAATAATTTCATCTTGATATTCTAAATTAATTTCTTTATTATTTTCTTTTAAGATAGGATAAAAATCATCAATTATTTGTTCTAACATCATATTTAAATTTAATTCTTCTTTATTTATTACTATAGTTTCACTATTAAATCTCGCTATATCAAATAATTCATTAATTAAATCTTCTAATTTATAAGCTTTATCTAGAGTTGTTTTAATATATTTAGTTTGTTTATCTTTTGGCATATCACTAATTTCATCTAAAAGAGATAAATAACCAATTATAGATGTTAGTGGTGTTTTTAAATCATGAGCTAAATAAACAATTAAATCATTTTTCTTTTGTTCATTTTCCCTTGCTAATCTTTCATTTTTCTCTGATTCTCTTTTTAACTTATTTAATTTTTGTTCTAATTCTTCTAACTCTTTAGGTAAAGTTATATAATCTATATCATTTTGATATAAATCATTAATTGAATTAGTTAAAGCAGAATTAAATTTAAAGAATTTATAAATAACATAAATTAAAATACTAATAATACCAATAGTCCATATCACAAAACCAATTAAAAATAATAAATTATTATTTAAATAATTTTGTTTTAAACTATAATAAATATCTGGTGATATATCATATACCCATTGAAAATCTGCAATAGTAAAATATAAATTAAATAGAAAATATAATAATACTAACATAATAGTCCAGATAAGGGCTAAAGCAATACTTTTATTAATAATCTTTTTTAAACCATTATTTTTCAATTTTATAACCTACTCCCCACACAGTAATAATATATTTAGCTCTTTTACCTGTATCGTGCATTTTTTCTCTTAAATGTCTTATATGAACCATAATAGTATTATTATCACTAGCATAATATTTTTCTTGCCAAACTTCTTTAAATAAATCTTCTGTTCTAACAACATTACCACGATTTAAACATAAATACCACATAATAGCAAATTCCGTTGGTGTAAGTTCTATCTTTTCTTCATTAAAATAAAATTCATGAGTATCATTATTAATTAAAATATTGCGAAAATCAATAACATTATCAGTTACTTTATCTTGATTATATTTGGTGTATCTTCTAATTTGGGCTTTAACTCTGGCTACTAATTCGAGTGGTTGAAATGGTTTAGTTATATAATCATCTGCTCCTAGTGTAAGGCCACTTATTTTATCTATTTCTTCTACTTTAGCAGTAACAAAAATAATGGGAAAATTATATTTTTCTCGAATTTTTTGACATAGAGAAAAACCATCAACATCTGGCATCATTACATCTAAAATGGCTAAATCAATATTAACATTTTCTAAAGTATTTAAGATATCTTTACTTTCATAAAATTTATATACTTTAAAGCCCTCATTTTGCAAATATATTTCAATTAAATCAGCAATGGCTTTTTCATCATCTACAACTAGTATATTCATTAGTATAATTCCCATAAATTTTTAATTTGGCCTTTAAGACGATCAAATTCCCATAACATATTACTACGAAGCAAACTATTTGGATCATTTACTTTAAATTTACCATTTTCTACTCCCGCAACTACAATATAATGACCATTAATAGTAAAATCACCTTTTCGCAAATTTAAAATTATATAGTGGCCATTATTTAAAGCATTTTTCATACTACTTTCAGATAATGGTAGTTCATTTACTTTAAGCCCATAATCTTTAGCTCCTTCTCTAATTAAATCCCAAGTAGTACCAGAATTTTCTACATAATAACCTTTTTCTTCGGCAAGTTTGGCTACTTTATAAGGGGTTACTGTCTTATCTTTTTTTAGAGCTACTACTACCATTGATAGAGATGTTGGACCACAACCACTTACGGCAATACTACTTGTACCATAATCGCCATATCCCCATCTTTCATCCCATTGAAATAATCTTGGAATATTACCATCATAATCACCAACATCTTCACTATAAACTTTACCTTTTTTACTAGGGTAATCAATTACAAAAGGCGTAAGTTCAATATTCATAGATAAAGACATTAATAATTTTTCCGGATATTCATCATAATTTTTAATTATTTTTTTTATTCTTGTGTCTAACTTACTAAATTCATTTAATCTTTTTAAAATAAAAGGTTTTAAATCTTTATCCTTATCATCTTTATTAAAGGCATCTTCATCATAATATTGAAGCACTGATACATCATCATAAGTTTTATTAGAAACATCATAATCATCAAATATTATTTCTTCTTCATTATCATCTACATTATTATCAATATTATTATTTATTTCAGTATTTTGATTATTATCTTTAACATCATCTTTTTTAAATATTTTATCTTTACCTATAAATATTAAAACAACAATAGCTATAACTATTACTAAAACTATTAAAATTTTATTCAAATTTTTCTTTTTTCTTTTTTTCATATATATCACTCTTTAATAATATCACAAATAAAGAAAAAATTATTAATTAATTCTTATTAAAAACTTAATATTTACTTAAAATAGTAAAATAGAGATAATGCCTACTTTTTCTAACAAATTTATTTTTTACTTTCTTCTAAATATCTTTTATATAATTCATCCATTGATGAGATATATTTTTTATCTTGTTGGATTCTAAATTTTTCATATTCCTTATTCGCTTTATCTAAAGCTTGCTTATGAGAAATATTACCAGAATTTGCTAAGATTTTCTTCTTTCGAAATTTCAACAAATCATCCGTTACATCAATCCATTTTTGCATTGTCATTAGATTATGTTCATTTGCCATATCTTCGGCATAATCTAAAAATAAAGTTGTCAAACTTTCTAATTTTTTTATTTCTTGATCGTTTAAATAATTTTTAGCAATACCTATATCATATTTCATAATTTTCCCATTTGGTGAATGCTTCCAACTAGTAAGTCCAAGATGCTCTTTGTTAGCATCTACTCTTTCGTATATAAGTTCTGCTGCTGTATGACCCGAAATAGCATAATGAAGTTTATTTTGAACAATTTTAAAAAATGTATAAGCTTCTTCAGAATCCTTATTATAATCAATACTTGTACTTTCAAATAAGTCAGTAATTTTTTGATAAAGTCTTCGTTCACTTAAGCGTATTTCTCTAATAGTTTCAAGTAATTCGTCATAATAGTCTTTACCAAATTTAGGCCCATTTTTCATTCTTTCTACATCTATTTTAAAACCTTTAATAATAAAGTCCTTTAAAACATTAGTAGCCCATATTCTAAATTGTGTTGCTTTTTTAGAGTTTACTCGATAACCTACTGCAATTATAGCATCTAAATTATAAAATTCTATATTTCTTTTAATTTCACGATTTCCTTCTTTTTGAACTACCGAGATTTTCTCGGTAGTTGAATTTCTATCCAATTCTTTATCCAAAAAAATATTTTTTAAATGTAATCCTATATTATCTTTAGAACAATTAAATAATTCAGCCATACTTTTTTGCGTAAGCCATATAGTTTCATCTTTCAAAACTACATCTATATTTACATTTCCATCTTCAGTTTCATATAAAATAATGTTACCTTCTTGCATTTTAAACCTCCTTGATAATAATATTATATAGCAAGAACAAACGTTCATCAACACTTTTCATATTTTAATATTGATATTGATATTTTTATAATTATTGTTTATACTTAAGTTATAGGAAATGTGTATTCACATCGCCTTATTTGTTTGGTCGATGCTAATGAGCTAATATTCCTGTTAGTTCACAGGCATCTTTTATTTTGTCAACTAGTAAAACTAATATCAAAAACAAAATAATAATCACTAGGACTTTATTCCAAGTCTTCGATCTCATTAACACATCACCGCCCTTTCTAGGAAACCAAAACCCCCTAAAAAAGTTAAGCTAAGGCGATGCCATTCACACTTCCATGAGCATTTATTATAAGATGAATTTTTTATTTGTCTACGACTTCGACAAAACTTCTAAAAATTAGACATAAAAAAACTTTGGTTATATCTCAAATCAAAGTTTTTTTAATTAATTATATTTGCAATTAGATAGTTCATCTTCTAATTCATAAATTCTATTTTCATAACTATCAATAACATTTTCATAATAACTTATTTCATCATCTCTATCTTTTTGTTTTTGATAAAAATTATTTTCATTAGCTTGTAACTTTTGAATATTTTCTTTACTTGCATAAATAGTTACTTTTTGAATATCACTATTAATATCAAGTATTTCTTTATTATTTAGTTTATCTATAAAATCTCTTATAATAACCATTGGATTACCAATGCTACTATATAAATGAATTATATTATTGCTTTCATAATATTCAATATCATATATTTTATAAACACTAGAGTCTACTATGATATTATCAATATCTTTTTCAACATAAGTAATATTATCATCTGCGACAAAAGATTCAAAGAATAAATTATCAGTCATCTCAAATTCTAATTGTTCACTTTTTAACATGCCATCAAAGTTCTTAACAACATTAAAATCAAGAATACTTACACCTAAAAGGCCACAACTAAGACCAAAGGTAATTAAAGATATGATAAAACTCCAGATTAATTTCTTCTTATCACTTTGTCTATTAAAGATAAAATTTAATAAGACTAAAATAAGAATAATATTAATTGTACCTGATGAAATAATAAGACCTAATAAACTAATAAAAAATAGACCAGTTTTATAAAGTAAGAAGGTAAAACCTAAAGTAGCAAGTAGCATAATTAAAGTAAGACATAAACCAAAAGCAATACATATACTAAAGAATTTAATAAAATAAATAATGCATTTAAATAAACCATTAATAAATCTATATTCACTATGTTTCGGATCACGAATAACTATTTTATTATTATTTTCATATTTCACTTCTTTTTTAGTTTCTATTTCTTTTGCTTGTATTTCTTTTGTTATTACTTCTTCTTTTTCTCCTACTTCTCTATTATAATAGTCTAAATATCTTGTTTTAAATATATGGATAAAGATAATCATAGATACTACTATAAAAAAGATAAGTACCAAAGCATTAAGTAAAGATACAATAAAAGTATATATTTGATATGGTAAGAAATTAAATAAACTAATAAAGACATAATTACTAAAACAATAAATAATACCCACTATAAAGCATAAAACTAAACCAATAATAAATTCTTCTAATAAACATTTAATTTTACTTTTAAAAGTCATATTACTAAATAAATTAACTGTATCTGTAATAAATTTTAAAAAATCATCAATATATTTATTTAAATTCTTTTTAGCATTTTCTTCTCCCTTAATTTCTTTAATATCTTTATGTAATAAATCATCAATATTTAAATTAAATAAATCACATAAAGCAATAATTTTATCCATCTCAGGATAGGCACTGGCAGATTCCCATTTAGATATGGCTTGACGAGATACTCCTAATTTTTCGGCTAAATCTTCTTGACTTAAATTATTTTCTTTTCTGATTTTTCGTAAATTTTCCGCAAAATTATTATTCATACTTTTTCTCCTTTCCAAGATGATTTTATGATTTCTACCAGTTGCAAACTATCACTTTTGAGTTGTTTTTTGTTGAAATTTGGTTGCATTTACTCTAATTTAATAAATTTTCGATAAATTTAATATAAATACTTATTAAATTACTAGTTTTACTTTCATAAATAGTATCTTTAGCTAAAGTAATATTATCAGTAATAATATTATCAACATTGAGTTCCACCATTTTACTAATACTTTCTTTAGTATTAACCGTCCAAGCATAAATTTCTTTACCACTATTATGGACTTTGCTTACTAAAGTTTTAGTTATACTAGATGCTTCAATACTAAAACTATCTGCCTCTTTTAAATCAGTTATATAACCATAAGCAAGACTCATTACATAGACAGTTTTAATATTTTGATCATATTTCTTAACATTTTCTAATACTTCATATACTTGCGATGTAATAACACAATTTTTGGCATAATCATAATTATTTACAATATCAATAACATTTTTTTCAAATTCTTTTTCATGACCAGTTGGTTTTAATTCAATATTTAATTTAATATTATTATTTTTTGCAAATTCTACTACTTCACTAAATAAAGGAATTCTTTCATCTTTAAAATCACTAGAGAAGAAACTACCAGCATCTAAATCTTTTATCTCATCATAAGTAACTGTCCAAGTATTTTTATTAACACCCGTTGTTCTTTTTAAATTTGTATCATGCATAACAATAATCTTGCCATCTTTAGTTTGTTGCACATCAAGTTCAATCCAATCAGCGCCCTTTTCCTTAGCACCCCGAAAAGCACTCATGGTATTTTCCGGATTATCGACTGATGCACCCCGATGGGCAGTTACTTCCATTGTTCTTATATATTCCACATTTAAATCATATTTACCATTAATAATGGAATAAGTAAATAAAGTTGCACTACCAATTACTAAAATAATAACGGCATATTTAATGATATTAAATTTTTTCTTAATTTGGATTTGTTCTTTTTGTTTAATTTTAATATGAGCTATCTTCTCATTTGTTTTATCTTTATGATGATAATATAAAATACTTATTAAAGCATAACTAAATGGAGTTGCTAAAAGCATAATTATAATAAAAGAAATCGCAATTATTAACCAAATTATCGTAATAGATAAATTACCTAAGATATTTACACTACCAGCAAGTTTATAGATAGCCATTATTAAAATAATATTTAAAAGAATAAATAAAACATACACTATACCTAAAACTATTTGACTAATCGTAATTCTTAAAAAATCTTTTAATTTATTTTTCTTACTTAATTTAATACTTCTCTTTCTTGCTTCTTTAAAATTACAGTCTTCTAAAACGAAGTAATGCAAAACAAATAACCAGCGAAATAAAATGACTGCTAAAATTAAAATGGCCAAATAATATACAATAGTTAAAAATGTATTATGCATAATAAAATCAGTAATAAATTCTGGTATAGAAATAGTTGAAATAAAACTAGAAGATATACCAATATTTAAGAAAGGTATTAAAAAGATAATTAAAAATGGTAGGAAAATATTTTTTAATTTAAATATTTTCTTTGATTTTTCGATTGCTTTAATAAAAGCCTCTTTTATTGTGATTTTTTGCTTTTGATAAGATGCATCTAATATCACAATAATAGTACTAATATCTATTAAAGTATAATAAGTTATGATAATAATTAATAAAAGTAAAAATATAATAGATAAAGGTTTAGTTAAAAATGTAAAGAAATTTTCAAATGTAAGATAACTAAAACCACTTATCTTAGTTATAAAATGAAATATACTTAAAAATAAAGGAACAAATATTAAAACTGATATTAACTTATATAGTAGTTCAAAACCAAGTAATGTTTTAATATTATAACCTAAAATATTTTTTAATTTTTTGCGCATAATTATTATCTTCTTTCATATTAGAATAATATTAATTTAAATTAATTCCATCAATACTTGTTTCATAAAGCCACATCTTTAAATCAGTATTATCCCCAGTTTCATAAAATTTTATTAATTTAGTAAAAAATGTTGGTTGATTTTCTTGGGCAATCGAAATAATACCACAGCCATTATCAATCATAATTTTATTAGCAAACAACATAGCTACTCTTTTATTACCATCAATAAACATTTGCTTACGCATTATATATAACATTACATCTAGTGCTATTTCTGTTTTAGTTTTTTCTGATTGTTCTAAAATTTGGGTTAATTCATCTTTGATATCACTTTCAAAAGGAAAATCAGGTTGCCAAGATGTACCACCTATATTTACGGGAGTTGTTCTTAACTTGCCTAGATTTTGTTCTAAAACTAATTTTTCACATGTAAGTTTATGGATATGGCAAAGAATATGAAAATTGTCTTCTAACTCGTTATTTTCTAAAATAAATTGCCAAGCATATTTTAAATTATTAATAGCAATTATTTTATCAACGGTTAAACCATTGACAATGCCACCATCATATATGGCTTGAGTTTCTGGATAAGTTACCCCAATACCTTCTAAGTTGGCACTTTTCCAAATATAATCAACTATATTTCTTTTAGCCACAAAAACATTTTGTTCTCTTGTTAAGTTAAATTTATTTTCCATAACCTAAACTCTCCTTTTTTATTTAATAACATTATAACACGAATACTAACCAATTGCCTGAAAACTTTTAATAAGTTATAATTATATTAGGTGAATAATATGATTAAGCAAAAAGAAAAAGGAGTTTTAATTGTAATCTCTGCTCCAAGTGGGGCTGGTAAAGGTACAATAATTAGTGAACTACTTAAAAATGATAATAAAGGAAGATGGTTATCTGTATCGACAACATCAAGAAGTATAAGAACGAATGATATACCAGGAATTACTTATAATTTTGTTACAGAAGAAGAATTTAAAGCCAAAATAAAAGAAAATTATTTTTTAGAATATACCAATTATTCTGGTAATTATTATGGTACGCCGAAAGAATATATTAATGAAAAATTAAATAAAGGTATTGATGTTATTTTAGAAATTGAAATTGAAGGTGCTAGTAATGTTAAAAAAATATTTCCTGAAGCAATAAGTATATTTATAATGCCACCTTCTTTAAAAGATCTTGTTAAAAGACTCAAAAGAAGAGATACCGATTCTGATGAAAAAATAATTGAAAGATTTAAAAAGGCTTATCAAGAAATTAATGAAGTTACAAAATATAATTATGTAGTTGTTAATGATAATATAGATGATGCTGTAAGTAAAGTTGAAGCTATCATCAAAGCTGAAAAATGTCGAGCTCAAAGAATTGAAGAGATAATATTAGATATCAAAGAAGAAGAAATTCACAAACTTTTAATGGATGAAGAGTTTATAAATGAAGACTAACAAAAAATACCGCTTAAAGCGATATTTTTTATTAATTCAAGAAAATACACTATTTATTTATAACTTTTTCTGTACAACTACCACCATAAGATGTCATATAATTATTTACCTTGTTTAAAACTTCATCTTTCATAGGATATATACCACAAATAATTGTCTTATAATCACCTTTATAAATTGATGCAGAATTACATAGTAAATCTTGTGGTAATGTATCATCATTTTCTATATTGGTAATTTGACCATTTTCTTTATAATAAGTTAAATTAAATTTGTATTCATTGTTATTTAAATTACAACTAATTTCTGAGTATTCTTCATAATTACTAAATATCAATGTAGCATTTTTTAGATAATGTTCTAACTCATTATTACTAGCATTTTTTATTTTCTCTAAATCTTCAGTTGTATAATATACTTTCATTTTTTCATTAGGATTAATACTTTCATAATCCATATCTGGAGCCGTACCGCCACCAACATTATGTAAATAATCATTTGGTGTTGACATAGCAGTTAAAAAAATTACATTAACTTTTTCCCCATTTTCATACATTTCTTTAGAAATACCATAGACATTAGTCATCTTTGACATAGAAAATTGAAAATTCCATTTTTTAGATTTTTCATTATAGAGATCTTTATGCAGAAGTATTAACAATTCTTTATTATATTCTAAAGGAAATTTATAATTACTGCAAAAATATTTAACAGGTATATAAATAGCAAATAATAAACAAATTATTATAATTGTATTTCTTATTATTTTAAAATTTATCTTTTTGATAATTTTTTGGAATGATTTAACATCTTTATTTTTAGAACTTTTAATATTAAATTTTAATTCTTCTAAATAATTTTTACAATCATCACATTCTTTTAAATGCTCAGTTATTAATTCTTTAGATTCTTTAGAACAAACATTATCTAAGTACAAAGGTAATAAATCTTTAACCACATTACAATTCTTTTTCATCTATTTTCTCCTTTATTTTTAATTTTGAACGATAGAAAGTTACTCTAGCCCAACTTTCTGTTTTATTAAATATGTCACCAATTTGTTTAAATGATACTTCACCATATACTCTTAAAGTAAATACTTCTTTATATGGCTCATCTAAATTATGAATTATTTTTAATAGTATTTCATTTATTTCACTATCTATTATCTTATCAATAATAGATTTTTCATTTTCTTCTAAATTATCAGGAAGTTCTGTATATCTTTTATTCTTTTGATAATTTGTATAATAAGTATTTTTAGCAATATTACATAGCCAAGTAAGCATTTTATATTCCGGATTATATTTTTTAATATTTTTTAAAGCTTTATAAAATGTTTCTTGCGTTATTTCTTCTGCTATAGTACTATTTTTACTAAGTGTTAAAAGATAGCAATAAATACTCTGATAATATTTGGCATAAATTTCCGCAAATTCATTTTCCATATTTAACTCCGTTCACTATATATACTAAAAAATTATAATTTTGTTACAAAAAAAGCAAATCATTTACGATTTACTCATTTTTGATTATTAATTTTATCTAAAAGTTCTAATATTTTTCTTTGATTTTCTTGTAATTCATCTAGTTGGTCATATAAATCTTCTAAAATAAGTTCACTTTTTAAATCAGTATGATAATCATTTTTATTTCTAATTGAATCTTTTTTAGCCTCTCTATTTTGACTCATCATAATAACTGGTGCTTGAAGAGCCGCTAGGCAAGATAATAGTAAATTAAGTAAAATAAATGGATATGGATCAATCGCGTTATTTGCCATTAATACCCCATTTAAAACAATCCAAAATAATAAGAAAAAACAAAAACAAATGATAAAAGTCCAACTACCAGCAACGGCCGATAATTTATCTGCTACTCTATCACCAAAAGTCATTTTCGCATCATTTTCTTTATCAACATCAATAGATATCGGATTATCTACTAAAAGATCAATAATCTCTTCTTCGCTTTTGGCATCTAAATTTTGATTTAGTAACATTTTAACTATTTCTTTTTTTCTTTTTTCCATTTTTTATCACTCCTACATCCTAAAAAATTATAGCACACAACTAAATAAAAAAACTAGACTTATTTAAAATCTAGTTTAAAATAGTTTACAAATTAATTTTGATGATATATTTCTCCTTCTTTAATTAACTCATAACTTATTAATTTATCACCATCAATATTTTCTTTATTCATATCAACTTCTGTTATTTGACTATTATCGTAAGTTTTATAATAGTATATACCTTCATCCATATTAGCACATGAACTATAAATAGTTATTTCATATAAATTCTCACCCATATGAACACATCCTCTTTGCTGACAAACTGAATCTAAGATATGAAAAAATTGACTAATACTTTCTCTTTCTGTATCACCAGATAATGAATTCATTTTAGTAAATGTTGCTTTAACAAAACGAGATGCACTTGATAAATCACCAGGAAGTCCTAAAGCACCCATACCCCTACTATAAGTATCTAAATTTAAATTCTTAGCAAAATTATTAACTGGTGGTTCAATAGATAAACTCATATAATTATTTAAATTAAACATATGAATATCAAAGGTTGGATTATTGGTAAGAACACCAACAACATTATCATATACTTTTAAACCTTCTTTTACACTTTCAACTGTAATAGATTTTTCTTTATCAGATATAATCCAATGCAAAGGTGATGCTTTTAATTCATCACTAAAATTAATATTTGCAATATTAATATCTTTTAATAATTCTTTTACTTCTTCAATAGTTGCACATTTACTTAATATGTAAGGAATAAATTCAAAAGGTGCTATATTATTTTTATTTTCATCTATTTCTTTATAATCGGCATTATCAGGAAAATTTAATCCTGCCATTCCTAAACCTTTTTCATTTACGCCATCATAATATAAAGGATAATTACTATTTACATAAGCCATGCCAATAATAGCATAATGACTCTTTACTTCTTCTCCATTTCTAAATTTAAAAATGTAATTTCTTGGGGTAATTGTTACACTTTCATGATAAGAATATTCTAAATCTAAATTTCTCCCAAAATAATGATTTTTGGTATTATATGTTATTGCTGTACACATATTTATACATCCTTTCTAGTTTGTATATTTATTATAACAAACTATTAAATATTTTAAAAGATAATAAAAAAGCAACCTTCTTAAATTATGGTTGCATTTATAACTTCTTATTTTACTTCACAATTAAAGCCATCTTTTTCTGCATCTGCTTTACTGCTTTCTAAAGTACTATTGTCATCTTTTAAATCTTCAAAGCCTTGTTCTTTTAAAACTTCTTCACTAGCGTTTTCAACATCAATATCTAAAGCTACTTTATATTCATAATTTTGATCATCTGTTGTTACTTTTAGAGTAACACCATCTTTGTCAAATTCTTGATTTTGTTCATCCATTGACTTTTTAAATTCATCCCAATTTTTTTGAACTTTAGAATCTGTAATCTTAGTATTTACTTCCATTGTCATATGATTTAATTTATTATTTTTATATGTCATTGATATTACTTGAGAAGCATCTATTCCTTCTTCACTTTGGGTAGATGTACAAACCAATTTTTGTTCTTTTGGTTCTTCTACCCCACATCCAGTAATTAACAATACAGTTAATAAACCTAAAAACACTACACTAATTTTTTTCATAATCTACTCCTTTCATATAAACATATTAAATTAATTTATTCATTTTTAAC
Organism: uncultured Bacilli bacterium; assembly: GCA_947626115.1. Taxonomy (GTDB): domain Bacteria; phylum Bacillota_I; class Bacilli_A; order RF39; family UBA660; genus SIG200. The sequence continues at coordinate 27,736 of CANQQX010000014.1, forward strand.
ATATTTATAATTATAGAATAATGTAAATTATAAAAAACAATCTTCTTAAATTAAGATTGCTTTTTATAAATTCTAGTACTAACTACGATTAGAATAGTAATTAAGCCAAATATCCTAAAGAGATAAGATTTATTAATTGAATGACTTTTAATACTAGTTCAATACCACTACAAATAATACCTACAATAGCAAATGTTTTATTTTTAGAATTATTAGCTTTTGTAACACCAACAATAGAAATAATTAAACCAGCTGCAGATACTAAACCAAAAAAATCAATAAAGAATGAAACAATACCTGTAACCATACCAGCTAAACATAAAGGACTTGTTTCAGTACTACCACTATTATTTTGTTTTACTTCTTTAATAGGACAGCCACAACTAGGACATGTTACTGCGTTGTCATTTAATTGTTTACCACACTCTGGACAAAAAGTTACATTATTTTCAACCCCACAATAAGGACATTGTTTTGCCTTATCGCTTATTTCTTTTCCACATTCACTACATTTAATTAATGCCATAAATACTCCTTTTCTATAGCCAAATTATAACATATTAGTTTAAGAATTAAAATAATTTATTAAAAATTAAAAAACTAAATGTAAACCTGGTAAAATAAATTTATTTCAGTTTGCACATATAAATTGCAATTTGTAATTATTTTATAAATTTTTTCCGATAATTATTATTTACTGTTGCATCAAATCCATCTGGTAAATATTCATGTGGGATATGTTTGTTATATTTAATATCCATAAAGTAATTACATAATATCATTTCAACATATATTATTCTACTATTACCATCAGTAATTGCATAAACAAATCCTTGATAAGAATCAGATTCCATTGCTAATAATTTATAATTAGTAAATCCTGTTACACCATAATAACCAATATAATCTTCTATGCCATAATTATTTAATCTTTCAACTTCTTTAGAATATTCACTCTTGGAATAATCTACCACTAAATAAGCTAAATATTGCTTATCCCAGGCATCTAAATAAACCATTTTGAAATCTTTAACATCTAATTCATTAATTGACTCGGGAAATATTTCTTCTGACATTCCCCATTTATCTTTATATTTATTATTAGCATTAATTCCAATAACATCAGAATATTGGTTTATATCAGTTATTACTTCTTCTTTATTTAATACTCCCATAAATAAAAATATAGAGCTAAATACAACTATTAAACTTACTGCTATTAAGCCAATAATAATTGCCATGGATTTAAATAAATTTTTTTGCTTTTTCATCTTATAATATTCTTTTAGAATTTGATCTAGATTTTCAATACTATGTGTTTGAATTTCACTTTTTTTAATTTTTTCACCACTTAAAAATTCGTTAATATCAATATCTAATATATTGCATAGTTCTTTTAAAATAGAATAATCTGGCATATTTTTACCATTTTCCCAACGACTTATTGATTTAGCAGTTACTCCTAATTTTAAAGCAAGTTGCTCTTGGGTTAAGTTTTGCTCTTTTCGACAATCAGCAATAAACTTCCCTATTTTCTCTTGATCCATATTTCTCGTTCCTTTCAAGAACAATTATATAATTACTATAAAATAATAAACAGGACATAAAGTGAGAGTTAAATAAATTATAATTTAGCAAATAGTATGTGCTGTTATAATTGTATAGCTATATGAGTTAATAGTTATTATTATATTTTCAATCTCACAATACCAATTCTTTCCTTGTTTAAATATATTACAATTTTTTTCTAAAATTTTATTTTTACAATATTCTACTACATCATTTGTATCTAGTTTTAGATTTTTTTTAATTCTATTAATACCCATTTCAGTAGTATGAATTTTATCAATATTTGATAATAATATTTCTTTATTCATATAATTTAAACCTCTTTACTTTTTTATTGGTAAGCCTTTAGAAGTTTCAATAACAATTTTTTTTAATAATTCTTTATTATCTATATCATCAACTAAATACATAGGTTTAGCACCATCATAAGGTATAGATTCTTGCATATTGTATTTTTTATTACTATCTACTATTTTAACAAGTAATCTATCATCATATATTCCACCAAATAATATTCCATTATAATA
>CANQQX010000015.1 GCA_947626115.1 uncultured Bacilli bacterium
CTTTTTTTCTTTATCTAAATTATAACATTTAAAAAGAATAGAATTAAATTTTTCTATTCTTAAGTTAATAACATTGGGTTATTTTCTACTTAATTTTTTTTCATCATCACAATAATATAATTCATTTTTTATTTTAGTAAATGTTTCTAAATTATCTTTCATAAATAATAAAGATTTTTTAATGCATTCATTTAAACCGGCTTTATTTATTACAATAAATTCCATAAAATCTTCAATATTGAAAGAAATATTTTCAAAATATTTTAAAAGATATAAAGCAAAAACAATAGATTCTTTGGCACTAAATTCTTGTAATAATAATTTTATTTCTGGTATTTTTAATAATTTTAAGGCTCTTATATATATTTTTTTTAAATTATTATCTAATTCTTCATCAGCTAGTAAAGTCATTATTCTTTCTTCTATCTTTTGGTTTTGTTGATAAATTAATTTTAAATTATTGATAATATGGGGAATAACTTTTTCATAAAAAATATCACCATACTTTTTAAAATCCCATTCACTACTAGTAACAGGATTATCTAAATCTTCACCATAACGTAATCTAATTATTTCTTTATCTGGAAAATCTAACATAGTAATAGCTAATTTTATTTCTTCTTTATTATATTTTTTACTAAAAGCTAAATCAAAAATAGTCGTTACTTTTATTTTTTTATTAGATGCATTTAAACGATAACGTATTTTAGCTAAAATATTACTATAAGTTTGTTTAACATAATCGCTATTCCAAGAAGAATAAAGAGATGGATTATTTAAATAATCATTTCGAATTGTTAAAATTTTCTTTTCTTCATCAGATAAAGTATCTACCACAGCATCTATTTCATCAGGACTATATTCTTTCAAAGTTTTATATAAATAATTCTCTTTCTTTTTTCTTTTAGTATCTAAAATAGTTTCTGTTTTTTCATCTATTGGTTTTATACTTACTTTACTAACATCAATATCATAAATTATATAAGATTGCGGATTATTAAAATGCCATGATATTAATTTATTTAATCTTTCTAAAGCTTTATCAGGATTATCTAAATATAGAGCAAAATCTTTGGTACCCGCATATTTACGCAATTTCTTTATTGCTTTAGCTTCATATTGGCGAGCTCTTTCTCTAGTAAAACCAAATAATTTACCAACTTCTGATAAAGTTTTTTCTTCACAACCATCTAAACCCCAACGATAATTTAAGATAAGTATCTCTTGTTCAGTAAGGCCAGCCTTTTTAAATAGATTTTGGATCTCATCAGCTAAGTTATGAATAATTGTATCACTTTCAATTGTAATACTTTCATCTTGAATAAATTCTCCTAATTCTTCTGATGTTTCATCACTTATTCGTTGGTTAATACTATAATCCGCTAATAACAATTGATTATTTTCTTGCACTTCAGCAATAGATATACCAAAATATTCAGCCGCTTCCTTATCTGTTGGCCATCTTCCTAATTCATCAGCATATTTTTCTAAATTTTTACGATATTGAATTAAATCAGAATTTTTATTAATAGAAATTCCGGTTTTTCTCCCATATTTATTGATTGCTCTTAAAATTGCTTGTCTAATCCACCATGTAGCATAAGTTGAAAACTTAAGTCCTCTATTTAATTCAAAACGTTCAATCGCGGTCATTAAGCCAATACAACCTTCTTGTAATAAATCTTCATAATCAACCCTAGGATTACGATATCTTTTAGCAATACTGATAACTAATCGACAATTATGTTCATAAAAATATTGATAAGCATCTTGATCACCATTTTTTATTTTGGTTAATAAAGCATATTCTTCTTCTTTAGTTAATACTTCTAAATCTTTCATTTTAATCTCTGAAATAAAAGCATCTACTCCGGTTGGCATATAATCTGAAGTATTTTGACTAAATTTTTGCTCTTCATCACTGATTGTTTCTGGTATTTCTTCTAAAACAATATCATTTAAAGTACAATAAATTTCAATAAATAAAGCTATTAATTCATTATCAAAAACTTTATTTAAACCATATTTTTTTATTTTATCACTATTTTTACTAACTAATTTAGCAAGTATATTTTTAAATATAGAACTTTTTTCTATTAAATCAATAATAACATTAGGAGCAGGAGTATAATATAATGATTTAAACCATTCTATTAATTTACCTATTTCTTCTATTTCATCTTTATTAGGATCTATATTAATATTAATATAGTTTAATAAAATATCTATTTTATTTTCATTTAAACGATTATGAATTAATGTCTTTATATATTTTCTATAACGATCCATAGTTATACTATCAAAATCAATTGAATGTTTATCTAAAAATGACTTAAGAGCTAAAGTAAAATCTTCATAATCTTTAAATGCATAGGCATATTCTTGATACAATAAATACCAATTATCATTTATCATATTTTCTTCATTCATAAATTACACTCCCCTTAAATGCGTTCTTTATTATAGCTTTATTTAGTCATTATTTCAACTAAAAATTATTTTTTTAATAAATCATTATTATCTAAATTATCCAAGACTAAATTTAAATAACTATTAATACTTTCTTTAAACATTAATAACATACGTCGATAATCTTTTTGTAAATCATTAACATCAACTTCTAATAAATTGGCTATATCATTTATATTAATATATCTGTTTTCTAAATAACTTAAAATAATTATAGCTAAAATAATAGCTTCTTTTATCGATATATTTAAAAATAATTTCATTAATACTGGACTTTTTAAAAGTTCAATGGCTCTAATATAAAATTCTCTTAAATCATTAGATACATCATTTATTTCATTTGTTTTAGAAAGTATTATGATAATACGATTTAAAACTTGATTAACTTTTTGATAACTAAACTTTCTAGTCTTAGGATCTATTGGTTTATCTAAATCTTCACCATAACGAGCAAATATAATAGCTTTTTCACTTGCAGATAACATAGTTATAGCTCTATTATAATCTTCTTTAGTATAATTAGAATTTAATTTATTAAGTTGGTAATATATAGTTCCTTTAAGATATTTTGAATTAGTTTTTAAATGAATTTTCATTAAATTAACTATACTATAATATCTTGTTCTCATCTTGCTATTAAACTCTGGTGCTGAAATTGGCAATTCTAAATTATCACCATTTCGTAAATAAAAGATTTTTTTATCTTCATCTTTTAATTTGGCAATTTCAGCATCTATTTCTTCTTTAGAATATTCACTTAATTGATCATAAATAGATATTAATTTTTTAGGCATTTTTAATCTACTCCCTTCTTTCTTTGGCTTTTTTATTAATTCTATATTTCTTTCTATACGATGAAAAATATTAACATACAAAATACCATGATATTTGACTGAATTCCATAAAGGACTAGTAACAGGATGTTCTAAATCATTGCCATAACGATAAAAAATTATTTTTTTATCGTCATCACTTAACATAGAAATACCTTTATCAATTTCTTCTCTACTATATTTATTTAAGCATTCATAAATTGTTTTTATTTTATTAGGTTTTTTTAAATTTCTTTTTATTTTATCCACTACTAAACCATATGAATAATTTAAATTTAATACTTTCTGTTTATTTTCTGGATTATCTAAATCATCACCATTTCGTAAGTAAAAAATTTGTTTATCCTTTTCATCTAATCTAGCAATAGCAGCATCTATTTCTTCTTTAGAATAATCAGGAATCATTTCATATATTGTTTTAAGACGTCTTTTAGCTTTTTTGGGCTTCTCTATAATTTTATCATCTGTAATAGATAAATTATAAACTGCACTTGATTTAGGATGAAGATAATGCCAACTACACATTTTTTCTAATTGGGCTCTAGCTTTATCAGGATTATCTAAATAAGCTGCAAAATTTTTTGTTTCGGCATATTTTCTTAATTTAATAATTGCTGTAGATTCTTTTTGTCTAATTCTCTCTCTAGTTACTCCATAAATCCTACCAATATCTTCTAAAATTTTTTCTTCTGAATAATTTAAACCATAACGATATTTTAAAATAGCTCTCTCCATTTCAGTTAAACCAGCTTTTACTAATAAGTCATCTACTTCTTTAACTAAATTATCACTTATAAAATCATCTTCTAAATTACTACTAAAAGAACTTGGAATTATATCTCCTAATTCTACATCTTCTTCACCTATTTTCATATTTAAACTAGTTGGAGTTTGCAAAAGTTCAAAGTTATTTTCCACTTCTTCATATTTTAATTTTAAATATTTAGCTATTTCGGCGTAAGAAGGAAAATATCCTAATTTACTTTCTAACATTTTTACACGTTCCCAAAATTTATTTAACTTTTCCATTTTATGAATAGGTACTCTAATATTTCTAGAATTATTGCCAATTGCTCTCATAAGAGCTTGTCTAATCCACCAGATAGCATAAGTAGAAAATCTAAATCCTTTAGTAACATCATATCTTGAAATAGCTGTCAGTAATCCAATATTTCCTTCTTGAATCAAATCTTCATATTCTAATCCCCGATTAATATATCTATTAGCAATATTTAATACTAGCCGTAAATTATGATATAAAATTTTATTATAAGCATCTTCATCTCCATTATTAAATTTTATAAATAATTCTTGTTCTTCTTCTTTACTTAAAACATATAATTTTTGGGCACGCAATTCTTTTATAAAAGCACTAGCACCTAGATATGTACCACTTTGATCTTCTTTATCATTATGATAGCTAATATTATTATCAATAACATCATTAACATTACAATAAATATCTAAAAATTCAAAAGCTAATTCTTCTGAAAAAATACTTTCTATTCCATATTTTTGCATTCTATTTAAATTTTGCTCTACTATTTTACTTAAAATAATTTTTAATTTTTGATTATTTGTTACTAGTTCAATAATAATACTTGGATCAGGAATATAATCTATTAATTGAAACCATTTTATTAATTTTTTAAATTCATTCAAACTATTTTGATTATCATCAATATTTTGCATAATATAAGAAGTTATAATAATCATTTTATCTTCTTGTTCTAAACTTTTTTTAACATATTTATTTAATTTTATGACACTTTGATTTATTAAATAATTTTTATAATTCAAAGATGCTTTATTAGGTAAATTATTAATAATATCTTTTATAATATTTTTTATAACAACTAAAAATTCAGAATACGTTTTAAATATATAATTATAATCATTAAATATATTTAAATATTCAGCTTGAAAAAAATTATAGATTTCATCAACAGAAGAACCTTTTAATTTGTCATAACTTAAATCTGTCATTTATACCTCTTAAACTAAAACAGTTTTTATTATACAATTTATTAAATTTATTTGCAATAAAAGTTTAATTAAAAAGAAATTACTATTAAATAGCAATCTCTTTTAATTCTTTATTAATTATACTAAATAAATATACTTTAATCTCTTTATTAAAAATATTCTTTAAATATTCGTAGTATATTTTTAATTGTTCTATATATTTTTCATCAGCAATATTTTTTAATTTATAATCGACTATTATTACATTATCATTATTTTCTAAAACTAAATCAATAATACCATTATATTCTATATTATCTATTTCATAGATAAATTCATGTTCTTTATATATTTTAGTATCTTTATTAATTTTTAAATTACTAACTAAATATTTAATTGCATCTTTATAAGGATTATCATCTTCGATATTAAGAAAATCGGTTTGTTCTAAATATTTATGGACATAAGTACCATAGGCTAAAGTATTTAGTTCATCTTCGGTTAATAATTCATTTACTTCTTTTGATGCTTTTTTATTTTCTATTTCTCTATTTGGAATATTTAAACTTTTAAAAGTAATTTTTTTATCAAAATCTTCTCTATCTATTATATTATTAACACTACCATCTAAATAGTCTTTAGTTAAACCAACTAAATCTAAATTAACATTGGTAATATATTTATTTAAATTATTTTTAATACTTTCTAAGATATCTAAGAATGATTTATAATTACTTATATATTTTTCATCATTCTTAAAGTTTGTTACGATAATCATTTTTTCTTTTGCTCTCGTAAGTGCTACATAAAGTAATCTAATTTTTTCCGATATATCATTAATTAAGTATCTATTTTTAAATAAGTCTTTTAAAATACTACTAGTAAGTCCATCATCAAAGTAAGGTAAAATAATACCATATTTATTATCATAAACATATTGTTTTTTAACATCTTCAGTATTAAATTCTTTATGAAAGCCAGCAAAATAACAAACAGGAAATTCGAGTCCTTTCGATTTATGAATATTCATTATTTTAACAGCATCTTGATTACTCATAACACTTACATATTTAATTTTATTATTATCATCTTCTAACATTCTACTTATGTATTCATTAAAATCTCTATATGTATAACCCATCATATCCAAGTTTTTAGCAATATCAAGTAAATTATCTAATCTAATAATAATATCTTCCACATTACCTATTTTAATAATGGCTTCATATATATTAAAATCGCTAATTATTCTACTGACTATTTCATAATTACTTAAATTATCTAAGTTACTAGCAATAGCACTTGCAATTTTATAAATATCGGTATCCATATAAGTATTATTAGTAATACAGTTAAAAATTGTATTATCATCATAAGCAAAAATAAAGGATCTTGCTATACTCATAAAATAATATTTAAATTCGATATCTTTAATATTGTCTTTAATTTTTATAATAAATTTAAGTAAATTACTAATAAGCATCGTATCTATTTCATTAGTTAAATCTTTATCTTCATAAATAGTTAAAGGAATACCTAAATATTCAAAGATTTTTTTGGCAAGCGGAAAAGTTTTACCCCGATCTAAAATAATACAAAAATCTTTGTAAGAGGCACTTCTTAATTTTTCACTATCTTTATCAAATACTTGATAATTGTTCTTTAACTTTTTTATTATGTCTTTCGCAATAATAAAATATTCAATTTCTTCTTTGGAAAAATCATCACTTAATTCATAATTTAAAATTTCTAAATTATAATCATCTTTAGTTTTATTTTCTTCATAAAGAGTATTACCAAAATTCATTTGATGGTCTATTTTGTAATTGGCACCACCTAAATCATCGGTCATTATAAATGAAAATATCTCATTAATGTTATTTATTACTTCACTTCTCGAACGAAAATTAGCGAGTAAATCTATTTTAATCCCACCAGAAATTTTACTATAATTATCATATTTATTTTTAAAGATACTAGGATTTGCATTTCTAAAACCATAAATAGATTGTTTAATATCCCCAACCATATAAACATTATTATTCTCTATTAAACTAATAAATTCTTCTTGAATATCATTAGTATCTTGATATTCATCTACTAAAATTTCTTTAAATGTATGTTTTAGTTCTTCTTTGATATAATCATTTTCTTTTAATAATTTAATAGCTAAAGCAGCAATATCCGTAAATTCATAAACATCATTTTTAAATTTATAATTATTTAGTCTAGTTATAAATTCTTTAAATATCGGAATTATTACATTTAAATATTCTTTTAAAATATTAAAAGATTCTTTTATTTCATTAATATTTAAAAATCTTAAACTATCTTTAAAATCTTTATACTCTATATCAAAAGCATTTTTAAATTCAGTTAAATCTTCACTATCCTTAGGTTTACTAGGTAATCTTTCAGGAATATTTTTGATTATTTCATCATATGAAGATGATACAATTAATTTAGAAAAGACATCACTCATTTTAGATACATAATCAGGATAAATACTTGTATCTATTTGCATGATTAAATTTTCTAGATTATTAATTTTAGTATGTAAATATTCTTCATACTCATTTATATAGTTATTTATGGCATCATTACTTAAATAAGTATTAAGATAATTGTCTAAATATGATAAAGGATCACTTTTTAATGTTATTTTATCAATTATTTTTAGTAATTCATTTTTTAAATTAGTATCATCTTTAACTGTTAAATCATTAATAAGTTTTTGAAAATATTCATTACCACTTTTATAATATTCTTCAAAAATTTCATCTAGAATATCACTTTTTAAAAGGGAAATAATACCTGAATCAACTATTTTTAAATCATTACTAATATTTAAAAGATAGCTATATTTTTTCACTAAAGATAAAGTATAAGCATCAAAAGTAGTTATATAAGCACTTTCCAAATAATCTAAATTCTCATTTAGTTCAGGATGTTTTAAAATGTTTTTACGAATACGATCTTTCATTTCACCCGCAGCAGCATTAGTAAATGTTAGAATAAGTAATTCATTTATTTTAATTCCTTTTTGTAATTTATAAATTACTCTTTCGGTTAATACTGCTGTTTTACCAGACCCTGCTCCAGCTGATACAATTATATTAGTGCCATCTTTTAAAATGGCTTCTTGTTGTTCTTTAGTCCATTTTGGCATTATTCATCACCCCTTAAAAAATCTAGATTAGTAATTTCTTTTAATGTGTTATAATCTCTTTCTTTTCTAAAACAAATATCTTTAAATCGACAATAATTACAGCCAATATTATTATCATAACCAATTCTTTTAGGATGAATAGCAAAATCTCCCTTTAAAATATTATTAATTGCTAAATCGATATTTTTTTCTGTTAAATCGATTACTTTATTAATTTCATCATCACTTAAAACTTTAGCATAATTATAAAAATTACCATCATTTTTTATTTTCATACTTTTAATTATTTTACTAGATGCATAATCTCTATCAAATTTAGCTAAAATATTTATATTACTATTTGAATAGCCTTCTAATTTTAATATAGCTTCTTTCTTATCTAAATAAGTAGATTTATTATCTTTTTTTATTACACTATTATTTAAAACATGTTGTAAATAAAAACCAACAAATTGGGGATTATTAAATAAATTAGATTTTTTTACTAAATATAAATAAATTGGTAATTGTAAACTTAACCCATAAGGTAGGTATTTAAGTTCAGTATTAATTGATCCTGATTTATAATCAATAATAGCTATATAAGTTTTACCATCTTCTTCTTTATATAGAATTTTATCTACAATACCATTAAAATAAATATTAATATTTTTACTTTTATTAATAGATATTTTTTTCTCTAACAGTTTTTGATCAAGACCAATATATTCGTTTTGGCGTCTTATTACCTTAAATGCAAATTTAATTTCATCAATAATTTTATTTAAATAAAATCTTTCTTTAAAAGTAAATTCTCTCTTATTACTTTGTAAATAATTTTTTACTTCTAAATCTATATTTCCATTGTTATTTAAACATTTTTCTAAGACATCATGAAATAAAGAACCAATATAAGTAGCAAAATTATCTACAAATGGATCTATTTGTAAAATACTCTCTAAATAATAACGAAAAGGACATCTATTATAATTATTAAGAGAACTATATGATAAAGATAATTTATTATTTAAATATCTAAGTAAATTATTAGTATCCACACCTTTAAAAGTATTATCAAAAGTATTATAATTTTCATCTATAATACTATTACTATAAATTAATAAATTATCATTTTTAATATTATAAGTTTCATAATTATATAAACATTTAGCATATTCTAATTTACTTAAAACTTTTGAATAACTTATATCTAGTTCAATATTTACTTTTTCTACTTTACAATTAAGTTCATTACTAAGTGCTGATATATAACATTCTTTATGCCCATCACTTTTTTTATAAGTAATAACTAAATTATTTATATTTTCTATTATAGATAAAGTATTTTCTTTAATCATTTTATTTTTAGTAATGGTATCATATTTAGAAATACCTTTAATATTATCAGTTAAATAATCTTCATCTTGATAAGTTTTAGGCATACTATCAGAATTAAAATTCATTAAAAAGATATAATCATTATCATCGATATAATCATCAATATTTATAATATCAACATAGTTATCTATAGTTACATCATTAATAATCGTATTTTTAAATTCATAAGTTAAGAATTTTTTTAACAGAGATATATCTTTAATAAAAACATATTTATTACATATATTAATTATTTTATTATAAATATTTTGTTTATCTTCTTTGATTAAATTTAAAGATTCATTTAAATCATTAGTTAAATTATTTAAAAATTTTTGCCCTATTTCATTATTATATAAAGTATTTTGACTAGGTATTTTAATTGGGATATGATAAAAATTAAATATTCTTTTGATCGTATTATAATAATTATCACCAACATTCGCAAGTTTAATATGATTAATATTGATACCTTTATCGATTAATCCGGCTATACTTTTAGCAACAAAACTAACTTCTTCTTCAATATTTTGGGCTTCATAAATCTTAAAATCTTTATTAGCTTTTTCATTTGTTATTATTTTAGCATTTAACCCACTCAATATATCTTCTTCATATTTTTCTAAATAAGTATAACCCAATACAATTATTTGATAGTTACTAACATATTTTTGAAATAAAGGATTATATATTAAAAGTTTTTGATCATTTAAATCTTTTTTTAAATTACTTAAAAATTGTAATTTAGGATTATCTTGTATTGTACTTGGTAGAAAATATAAATTATTTAAATACATTTTGGCAATAGATATTTTTAAATTATATTTAGAAACTAAATAATGGATCGCTTTTTCATCAAAAGAAAATAAGTACTCTTGGATAAATTCTTTTTTCGTATAAAATTTAACATTATAAAAAATATTTTGGTTAGTTAAATTATTTAAAATAGCCTTTTTATAACTATTTTCACAAATAATAATTGTATTGTCTGTTACTTCTATATTCATAAACTACTCCATTATACTTTTTTGATAATCATTAATAATATTTAAAATTTCTTCTTTAGTATTGGCTCTACATAAACTTAATTTTAATTCTTTAGTATTAGGTAAACCTTTTAAAAAATACATAAGCATAGTTCTTAGTTCTAGAACCGCAATATGTTCACCTTTTTCTTTAACTAAATCTAAAGTTAATTTCTTCATCATATCTAATTTTTCTAAAGTTGTTACTTCTTTGGGTAAAATACCTTTTTCAAAATATTCGACACACTCTTTAAAAATCCACGGATTACCTAAAGCACCACGACCAATCATCACCCCAGCACAACCACATTCATCCATCATTTTCTTAGCATCAAAACAAGTTTTAACATCACCATTACCAATAACCGGAATAGAGACAGCATTAACTACATCTTTGATAATTTGCCAGTCTGCCTTACCGGTATATCCTTGTTTACGCGTTCTGCCATGAACAAAAATCGCACTAGCGCCCGCTTCTTCACAAATTTTGGCAATTTCTACTGCATTAATACTATTTTCATCCCACCCACTTCTAATTTTAACCGTAACGGGAACAGATACTGCTTTAACAACTGAAGATACTATTTTTCTAACTAATTCAGGATCTTTTAATAAAGAACTTCCTGCTTTACTTCTAATAGCAACTTTAGGAACAGGACACCCCATATTAATATCAATTATATCTGGGTGCATATAATCTTCGACTATTTTAGCAGCCTTTGCCATTGTTTCTGGGTCTCCCCCAAAAATTTGTTGTGATATCGGTCTTTCTTTTTCATGCATTTTAAGTAAGTCATAGGTTTTCTTGGAATCATAACAAAGTGCTTTATCAGATACCATTTCTCCCACAACTAAAGATGCTCCCATATCCTTACATATACATCTATAAGATGTACTCGTAATACCAGCCATTGGTGCTAAAATAAACGGATTTTTAATTTCAACATTACCTATAAAAAAACTCATATTATCATTGTTACCTTATCATTATCATTAAGTAAAAAAGCATTGGCATCATCTGTATCAATATGTAGTTCAAAGTAACCATTATTACTTACTTTAACTTCAGCATCCATTTCACCACTTTTTTCGCCATTAATTTTAATTTTGACTATTTGTTTGTTTTCTACGCCTAACTCTTTTGCTTCATCTGGAGTCATATGGACATGACGATTAGCAATTATTAAACCATCTGTTTCAACACTACCTTTCGGTGTTTCTAAAATAATTTTGGGTGTACCTTCTAAATCACCACTTCTTCTAACTGGGGGATTTACTCCTAAAGTGCGTGCATCTCTTTTAGATATTTCAATTTGGGTATACTTACGAAGTGGACCCACTACTCGCACATTTTCTAGTTTTTGATCACCAACTCTTATAGTTAGTGTTTCATTGGCAGCAAATTCACCAACTTGATTTAATTTAGTTTTAATAGTTAACTCACCATCAAATAACATATCATAAATTTCTTTAGTTAAATGCACATGTCTATTACTAATTCTTACATTAATACTTTTTTCCATAGTTTATCACCTACAACTTAATTATACCTTATTTATTTGAATATTTATAGTTATTTTAATCATAATAATAGTGGTGAAGAAAATGAAAAAACCAGGTTGTAGTAAGTGTCAAGAAGCACAAACGCAAGGAAGATGCTACATCGATAAAGAATCAGGTATGTTATGTGTTACTTTAGAAGAAAAAATTGATTTACCAAAAGGTAAAAAAGTTTTAGTACCCCAAATATGTACTGAATGTGGCACAACTGAATGGATTACTATTGACACTGAAGAATAATTTAGTTGTATTTTAATTAATTTTAAAGTATACTAAATGTATAGGAAGCGTGAATTTCACGTCACCTAACGAATTAGAATGGCGTTATCCGTGTATTACTACTTGGACGACGCCTTTTTCAATTAGAGTATATACAATATACAGTAAAATCAAAATAATTACTAACAATACTTTCACTCTTTTCTTGTATTAATGACACAATATTATTTCCGTTATTTTTATTTATATCTTTTTTAAATTCTTTACCAGTTTTCAAAATAAATCTAATAATTTTGTTATTGTGTGTACCATCTTCTTCTATTTCACCGATAATAATTTTATCTATAATATTATCAAATACCTCTCGATCAAATTCTTTTAACTTTAATGGCTCATCTAATATTTCTTCAATTTCTTTTAATCGTTTCATCATATTTTTGTTTTCATGCTCTATATTTTCATATTCTTCTTTTTTACTTAAAATATCGTTTAATTGATTTTGCAATTCTTTCTCTTTCTCAATATATGCCTCTTTATTAATATAATCTTCTAATTTTAAATCAATTAATTTTGATATTTTTTGTCGAATACTATCTTCTTCTTTTTTTAATTTATCTAATTTAACTTGTGTATTATCTTCTTCTATGACTGATTTTATTGCTTGAAATAATTTTTCTTTTGTTTTATGTTTATTGTCTATTATAGAGTTATAAACTTGAACAAATAGATTTTCTAATGCCTCTTCTCTGATAAAAATAGCATCTTTACAATGATTATCTCTTAATCTTTCATTACAAGTCCAATAAACATTACACTCGCCATTTTTCTTTTTATCGCCTTTTCTTCTTGTATAAGATGTGCCACAAAATCCACAAATAATCTTACTACTAAAAGCATATCGTTTGCTATACTTATCAGTATGTTCTTTACCATCAAGCCACAATTTAGCATTTCTTTTCTTTAAAATTTCGTGTACTTTTTCCCAAAGTTCTCTTGAAATAATTGCTTCATGTTTATCTTTTGAGTAATATCTTTCTTTCTCACCATAATTTCTTCTTTTTTTGTGAGTAATAGGACTAACAGTATAAAGTTTTTGTCCGATTAAATCACCGACATATTTTTCTTGGTCTAACATTTCTCTTACATATTGTTGCGACCATTTCTTACCACGAGGTGATGGAATACCTTTTTCGTTAATCTTTTTCGCTATTGTATTACAACCTATACCATCAGCATACCAATTAAATATCATTCTAACAACTTCTGCTTGTTCTTCATTGATAGTTAATTCTTGGGTTACTTTGTTCCAGTCATAACCATAAGGATTAGGTAAACCAACATATTCACCTCGTTTCATTTTTGCTTTTATTCCCATTTTTACATTTTGAGAAATTGATTCACTTTCTGCTTGAGCAAATGCACTATAAAGTGTTAAAAACATTTCACTATCTAAATCTAGAGTATGGATATTTTCTTTTTCAAAATATACATCTACATTATGATCTCGTAGTAATCTAACATATTTTAAAGTATCAAGTGTATTTCTTGCGAATCTAGATATTGATTTTGCTATAATCATATCTATTTTACCATTTATAGCATCATCTATCATTCGCATAAATTCTGTTCTTTTGTTAACTTGTGTTCCACTGATTCCTTCATCTGCATATATCCCAGCAAATTTCCATTCAGGATTAGATTTTATTTTATCGGTATAATATGTTATTTGTGAATTATAACTTGTTTGTTGTTCTTCTGAATCTGTACTTACTCGACAATAAGCACACACTCTTTTTAATGCTTTTTTAACGGAATTTTCTATATTAGTTTTGAGATTAGCTGCAATAATCTCAACTTTTGCCAATTAATACCTCTCTTTCATTTTGTATTTAGAACTTGCAGTCGTGTTCTTATTTATTATTATACTAAATTTTTAGTTAATGGTAAGCCCATTTAATAAAATTTTTTGATTTTTTCTTTTAATATATAAAATTCCTTTTCATTTATTAATTTTAGTTTTAATAATTTTGATAAAATTGATATATTAATTGTTTCATCAATTATATTATCAATTTCTAATTGTGTTAATTTCTTTTCTTTAATATCATCTGTCAATATAATCCCCCCTTAATCAATTTTTAATAATTTTGTTTCATAACTAATCTCAAATCCTTTCTATTAATTCAATTAAAAATTTTCAAGTTATATATTCATTTTGAAATAAAAAAACCTGTATTTCTACAAGTAACAAAACAGACATAAATGCAAATCAATTTTTCTTTTAGTAGTTATTTAAGCTATAACATACATATTTTTTAATTTTTTTGTTCTTTGAGTATGTTATAGTTTAAATTATATTTTGTAAGTTCTGTCATAAGCCCTTTAATCTTACCGAACTTTTATTGCTAGTGCTTGTACTCTCTAGCAAAGTTTTATTGTGTACATCCCTTTATCATACTCTTTATAGAGTAGATATTTGGATGTTTCCAATTTTTCAAGATTTTTTTTAAGCCCTTGATTGCTTATTCTCACAACTTGTTGTAATTCTCCAACATTTAGATCAATAAGTAATTTATCATAACCCTTTGAGTATAGATAATTGTATATTATCTTACCCTCGAATTTGATATCCTTATCTTTCCAAATTCGTTGTTGAATCTCATGTTGTTTTTTCATTTAACCCCCTTTCTGTGATAAATAATTATCACTTGAAAGTTAGTCTAGCACATATCGTTGTAATTGTCAACATTAAAAAATATATTATTGACTTTTACAATATATAGTTTTATAATTTTATTTATTGAAAGGGGTTACCTTATGAAAAAAACAGATAATAAACTAGGTAATTTAATTAAAGAAACTAGAACTAATTTAAACTTATCTCAAAGAGAACTTGCAAGACAAGCTAAAATAGATTATGCTGAACTATCTAGACTTGAAGCAGGTAAAAGAAAGAAACCAAATGTTTTATATTTAAAAGGTATTGCAGAAGTTTTAAATTTAAGTATGGTTGATTTAATGAAACTTGCTGGATACACTGATATAGAAATAAATTGGGGTAAAGATATAGTAAATAAAAGATCAACTGCTGATTATCAAAAGCAACTTCAAAGTTATAAAAAATTTTACATTGATGTATTAAACGAAATAGAAAATAGAAGAAGAAATGATTTTGCTATTCAAGGTTGTATAGTTGATATTATTGATAAAATAGAACTTGCTAAATTAGAAGGTAAAGAATTATCAAATGATGAAATATCAGAAAGATTAAAAGAACTAATTTCAATAATAAGACCTAATTTAGATAAGTTTGATAAATCAAAATATCCAACTTTTGACTCTGGTTTATTTTATTAACAAATAAAAAGCAACATATTACATACATTGTAATTATGTTGTCTTTTTGCAAAATAATAAAAGATTACCAATTTCTGATAATCTTATTCAGGTAAAAATTAAATATTTATAGTGTTTTTAATTTTGATTTTCTTTCAGTATATCTACATAAAGTTTAATATTATCATAATATTCATTATCAACAAATTCTACAACAGAATAATTACTATAATCAAACTTTACAAAATAATTTGTTCCATACTCTTTATCATTTATATAGTAAACTGCAATATGATCACTTTCAAATTTGGCTTGTTTGTATTCTAAATCATATTTACTCAATGTTTCATTTGGAAAATGTGGTGATTTATAGTGAATATCATAAAATAATTTATCTAAATTTTGATTTTTCTCTTTATAACTTTCTACAAATTTTTTAGCATCTATTGGAAGAGTTTTTTTAATACAATCTTCTATTGATGAAAACTCCCAATTTTTTCTATGTTTTGCTATTGTAAAATTATGATAAGTAGCAAAATTATTATAAAATGTTTCATTTCTCGCCACAAACAAACCAAAACTAACAAATTGACTAATAACAACTCCCACTATAATACCCATAACAGCGCTCATTAATGCAGAAAAAGATAATGTTACATTAACACTAAATTTTTCAGGACAACAAAAAATGGGTAAAAGTATATTATAAATAATTAATGGATATATCATAGTTGCTACACCTGAGCATATTTTAGTATATTCATATTTAAAAATCATAGCGTGATATGGATTATTCATACCATACATAAAAGCAATAACTAAAATAATTGGTAAAATAATAGCAAATATAATATTAACTACTATACTTTTGTTTTGTTTCTTTTTTCTAATAAAGTAGTCAATTATTGCCCATATTGTAAAAAATAATAAAAACACAACACCTAATAAATTAAAAGTAACAATTCCTTGATTTACTAATTCAGGTTTAAAAATTAATAATAATACCCAAGCAATTACTGCAAGTATAAATAATATACCACCACCACTTGCAACTATATCACTTGAAAAAAGTGATTGTAAACCTAAATATTCTAACCATGACATATTTATCATCTCCTTCTTTGATTAATTTTACTATATTATTTTATTTCTTTTGCATTACTAAACACAGGATAATCATATTCGTATTGTTCTTTAAATTTTGTTGTTTCATAAGATATTTCGACACTATAATATTTTTGATTTACTTTATCATATACTAAAGCATATTTTATATCACTAGTAGAACTCATTACCGTATTATCACTATAACTTTTATATCCAACTATTTGATTTGTATATTCTGTACTTCCATCTGTAGAGATAAATTCTGTATCCCCTGATGATATAAATGTATAATCAGATAAATGACTTTGAATTTTACTAATTGTAAAGTCTGAATGTCCATCTTGTTCTACCCAAACATTTAATTCTTCTTGTACTGCATCATTTAAGCTTTTTATAATATTTGAACTACTACCACAACCTATTAAAGTTAAAGATAAAATACTAATTAATAATATACTAAATATTTTTTTCATTTAAGCCACCTCCTTTTAATTACCACTATAAACATAAACCATTGGATCATCTCGTAAACTATCATTAGAGAAATATAAAGCAGTATAAGTAGAGCCATCATCATTTTTTAAAACTATTGCATCTTCATAATTATCACTTGAAGAATCTTGAGCAAAATTATATTTTTCTATTGTAAATTTATATGTTTTTCCATCTAATATTGCAGTATTATCGGAATTTAAAATTAATGTACTTCCTGTTGCTGCTGCATCTCCTTTATATGTACCATATTTAACAGTATTATTTCCTAATTTAAAACTTGTAGCATTTTCATTTGATGATGTATCTTCAGTTGTTTCTTTAATAGTTTCTAATTCCCATACACCATTTTTATATGTTGCATTTACATTTGCTTTTAAGCATACTATTGGTCTTAATCCCTTATAATCTCCAAAAGGATCATTTAAACCAATACTTGTATCAGTTGCACCACCAACACGATCAGTTCCTAGTTGATTAGGAGATGCTAAAATCATTCCCATACCATCATCGCCAAAATTTTCTGGTACAATATTGTATAGTTTATCTTCTTTTAGACCTTTTACTGAATACACTGCATTATCAGTTGGATTTTCTTCTTTTCCAATTGAATAGCCATTTTCATCTCCCATACCAAAATATACTTTACTATCAGAATGTTTAGCATTCCAACTATTTATAAACATTTCAATAGTAGGACTACCTATAGCAGAATCTGCATAATTATTATCAACAAAAGATGCCCAATTATTTTGATCAAATAAACTAGCAACAACTTTCATATTTTTATGGTCAGTATCATTAGGATATTTTTCTATCCAATTTAACTCATATTTTTTAGCTAAATTTTTATCAATAGATGATACACCTGCATACTTTTTAAATTCAGTATTGTCCCAATCCCATATTACATTGTATCTTCCTAAATATTTAGCATTTCTATTAATACCTGTACCATCAGGTACTTTAGAATTTGGTATTAAACTACTTGTAATAATAAACACATTCTCGCCATCATTATAAAATATTTTCCAATCATCAATACCATTTGCACTATAATTAATTTTATCACCATAATTACTTGCAGAAATTTTACCAACTAAAGTATTACTTTCTTTATTAGTATTAGGTTGTTTTGTGTTATCTTCATTTGCCAAATTTTCTTTTCCACATCCTGTTAAGCCTACAACCAAAATTCCCATCAATAATATACTTAATATTTTTTTCATAATCATATACCTCCTCAAAATTAATATATAGTATTTATTAGAATTTGTATTCCTACTTAATTATACTATATCATTTTAAAATATTCCATCTACTATTTTTACTATCAATTATATAATTTATATAGCCATTATCTTTCAATATTTTACAATATCTTCTAATTGTTCTTTTACAAACATCATATTTTTTTGCTAATTCTTTTTGTGATACTTTTGAATTTATCTTCATATCATCATAAATGTTTTTATACAATTTTTTATTTATTATATTCATTATACTTACTTATTTTTTGTTGCTACTTCATGTTTATTAACTTTATGTTTAAAATCATACATTGAACAAGCAAGCACATTATAAACAAATTCATTTCTTTCTTTTTCATTTTTTTTAATTAATATGTTCCCCACAATAACAATAAATAACAATATCACAGAACATATAATGACAATATAAGTTGTGTTTTCAAGTAAAAACATTTTAATATCATTCATAATTTAATTCCTTTCTATTTTTTACATTTTAATTATATCACTTTTTATTCAGTGTGTCGTACTTTTATGAATATTTTAATTATCAATGGGAAAATTATATTGGTGATAATTATGATAGATAATAACTTAAAATATTGTCGAGAAGAATTAGAAATGACACAAGAAGAACTAGGTATTATATTAGGTGCTAGTAAACAAACTATTTCTAATTGGGAAACAGGTTATGCTTTTATGCCATTAACTAAATTAGTAAGGTTTTGTAATTTATATAACTATTCATTAGACTTTGTTGTTGGTTTTACTAGGAAGAATACTAAATATAATAAAGAAATAAAGTTGAATCCAAAACTTATAGGTAATAATTTAAAAGCATTAAGGAAAAAATTAAATTTAACTCAACAAAAAATATCTGATAAATGTAATTTATATCAAGCAACTTATAATCACTATGAAACAGGTTATAGTCTAATTAAAATTATGCCAGCATATTCAATATGTAAAACTTATAATATTTCTATGGATTGGCTTGTAGGTAGAACAAATAATCCTAAATTAAACAAATAAATTTAACTAACATAAAGTAAAAAAAATCTTTATGTTAGTTTTTATTTTGGTGTAAACCATCTCTCTACTTTCTATAAAAACACCACTTTTTGTAATCTCAAAAAATTAAACAGGATATGGGATGGCACCACAACAAAGCAAAAAGCCCTTTAAAATAAGGGCTAATTCGCCAAAAAAGTGGTGCAAATAATTTTTTGCACTTGCGAAAATGAGTATAAATATATGCAAATGATATGCACATTTTTGATTATTCCTTTTATTTAAAGTAAAAAATGATATGCACTTTAATAGAAATATTGTGTTTTTATATCAAATTTTAATTTTTAAGAATTTGCACCAAAATATTAATAATATATTAAAAATAAAATAAATTTTTTTCTTTATCAGAAAATGATAAACAACAAATTTTAAAGCATCTAAATAAACTAAATAACTAAAATAAATTTCAAAAAATAATTTTAAATATAAATCTAATAAATAAAAAAAATATATATCATTTGTTTTTTTAATTTCTAAATTTTTGCGTTTAATACAATAATTATTTCTAAAAAAAATACATTTTTTTGCAGATAGAATTAAATAAATTTGCAAAATCTATTTTTCAGAAAATTCTAGTAAATGAGTAATTGTATTAACAGTTGTATATACACTTAAATCATTGAAAATAGGTAGTTTATTTATTACACAAACCATCTTTGTATATACAAAATTTTAAGTTTGTATATACATTTCGCAAGTGCGAAATATGCTCTGGTGCACCAGAAATCTTAATTTATGCTTTATTTTAAAGCATTTAAGATTTTCGTGGTGCATTGTCATATCCTGTTTAAAATTATTTTTAGTATTTTAGCGTAAGAGTTGTAAAAATTTTAATTATAAAATGTTTTAGATTTAATGAAAAAAATTTATAATTTTTAGAAGAGTTTATGAAAAAAATAAAACAAAATAATTAAAAAAATTTTAAAGTAATTTATAATTTTTTTAAAATTCTGATAAAAAAATTAGTAAAACTTTAAGCAAAAATAAATAAAAGTTTGATAAATAAAAATAATTTTTTTAATACTAATTCAAATACAAATTAATATTATTTTGTAATATAATTATACATATGAAAGGAATAAAAAATATGATCCATGACTTAAATAAGAGTATATATTCTTATGCAAAAGATATTACTGATGATGATGTAATAACTTTTTATGATGCAACAAAAATATTATTAAATGGATTAAATTGTATAGTTTGTTTAGAAAGTTCTGCTGATATTCAAGGATATTCAAATGGTGGTTTTCGTCATCAAATTTATGTTTATTCAGAGAAAGAATTTAATTTGCCATATGTTAAATGTTTTTTAGTTGAAAGTTTAAATAAGATTCCTTTTATTGATTTTGATGGTATAAAAGTATCACCTATTACTAATGCAATTATAGATATGTTAGACAATGATATAACTGATACACAAGTATTATATGAAACCTTTGCAGAATATTATTGGAATAATAATGAATCATATAATGGCTTAGTAATTCCAAAACATTTGCAAAAGAAAGCGAAGCATTATATGGAAGAAGGAATTTTATTTTACGAAAATTAAATAAATTTTTGCAAAATAAAAAGATATGTTTTTTTGAAACATACCTTAACAGCTAATATTAAAACTATTTATTTTTTTCAAATTCGATTATTTTAACTATTATAATTTAGTATTATAGAACACGACTATTAATAATTTAAAATTGATACTGAAATTTTTAAACTAATATCTAAATCATTATCTTCTAAATTTTTTAATATAGCACTACATTGATTAATAGTTCCCTTAAAATAAAGCAAATCTTGTAATTTCTTAATTTGTGTCATTATGTCAAAACTATAACAAGATTTCTTGCTTTCATCAGAGCCGCACCTCCAATCTAGGTCCAAAACCCCCGAAAAGATGGTTGGTGACGTCCATAACACACTTCCATAAGTTTCTATTAAATAATAGAAATTTTTATTTGTAAATACATTCGACAAAACTTCTAAAAATTAGACAAAAATAAGTGATATGTTGCATTTACTTTCTTTCAATATTTATTATTTTATTATCTTCTATATCTATTTCATATATATCATATAAATCATTATTATCATCATATATAACTTGATCTTTATAAAGTACTATTAAATTTTCATCTAAGTTATAATCATATTTACAATGCTTTAATAAATAACCTAATATAGCTCTTTTATGGGTAAATAATACACAGGTTTCATTATCTAAATTTTTAATAAAATTATCTATTCTATTACCTACATCTACTAAAGATTCTCCACCATCTAGTTTATAAGTAAATTCTCTATCTTGCATACCTTTAAGCATACTCATACTTTTACTTCCTAAATATCCCACTTTACAATCATTTAATTCATTAGTTAAATTAATTTCTAATTTTAATTCATCTTTTAAATACTTAGAAGTAGCAATTGCACTACTATAAAAACTAGAATATATTTTATCTACCTCTTTAAATATAGACATTTTACTTATTTTTAAAGATACTTCTTCTCCTTCTACACTTAAAGGTCTTATCATTCTAAGACTTTCTAAATCCGTATTAAAATCATATTTTAAATTATCACATAAAGAATTATTACTTACTAAATAAAGTTTCACTACTCTTCACCTTCATCATTATATTCTATTTCTAAATCATTATTTTTTAATTCTTTAATTTCAGCATTTTTAATACTTTGAAATCTTTTGGTAATTTTTTCCGTCGTAGTATGAAGTTCATCTAAACTTTGATTAACTGATTTAACACTTCTTGATAATTTATCCCATCTTTCTTTATAACGATTAAATTCGACTCCTAATTTGTCTAATTCTTCATGAATCACTTTCGCATATTTATCTCTTTCCATATTCTTTAAAATCATACTAATAATTGATAAAGTACTAATTAGTGTAGTTGGACCAGTTATCCATACTTTTTTAGAGTAAGCATAATTAATTAGTTCTGGATGGTAAGCATTAATCTCCGCAAATAAGGCTTCAGCTGGTAAAAACATAATAGCTTCATCACTAGTTTCTCCCGGAATAATATATTTACTCGCAATATCATTAATATGTTTTTTAACATCATTTACAAACTCTTTTTCAAACATATCTCTCTCTGCTTTAGTACGATTTTTATCAACCATTTTTTGATAATTTTCTAACGGAAATTTACTATCTATCGCAATAGTACCTAAAGGAGCTGGGGCATATAATAAGGAATCCGCAATTGAACCATTACTCATTTTATGTTGAATACTATATATACCACTTGAAACAGGACCAAAAGCATTATTTAAAATATATTCTAAGTTAACCTCACCAAAAGTACCTCTTGTTTTTTTATCAGTTAAAACACTTTGAAGGGAAACTATTTCACTATTTAAACCATCTATTTTCTTTTGGGCTTCATCTATTTTATTAAGTCTTTCTAATACATTCATAAATGTCTTATTACTTTTTTCAAAATTTTCAGATAATTGATTATTAACTCGATCATTAATTAAATTTAAACGATATTCTATTTTTTCAACTAGACTTTCAAAATCGCCACGTAAATCCTTACTAAAATTTAATTTAAAATCACCAATTTCTTTTACTACAGTAGTATCGAGTTTTCCAATTCTTTCTATTACATCTTTACTACCATTATTTTTAACTAATACTATAATAAGTAAGATAATAACAAAGATTAATAAACCAATAATAATATACTCTAACATATTTACACCTCTATTATTTTCATTATAGTATTTGGAAATATTTCTGTCAAATATATTGATATTTTTATATTTTTTGTTTATACTTAAGTTATAGGAAATGTTTATTCACATCGCCTAAATAAATTAGGTCGACGCTAACGAGCCAATATTTCTATTAGTTCGCAGGCGTCTTTTATTTTGTCAACTAGTAAAACTAGTATCAAAAACAAAATAATAATCACTAGAACTTTATTCCAAGTCTTCGCTTTCATTAACCATCACCTTCCTCTCTGAAAAGTTTACCTCCCCGAAATTTCAGATATAGGCGACGCCATTCACACTTCCATGAGCATTTATTATAAATAGAAATTTTTATTTGTCTATGACTTCGACAAAACTTCTAAAAATTAGACATTTTAAAAAGAGCTCTAGGCTCTTTTATTTATATGTAAGAATTTTTTACCATCAACCATTCGTCCTACTAACATAGATGATGCTGTATCACCAACTACATTTAAAACTGTAGCTGGTGCATCGATAATCGTCGCAATAATGGTTAATATTGGTAAAGCAGAAACCGGAAATCCCATTAAGGTTAAGATAAACATTTCCGAGATTGTTCCACCACCAACTGGGACAGCCGTAACTAATAATGTGGCCAGTAGAGATACACCTAAAACTGTCCATATACTAGGATGTACATTAAATAAATAAACTAAAAACATTATTTTAAAAACACTACCAATAACAGATCCATCTTTATGAAAACTAGTACCCATAGGAATAGTAGTTTCAGCTATATCACTAGATATTCCCATTTCTTTTGTACTTTTTACATTAACTGGTATACATGCTGCTGATGAACAAGTAGCAAGAGCTGTCGCTGTTGGAGCTAAAATATGAGACCAATAACTTTTTAAACCTTTTACACCACCAGTAATAAGTGCATATAAAGAATAAACCACAATATAGACAAAAACACATACTAAAGTATAAATGATAAATGTTTTTAAAAATCCTACGGCAATATTTTTGCCATATGTCCCAATTAATGAGGCAAAATAACAACCTAAACCAATCGGAGCATAATACATAATAATACTTACTAAATTTAAAACTATCTCATTTAAACTATTAATAAATTTAGCAACTACTTCACCCTTTTCGCCACTTTTTCTAACAGCTAGAGCAAATATAATGGCAAATACTAATATGGCAATAATGGCATCTTTACTAAGTAGTAAATTAAAATCACTAACTGTAAGCATACTAGCCGTTTTCTCTAATATTGATAAATCGGTATCTACTTTAGCATCTTCATCTAATAAATTCATTATTTTACTATCATTATTATTAACTAATTTAAAAGAATATGTTGATACGATACCTATTAAAGATGCTATAACTGACATAATAACAAATGCAATAACAATTCTTCCCATTATTTTACCAAGTCTTTTCGGACTCTTCATTTTAATTATGGCATTTGTTATTGTTAAAAATATTAAAGGGACAATTACGACAAATAATAAATTAATAAAGATATCCCCAAAGGGACTTAATACATTCGCATCTTCACCAAATACTAAACCAACTATTGCTCCAATAATAATAGATACAAGTAAAATAATTGTACCTAAATAATTTTTAATAAACTTCATTATACCTCCCATTAGAAGTATATTAATTTAAATACTAAAAAAGAAGAATTTTCATTCTTCCTAATTTAATACTTTACTATAATAATTATTAGTTATGATATTATGACTCATATTAATTTTATTAAGGACTATTTGATTCATTGATTTAACATATTCATCGTCTACTTCAACACCATCTTTTGGTACAAACTTACCACTAGATGAGAAGTATGTTCCTTTATCAGATACCCAAGATTTATTACCAAACATGGCTAGTCCACCTTCAGTACTTAAAATATCTTTACCAATAAATAATCTAGAATCATACTTTATCCCAAAAGCATTATATATTGTTGGTATTACATCTATTTGACTACCTACCTTAGATACTTTAACTGTATCCATTGTATTATTCCAGAAAATGAAATTACTATGATTTACTTCAACAACTGAATCTTTTTCATAATCAGCCATTTCATTCATTTCACTCATATTAAGTTCATATGGATAATGATCTCCTACTAAAGCAATAACTGTATTATCTAATTTACCTGCTTCTTCTAATTTATTAATTAATGATTCTAAGGCTTTATCAAGTTCCATATTAGCAGCTAGATAAGTTTCTGCTCTAGTAGAATAATTTAAGCCACTAGCTAAATATTCATCTTTGTTTTTCTTCGCCATATGATTTGCATTAAAGCCATCATAACCAGAATGACCTGAATTAGAAGCATAGAATACCATAAACTTATCATCATTAACATATTCATTAATTGTAGCATCAACCATTTCTAAATCACTTCTAGGCCATGGACTACAACTCATTATTTTCTCAATACCAGTACCACATGCTTTAAAATAATCAAAACCTAAACTTGGTAAATATTTATTACGATCTTGGAATGAAGCAAAATTATTATGATAAGCATATGTTTTATATCCTGCTTCTTTAAATTTAGTTCCAACTCCTTGAGGGAAAGATATTTTACCACTTCTAAATTTACCTAATATATCAGTCCCTGATGCATATAAACCAGTTAATTCTTGGAATTCTCCCCCAATCGTACTAAATATAGTTGGGGTATAAAAATCTTCAAAAACAAAACCACTATTAACAAGTTTATATAAAGTTGGTGTTATTTCTTTTTTAACTGCTACTTCATTAAATGATTCTGCCATAAATAATATTAAATTTTTATCTTTAAAAAATCCTGTATATTCGTTTTGTAAAGTACCCGGATCATTCTTAAAATATTCATGCATACTTTTAATTTTACTATTAGTTTCACTTGCTATTAAACTATCAAAATCAATATCTAAATTATTATATTCATATACTATTGGGGTATCTTTATCTTTTTCACCAGATAAAGGATTATCAACATTTACTATTTTAGCATCAAAACCAAATATTGCTCTTTTAGTATCTATACAAAAAGTATTTAATACCCCAAAGTTTTCTACACTTAAAGATATATCATTTACTTTATAATATAAATTATAAGCTGAATAAGTTTCTTTCTTTCCTATATTAAGACTAACTAAATATACCCCATAAAAACCTAAAGTCATACATAATAATACTAAACTTTTCTTTAAACTATTTTGTCTAAAATGAAGATGTTTATTAAATATTAAACTAACAATTAAAGGTACAAAGAACAATATTAATACTGGTATTCTTCTTAAAGTTTCTAAAACAGCTTTACCCATAAAATCTGTTACTTGATCTGCTACTTGAAATGTAGATAAAGAAATATAAAAATCAAAATAAGATTTTACAACATATTGAGCGCTAAACCATATAGCAAATAATAAAAATAATATTATATAAATTGCTTTATTAACTTTCTCATTTTTAAAAGCATTACATAATACACTTAAAAGTAAACTAAGTGGTATTAAAAATAATATCATATTAATTAAAGATAATCTAAATATACTATGATATATAAATATTTTATATACTAGTTCCATATATATAAAACTAATAAAAAATGCAAAAAATAAATTTAACTTCTTCATACCATCACTCTATCTAATTATAACATTTTTTTATTATTTGTATATAATATTTTTTATTAGAAATTATATTAATAGAAAAAGATAAGAATTTATATTTAAGTTCTTATCTCTATTATTTACAACCAATTATTCTTGTACATCTAGGATATATGGATTTTCTTTTGTACCATCAGTACCTTCTTTTATTTTTACATCAGAAGAAAGATAGAAGACAGGCCTCACCCCGCCGCCGTTAAGGAAGGTGGCGCAGCCCAGGCCGCCTTCATAATTCACATACCGAGCGTCGACACTCACGCCACCCGCATCAACGACACCCCAGCGGGTGCTCAACCATTCATAAGTTGGTGATGTGTTATATCCATCTTTTTGATGAAATATCCAACTTTTTGCTACATTTGTATAGCTACCTGGATTTCCACGTGTATTCTCTTGCGTTCCATCATAGTATGCGTATGCCACATCATGCATGTACATTAAACTTATTTTTGCTTTTACTTTTTCACTCCATGTATATGGTTGTTGTTCTACTGTTGTTGATCCTTCTGGATTTTGAGCATAATGGGTTGTTTCTGTTTGTCCGGTTCCGATATCATACATATTTTTTCCATTATATATTACTGTACTTGTTGTAACATTTGTATCTCCATACATCCATTCGTGGTCTGCTATTAGATTGTACCATTCACTTGGTGATTCTCCGCCATTACTATCTCCTGATTTTAGGTATTCATATTGGGCACTATCAACAAATATGTCTGTATCATTATCTACTTTATCATCATTATCGCCTTTACCTGCTTTTGTTCCGTTTGCCGTTCCATTGATTCTTTCAAATAAGTCCGCTGTATTCCATTCTGGGCATATTCCATTGTCACATGAATTTCCGTCGAATCCAGAAATTTGGTAAACATCATCCCACGAAAAGCCAGTTACAGATTCTTCTTTTACAAATGTTTCTTTTACTAGATACATTTGTCCTTCTTCTGTTATTCCTATTATCCGATACATATATTTATCTATTCCTGTTTCTTCATTTATACATTGTTCTTTATTTGTTGTTCCAAAGCATATCCAATTTGTCATTTGAGCTGATTCATTTTCATCTGCTGGGGCTGCTTGATATCTATACATTCCTCCTTGTAAATCTTCGCTTAAATATCCTTTACTATCATCTGCTCTTAACTGTGCTATCTTTGGATCTGGTATAAATACTTCACATTTTAATTCACTTGTATTTATATCGATATTTAATTTCTTCCCTGCTAAATAATTTTGTTGTGTTTCTTTATTTACTAATTTAATGTATGCTTGTATTTCTTCTGAGGTATTTCCTGTTACTTTAAACTTTAAATCATATTCTTTACTTCCTGTTGTCTTTAATTCACTTAAGTCTAATTTTTCATTTATGATATTTCCTTTAAATTGTAATATCATATCTCCTGGTTGTAATACTTCTACCATTGTATCTGCTTCTTCTAAAGGTTCAGTTACCTTTGATAATGTTAACTTCGCTGTACAACTATATTTTGTTGTTTCTTCTCCACCAGTTAACTCAACTGTTGCTATTGTTTTTGTTCCATTTTCTTCTGTTTCTACATATGGTTGATCATCATCTGTTCCATAGTATTCTTTGGTTTTATTTTCATATGACATATCACTTGCACTTATATTTAAATGTAAGTTACTTGTTCCTTGTTTTAATGTTACTAAACTTTTGGGTGGTGTACTTCCTGTTATATTAGTATTACTACTATCTGTATTTGTACTTATTTGAAAGTATGCATATGTTGCCCCTAGTACTGCAATTAGTAATGTTACTAAACCAATTAGTAGTACTATCTTTTGCTTTTTCTTATTCTCATTAGTATTTTCATTTTCCATAACTATACACTTCCTTTACTATAAGATTATTTTAATATACCCCCCCCGAATCTGTCCGACAATTCACATATACTATTTATAATAATCTTATTTCTCTATTTATAATTATAAGAT
>CANQQX010000016.1 GCA_947626115.1 uncultured Bacilli bacterium
AAAGGCAAGAAAAAGGTAACTGGAGAATGTGCAATTTACTATTGTGCTGAGAATATTTTGCATGCCAAAAATTTAATCGGTGTTGATAAATTAATTGAATATTTCAATAATAAAAAGGATAATATACTAAAAATATCATAATATATTCCTCTATATTTTGCTATTTTTAGTATTTTTTTATTTTTTACATTTTTATCTTATTTTTTCAACTTTAATAATTAAAATTTATTTAATTTTTTTATTTGTCGGACGATCTCCCCCGAAAATCAACTGATTTTCTTAATTTTACATCGGTGATGTAAACCTGAATATCGTATTGTTGTATATTTTTATTATACAGTATTCATATATAGTTATTCAAGATAATTATTATTAACTTTACATACTAAAAATGATTATTTGCATAAATTATAGTAGGTGGTTATAATGTTTGGTCCAAGAATACCTACTTTTTCATTAACTAGTATGCTTGGTGGTATTTCCAAAACTTTAGGCGTAGTAAATCAAATAATACCCATTTATAAAGAAGCAAAGCCAATGATCAATAATGCGAGAAGTGCTTTAAGTTTAATAAAAGAGTTTGGAAATACCACTACTAATAAAGTGATAAGTAATACACAGAAAAATATGGCTCCGATTAAAGAAAAAATTAATAATTTAAACATACAAAAAGGTCCTACTTTTTTTCAATAAGACCTTTTAATAAATGATTTTCATATAAGATAGTTAATTTTTTCTTTAAGGGAACTTTATTTAAAAGTTCTCTATTTTTATTTAATAAATAATTAAAATATTCTTTATTATTACTTATACCAAATAATAATTCTTTTTTAGATAAACTTTGCTTACCTTTTAGATATAACATAATTATATAATAATGATTTTTTTCATATATTATTATTTCTTTAATTAACTTATATCCTAATTTATTTAAATTTTTTCTTAATTTAAAGTGTTCATTATTACTAGAAATTATTAATTTACTAGGAACTTTTTTATTATTTAAAATATTTAATATTGTACTAGTGCCCATACCTGCTATTACAGCAGTATTAAATTCTTCATTAATATTATTAAAGCCATCACTAATAAACGATTTAATATTTAAGTGATATTTTTCAAAATTAGTTTTAGCTTGGTTTAAAGCATTTTTAGATATATCACTAGCATATACATCTTGACATAAATTATTTTGTTTTAAATAAATACTTAAATAACCATGATCACAACCAACATCTAAAACAATATCTTCTTTATTAATGAAAGATGCAAGTACTTTTATTCTTTCACTATTCATTAGTTATCCAAGAAATCTTTTAATTTTTTAGCACGAGATGGATGACGTAATTTACGTAAGGCTTTAGCTTCAATTTGTCTAATACGTTCTCTTGTGACATTAAATCTTTTACCAACATCTTCTAGAGTATGGCAAGTGCCATCAATAAGACCAAAACGAAGTTCTAAGACTTCTTGCTCTCTTGGTTGCAATGTTTGAAGCACTTCTTTAATTTCTTCTTTTAAGATTTCATTTTCGGTATATTCTTCAGGTGATAAAGAACTTTCATCTTTAAGGAAATCTCCTAAATGAGAATCATCTTCTTCGCCAATTGGAGTTTCTAGTGATACTGGTTCTTGACTAATTTTAATAACTTCTCTTACCTTATCAACAGATATACCCATCTTTTTCGCTATTTCTTCATCAGATGGTTCTCTATTTAACTCAAGAGTCATTTGTCTTTGAATTCTAACCATTTTATTAATAGTTTCAACCATATGAACAGGTACACGAATGGTACGGGCTTGATCCGCTAGTGCTCTAGTGATAGCTTGTCTTATCCACCATGTCGCATAAGTTGAAAATTTATAACCTTTATCATAGTCAAATTTTTCAACTGCCTTCATTAAACCGATATTACCTTCTTGAATTAAATCTAAGAAAAGTAAACCTCTTCCAACATATCTTTTGGCAATACTTACAACTAGACGTAAGTTAGATTCGGCTAAAATTCTTTTAGCGTCTTCATCACCATCAGCAATTCTGACACTAATATTCATCTCTTCTTCACTTGATAATAGACTAATACGACCTATTTCTTTTAAATACATTCTGACTGGATCATTAATATTAACATCTTTAGTTATTTCCGCATCATCAAGTATTATTGGTTCTGTTTCTAAATCAGCAGGATTTTCCCCAGATTCTTCGGCATCTTCAGCATCTTCTTCAGTTACTACAGAAATACCAGCATCAACAAAGGCATTATATAACTCATCTAGAGTATCACTATCTACTTCTAGACCTTTAAGAGATTCTGCTAACTCTTCAAAAGTAATAAAACCTTTTTCTTCTCCTTTTTTAATTAATTCTTCTTTTCTTTCTTCAAATGTTTTAATTTCTACCATAATTACACTTCCTTCTTTTTTTCTAACATTTTCTTTTGCATCGCAATTTGTTTATTAATATCTTTTAATTGTTCATTTATATCTGTTTCGGCATTTATTTTTGCTTTTATTTTTTTCATATTATCTTGATGCATTAAATTATCGATTGCTTTAATATAATCTAAGAAGATATTATCATCTAATTCTTGGACATCAACTACTCCACATATATTATGAACTAAATCTCTAATTTTATCGTCATTTTCCGCATAACTTAGAAAGTCTGCTAAATTAATTTTATTATCATGATTTTTAATATAATATTCTATTTCCGTAATGAGATTTCTTTCTTCCGGATTTTTTAAAAATCCTAATTTACTATTAAATATTTTTAAATATTTAGCATCACTCATTAAATAATATAATATATAATTAACACATATCTGATATTTATCTTTTTTTACTACTTGATTTTGGACTATTACAGGTTGTTTTACTTCTTCTTTAAATGTTATTTCACTCTTTAACATTTCATAATCAAGGTTATATTCTTCACTAATTTTCTTTAAAGTTATTTCTTTCGTTAAATTATCAGCATTATCAATCATCTTTAAAACATCTTTGACATAAGATACTAATTCATTAGTATTAGATAAATCTTTATTTTGTTTTAAATACTCTAATTTATAATCAAAATAACTTAAAGGGTTTTTAATAACATCTTTGAATGCTTTATCCCCAAACTTAACAATATATTCATCAGGGTCTTTAGCACCTTTTAATCTTACTACTTTAACATCAACACTTGCATGAGTAAGAAGATCACCCACATTAATAGTAGCAAGCTCACCCGCAGCATCATTATCAAGCATTAAGATTATTGGTACTCTTAATTTTTTTAATATTTCTACTTGTTCTTTCGTAATTGCTGTACCCATTAGGGCTAAAGTGTTTTTAAAACCACTAGAATACATCCTAATCGCATCCATATTACCTTCAACTAATATAGCACTTTTACTCTCTCTAATATATTTCTTCGCATTATAATAATTAAATAATAAATTACCTTTCTTATAAATAGCAGTTTCTTTCGTATTAATATATTTAGCTAAATCTTCGCCATTAAATATTCTTCCCGTAAAACCAACTGTACTACCATCTAAATTAGTAAGAGGTATCATTATTCTATTAATAAATTTATCATGAGCATCAATACCATCTTTGGAAATTAATCCCAAATCATCTAATTTATTAATATCATAATTTTTCTTTTTCAAAACATTATAGAGATAAGTTTTATTATCTAAAGCAAATCCTATTTGAAATTCTTTAATGATATCATCGGTAATATTTCTTTTAAGTAAATATTCTTTCGCTTTAACTCCTTCCTTACTATTTAAATTGTTTTGAAATATTTTAGTCGTAAATTCCATTATTTCATAATCTTCTTTAAATTTACTATCTACTTTTTTTACAGGGGTAAAATCAAGAGAAATACCAACTTTATCTGCTACTTTTTTAATAGCTTCTAGAAAAGAAATATTTTCGTAGTTTTGAACAAAAGTAAAAACATTTCCACCTTTACCACAAACAAAACATTTGAATAATTGCCGATCCTTAGATACTGACATACTAGGAGTATGATCATCATGAAAAGGACAAATACCAAAATAATTCTTTCCTTGTAGTTTTAGGGGAATATAATCTGATATGATGTTTACTATATCAGCTGAATTTCGTATTTCATTGATTTTTTCTTCACTAATTCTTTCCATTTTCCTATCTACGCCAAAATTTCCCTTCTATATATATATATTAGCGCTACCTACCCGATTTCCTTTTTTTATTGTAAAATTTTTGTAATTTTCGACAACTTTCGTCATATTTTTGATATAAATTATCACTTTTTTCTTTTTTTTCTAATATTTTTTCTTCAGATAATTTTTCTTTAGCCATATCAAGCAAAGTCATAAAATCACTCTCTTCTGTTTCTAAATCACTTTGTAATATTTTAACAACTATTTCTTCAATTTCTGGAGTAGTATCTATTAGCTCATCAAAACTAATATATAAATCAATTAAATTTTGCGCATAATAATATGGTTCTAAATCAATTACTTCCTTATTATTTATTTGTTCATTAAATCTTTCCGCACTTATCTCCATTTTTTTACCAATAAAAGTTTGACAATTTTGTGCAATCCGATCACATTTAGAAAATAAATCTCTCGATTCATTAAATATTTTTTGCATATAAGCTAAATTATCTTTTATTTTGATATTATTACCAATCGCATAAACAAAAGCAAGAATACCAACGGGCCAATATGTTAATAAAAGTAAAGTAGAAATTAAATATAAAATTGCTTTTAAAATAACTAATTTCTTTTTATTAATATTTAATTCTAAATCTATATTATTGATATTTAAACCAATTTCATATTGTTTTAGTTGAATTAAATTAACTTTAAAAGCCCATAAAACACCTTTATAATAACTAAGTTCTTCATTACTTAAAATATCATTAAAACATTTAGTTAAGTCTTGTTCAACTTTTTCTAAATCTTTATATAAATCTTCTAACAATTCCATCACCCCTTAAAAAGCATTTAATATTATACTAAAAAATTATTTTAAGTCAATAAAAAAACAGTAAATTTAACAATTCTAAATGTTACTTTTACTGTTTTTATTTTTTTATATTTCTAAGATAAATGGATCAGATTTTGTTCCGTCTCCGCTTGCAATTTTTGCCGTTAATGATAGATAGAAGACAGGACGCGCGCCGTACCCTCGCGTTAACTCGTCGCCGCTGTTTATGCCACCGGTATAACCCACACTCCGCGCGTCGACATAGGTGGTGTACGTACCACCGACACCCCAGCGAGTGCTCAACCATTCCTCAGAAGGTGATGCGTTATATCCATCCTTTTGGAAATGTATCCAGCTATTTGCTACATTTGTATAACTGCCTGGATTTCCTCTTGTATTCTCTTGCGAACCATCATAATATGCATATACTACATCATGTATGTACATTAAGCTGATTTTTGCTTTTACTTTTTCACTCCATGTGTATGGTTGTCGTTCTACTGTTGTTGATCCTTCTGGATTTTGAGCATAATGGCCTGTTTCTGTTTGTCCAGTTTCTATATCATACATATTCTTTCCATTATATAATGAATTTGTAAATGTATCTCCATACATCCATTCGTGGTCTGCTATTAGATTGTACCATTCACTTGGTGTTTCTCCACCATTGCTATCTCCTGATTTTAAGTATTCATATTCGTTACTATCTACAAATATATCGGTGTTGTCATCTATGCTATCATTGTTGTTTCCTTCCCCAGCTTTTGTTCCGTTAGCTGTTCCGTTGATTCTTTGAAATAAGTCTGCTTCATTCCATTCTGGACATTTTCCATCCGGACATGTATCTCCATCAGATCCAGAAATTTTTGTAACATCATCCCACGAAAAACCAGTTACAGATCCTTCTTTTAAGAATGTTTCTTTTACTAGATACATTTGTCCTTCTTCTGTTATTCCTATTATTCTGTACATATATTTATCTATTCCATCTGGTATACTATTGCCATCGCTATCTGTTTCATCTATACATTCTTCTTTATTAGTTGTTCCAAAACATATCCAATTTGGTACATCATTTGTCCCTTGATATCTATACATTCCGCCTTGATTTGGTTCTGAGCTTATATTACTATTTATATCATTATCTCTTAATATTTCTATCGTAGTTTTTGGCATCTCATCAAAGTATAATGTACAATAGATTGTTTTATTTGTTGTTAATGTTGCTTTGCCTTCTGCAAATGTTATGGCATTTTCTACTAATGCACCATTATTATCTGTACATTTTGCCTCTTTAAATACATAATCAGCACCTGGCCATGCATCATCTTCACTTGTGTATTCTTCATATGTATCACCATTTTGGACCATTATAGCAAAACTTTTATTATCTTTTATATTTATTAACTTTACTTCTGGTATTTCTTCATATTTTGGTTTCATTAAATATTTAATACCAACTAACATTGTTAATGCTAATAATACTCCTGTTACTCCTAAGATATATTTTTTATATTTAGTTATTTTCTCTATCATTTATTACTCTCCTACTAATATAAGATTATTATAATATACCCCCCCCGAGAGTCAAGTGTCACATAATAATTTTGATAGATAAAATAAAAAAGATATATTTAGATAGTGTTATATATCGGCATACCAATTGCTCAGTATACCCTAAACCTCCTTAGGCGAAAGGTAACATATAACACTATCTAAATATACCTTGTATCTGAAATAAATATAATAAAAAATAATAAAAAAATCAAGTTAATTTTTTTAAATATAACTAACTTGACACATTATTTGACACTTTTCTTTTTGATTTAATATTTGGTATTAACGATATGATAAATATTACTAAGTATATACTTATAACTTTATTAAAGAATATAGATAGTATAAAAGTAAATATACCTATACTTATACCATATATTATTTGATTTATTCTTCTTAAAGGAGAATATTTTGGTAAAGGTGCAATAAAGATACTTCCAAATAAAACTTCACTATTAAGTAAATAAGAATTATCTTTAGTAATAAGTAAATAAATAATACTTAATATTATATAAGATGCATTAATAAATAAAGGAATATCCTTTTTATAATAAAAACTAAAAGTTAAATAACTAAATGCTAGTAAACTGAATATTATACTAGTTGTAGAAATACTACCTATGCATCTTCCCATTAATAGATCAAAAAAGGTAAAACTATAAGTAAATTTACTTTCAAGAACATTTTCAAAAGTAAATTTATTAAAATAAAAATTTATTAATATAATTATTAAATAAATAAAACATACTTTATTAAATTTTAAATGTCTTTCTAAAAATAAAGTTATTATATATAATATTAATAAACTAATACTATAAATAATTATATTGATGTTATAAGGCATAATCATTCCTATTAAAATAACATAAACTAAATTATAATCTATTTTTATTTTATGATATCTAATTAAATCTATAATAAGTTTAATAATAATACCAATTAAAGGTAAATATAAAGGTTTAAATATTTGATAAAAATTAATATAACCTTTTTCATAAATTAAATAACCATTTTTAAATATTCCATAAATAATTAAAGGAATAAGTAAAATAATATTTTCTATTACTAAATAATTAGTTTTCTTTTTCTTCATACATATCCCCCTTTACTACTTTTTTTAAATCAATATTAGCAGGACAAATATAATTACATAGACCACAACCTATACATTTTGGATTAATAACTTTATTAAAGTAACATCTTTTTGGATTAATATTAACGGGGCATATTTTATAACAAGCGCCACAATTAATACATTCCGTTGCATCTTCTCTATTTTTATTTATAACTATTGTATTAATTTCTTTCGTTATAATAACATCTTCTTTATTAACATTAACTCCTTGCATGTAACCATTCACATAAACATTATATTCTTTTTCTTTTATTTTACAGTATTTTTTGATTATTTCTTTTAAAGATGTGCCAAGTTTAACATTAATTAAAAAAGATTTAGTTAAAGCATCACCACTGATAGTTACATATTTTTCTGTAATATCTTTAAATTTAATAGATGTCGTATATAAATCATATATTTCATTAGTAGTAAAAAGTATAGAATCATCTTCTTTTAAATTTAAAAATTCACATAAATTAGTCTTTAAACCAATTAAATAATTATCTGGAAGTAATACTATTTTAATATTAGGAAATGAGCCTATAATAGATTTAACATTTTTAATACTTTTAGCATTAGTATTTTTAATAGCTAAAGTTATATTTTTAGTTTTTAATATTTTACTTAAAAAATCGATGGTCATAAGTATTTCATCATAATTATTAGAAAGACGCATAAATTCATTTATCGAATATTCTTCTTCATCAACACAACTAATAATTAAATTATTTTTATTTTCATCTAATTTATTAATTAAATCAAACAAACAAAATCTTTTTAAATTATCAATTAATTCTTCTCTATTAGTTATTTTTTTCTTTCTTCTTTTAATATGCGAATTTTCTTTAAAATCATTAGTTATTTCTAGAGCATTAACAAACTTTTTATTTAAAAATATTTTTTTACTACCAGAAACATAACCAGATATAGAAGATATATAATCACTATAATAATTATTTTTATAAACATAATCATTTTTATGAAAAGAAGTGTTAGTTAGAATAGGAATATATATTTTAGTTGGATCAATAAATTCATATATTTTACCAACCATATTAATATTAGGATTTTCATTTATTTTAATTAATGTTTTCATATTCCACCTAAATTCTATTATTATTTTAACAAAATACTTAACAAGTGTAAATAACATCTTATGTAAATTAAGTGTCTAATTTACATAATAATTATAGGATTTAGAAAAAATCATGATATAATTTAAAAGAAACGGAGAGAAAAAATGGAAGAATATATTAAAGAAAGTAGAAAAAGAATTGAAGAAATAACCCAAGAATTAAATAGGGAAAAATTTTTAAGATGGGCTAGTGCTAATGTTAGTTGTTTAAGAGATTTAAATAGTGATGAATTACAAGCTTTAAGATACCACTATGAAAATGCTGAATCATGGCGCAAAGTTGTTGATAGTACATTTAGTATGGCAATTAGTCATTTAAATGGTGAAGTAGATTATAGTAACGATTTAGAAAAAAATAGAAATCAAGCCGATATTGCTATAGAAAAATTAAATGATTACATTAAATTTTTGGAACAAAGACACGGTATTGTCCAAACAACCGAAGTACCCCAAAGTGATGATTTAAAAAGATAAATAGTAAACGAAAATTTACTATTTTTATTTGGCTAAATTTAGTTGTATATTTTGTTTTAATATTGTATAATTAAAGATAGTAAAAGGGTTAACGGTGATACATAGTGTTTAGAGAATTTGACTATGATAATAAACCAGTTGTTGATATTGTTAATGACATGATTGTTGATGCCGTTAAAAATGGGGCATCAGATATTCATTTTGATCCAACTGATAATGAACTTGCAGTTAGAATTAGAATAGATGGGGCTCTTTTAGATTATGCTAAAGTACCAGCGACTGTCAAAAAGAATTTAATAACCAGAATTAAAATTATTTCTGGCATGAATATAACGGAAACTAGACTTCCCCAAGATGGAGCTATTAAAGGTTTAATTGAAAACTTAGATGTTGATTTACGTGTCTCTTCTCTTCCCATTGTGGGCGGAGAAAAAATAGTTATTCGAATTCTTGATTATCATATGAGTCTAAATGGTCTAGATTCTATTGGACTTGCTCCCTATAATTTAGAAAAAATTAAAAATTTAATAAAAAAACCAAATGGTATTATTTT
Source organism: uncultured Bacilli bacterium (assembly GCA_947626115.1). Lineage (GTDB taxonomy): Bacteria > Bacillota_I > Bacilli_A > RF39 > UBA660 > SIG200. The sequence goes on from CANQQX010000016.1 coordinate 9,811, forward strand.
AGTAACTGGAGCAACTGGTTCTGGTAAATCTACTACTGTTTATGCCATGTTACAAGCTTTAAATACGACTGAGCGAAATATCATAACTGTGGAAGATCCTGTTGAAATGAAAATAGAAGGTATTAATCAAGTTCAAGTTATGAGTGAAATTGGTCTAACTTTTAGTAATACTTTAAGAAGTATTTTAAGACAAGATCCTGATATCATTATGATTGGCGAAATTCGTGATGATGAAACAGCTCGTATTGCCGTAAGAGCATCTATTACTGGTCATTTAGTATTATCTACTATTCATACTAATAATTCTTTAAATACTATTGAAAGACTTTTAGATATGGATGTCGAAAGATATTTACTTGGTAGTGCTCTATCAGGAATAATTTCCCAAAGACTTGTTAAAAAACTATGTCCTAAATGTCGTAGTTCTAGACCAACTAATCAATATGAAAAAACTTTATTTAAAAAAGTTTTAGGGATAGATGTTGATAAAATATATACTGCGGTTGGTTGTGATGAATGTTTAAATGGTTATAAAGGAAGAATTGCTATTCATGAAGTATTAGAAATAAATCAAGATATTAAAGATGCAATAGTTAATAATACACGAAAAGAAAAATTAAGAAAATTAGTTTACAACAATAATGTAAATACTCTATTACAAGATGGTTTAAATAAAGTTATTGAAGGTACAACAACCATTGATGAAATTTTAAGAGTAATTAATGTTAATGATGACTTTGGTACTAATGAACAAGATTTAAAAAATACTATTATTGGTAAAAATAACATTGATGAAAATATTGAAACATTATAAAGGCTTTTAGTTATTCACTAAAAGCCTTTATGCTTCTCCTTCTTCTAACATCTTAGTTATGAATAAACCATAACCTGTTACAGGATTATCTACTATTACATGAGTTACTACCCCAATTATTTTATTATTTTGCATTATTGGTGAACCACTCATTCCTTGTATAACTCCCCCTGTTTTTTCTAATAATTTTTTATCAGTTATTTCAAATGTTATATTTTTCGTGTCGCTTGTTTCATTAATTTTTTCAATGTTAATAGTAAATTCTTCTACTTTTTCACCTTCTAAAACAGTATAAATAGTTGCTTTTCCTACTTTTACTTCTTCTGGTTTACCAACTTCTACTAATTTTAAATTATCCAACCCTTTTTGATATTTACCAAATATACCATGATTAGTATTTTTTAAAATATCGCCAAAGATGGTATTATAATAATATTTTGCATTTTTACTTCCAGCATAGCCTGCTAATGATTTATCGATTGATACTATAGTATTTCTAAATATATTACCAGTTTTTATTTCAACTAATCTTTTACTATTACTTTCTATTACTTCATGACCTAAGGCACCATATATATTAGTACCAGGATCTATATAAGTAAGAGTACCTATACCAGTTATACTATCTTTAACATATAAACCAGTTTTATAAACATCATTTTCACTTACCAAAGGAAGTGTTGTTTTACTTTCTTTATTATTTCTCTTATAAGTTATTTCAACTTCTCTATCTTCCACATGTTTTTCTATCTCAGTAGTAAGTTCTTCTAAAGTATTAACATCTACTCCATTCACTTTCTTGATATAATCTCCTACTTTTAATTCAGGTTTACCTTTATTAAACTCACCTTCTATTTGATAGAATCCCACAATTAAAACACCATCACATTCAATTTCTATACCTAGAGTATTTCCACCTCTATAAATATAATCAGAATATGCTAAAACATTGATTGGCATTAATAAGATACTTAAAAATAATATAAACTTTTTCATATTTAATCACCCTATCAATATTATTGTGGCTAATATTTAGGATAATAAAAAACCAATAATTGGTCTATGCCAAATATTGGCTATTTAAATAAATATTTAAGAAAGTCTTTATTACGAGCTAGTATTTCTCTTAAATTGCGAAATATCTGTCCACCATAATTTACCAATTTTGCAGATATTCCTACTGCATTTAAATTAAATTTTTGGGCAAGATATAATGAACGATACAAATGATATTCTTGGGTAATAATTATGACACTCTTATCTTGATATTTTTTTTGATAATTCTCCATACTTTCGGATGTCGAAAATCCTTCATTATCTCTTATAATTATATTCTTACTTATATTATGATCAAGTAAATATTTTTCCATTACATCTACTTCGCTATAATTATCACTATGATGACCACTTATAATAATATTATTAATTAAACCTTTATTATAAATTTCAATTACTTTATCAAGCCGATCTCGAAGCATTAAACTAGGAGTACCATCACTTTTAACCCCACAACCTAAAACTAAACCATAATCATAATTTTTATTTATCTCATCTATATTAACAATTTTATTTTTTACTTTAAAAACAACATAAAAATTAATTATGAAAGGTATTAACATTAAACATAACAAAATAATAATAAATATTTTTAATTTTTTCATAATTCACCTAAAATAAGTATAACATAAGTAAATTTCTAATAAATATTATTAAGAAATATTTAAGGAGTAAATTGTCAATGATTTTACGAAATTTACTTTATGGCATGATTATTGGTATTGGTTTTATTATTCCTGGTGTATCTGGTGGTGTAATTGCTACTATTTTGGGAATATATGAAATAGTTATAAATAAACTATTAAATTTTTTTAGTGATTTTAAAAATAATTTTAAATATTTAGCGCCTCTATTTATTGGGGTATTTATTAGTGTTTTATTTTTAAGTAAAGTGATTTTATATTTACTCAATTATAAATTATTTTTTATTTCTTATGTTTTTATTGGTTTAATTTTAGGATGCATTCCTTTTCTAGTTAAGGAAATAAAAATAAAAACTAATAAAAATATATCATATATTTATTTTACTATTTCTTTTTCTTTAGGCATAATTCTTTTTATTATTGAGAATAATTTGCCCGTTCTAAATAATAATCTTAATGTATTTACAATGATCATAGCGGGTTTTTTATATGCCATAGGAAAAATTGTTCCTGGTATTAGTGGTGCATCTTTATTAATGTTAATCGGTGTTTATAAATATTTTTTAAGTATTATTGCCAATCCTTTAATGATAAATTTATCTTTATTAATAAAATTTATTCCTTTTATTATTTCATTTATTATAAGTGCTATATTTATTTTAAAATTAATTAACTATTTACTTAATAATTATTTCAGAGAAACTTATAGCACGATTATTGGCTTTGTTATTTCTTCCGTTTTATTTATTTATCCGGGAAGTTTTAATATCGGAAGTATAATTATTACCTCTTTAGCCTTTATAATTTCTTATAATTTAAGTAAATAGATTTTAAAAAACTAGCCATTATTTGACTAGTTTATTAGATACTAATTTCACCGTACTTTTACCATTTAAAACATTTTTACTCCATTCAAATGGTTTGTCATTATTTTTGGAATCTTTACTATGATTGACTTTACAAGGCTTGATACTAGTAAAGAATTCCTTAGGAAATTTAGTAGTTGTCTTTGTTTCTTTCATAGTAACTCCTCTCAAATAAATATTCATAAAAAAAGATTTGGTATTAATGAGCAAAAGAGTTTTTATCATAAAGATTCTTCGTTCCATTTCTATCATTTTAATGTTATTAAATCTTTTTGTTAATACAAATCTTTTTGTGCAAGTTTCCTTGCCATACTCAATATAACATAGTATTAATGCTTTGACAAGTAAACCAAAAAATTAAATTATTTTATTTCGTAATAAGAATTTATATTTATATTATCTTTTTAATGGATTTTTCTTTATGTCTGAAATTGACTTTTTAAAATCTAATAATAGCATATTTTTTTCATCATTTGATAAAGTATCAATAAGTGATTTATTTAATAATTGTACAAAATTTAATGAAATCTCGTTATCTTTACATTGTATTGGAATTAAAGACCAGAAAAATTTTCTTATACATTCAAGTGATTCATAATCAAAATTATTTGCCATTTTCAAAACTTCATTAATTCGTTTTTGTCTTATAGCATTTAATATAATAGTTGGGCCAGCTTTCAATGTTGCTAAATCTGCAATTACAATATTATAAACTTCATTTGTTCTACTTTTTACAAGATTTGAAAATTCTTCTAATTCTTTTTCTGTGTAAGAATATATTATTGGCGTTAATGGAAAATTTAGATTTATTAAATTATTAGTATCAGAAAGTAAACTAATCAAATAAAAGTTACCAGAATCATGTACCATTTTATTATAAGATGTAAACCAATACATTAAAGAATCTATTAATTCTTCTTGAGTTAAATTATTCCATGGTTTTATAGAATTATTCATAAATGTTTTCACTTCCTTTTTTATTGCAAAATAATATATCATTTTCTAAATAAATTGTCAATTAATATCAAAAATATGTTAAACCTTTTTGAAAATGTCAGTATAAGATTTTTTGAAAATGTCAGTTTTTTAAGTATGATAGAATATACCTTGGAAAGGAGGTATATTTTTATATTATATGCAAAAAGATAAAGAAAAAGCTCTTAATCTTTTAAAGCAAAAAATTAATGGTGAAATTAAAATGACATATCGTGAAATAACTAAGCAAACAGGTTATCAAGAAAGACAATTAATTAGACTATCTCAACAAATAGAAAAAAAGGATATTTCTTCTATATTAGTTCATGGCAATACAGGAAGAAAACCTGCAATTACCGCTTCTGCTCTCGAATTAGAATATATTAAGAACTTTAAGAAAAAATATCCGATTATTACTATATCACAATTTATGGATATTTACCACGAAGACATTATTTGGAATAAAGAAAAACTAGAAGATGTAAAAAAATATAATCTAAAAATAAGAAGTAAGTCTTTCTTTCAACAATTGTTTAAAAAGGAAGGATGGAAATCTCCTATTAAACACAAATGTTTTAAAGGAGACAAGCAAGTTCATTCTTTAAGAGATCCATCACCTAGAAGAGGAATACTTATTATGGTTGATGGTACTCCACATGACTGGTTTGGTAATGGTAAAAAGTTTTCTTTACATATGGCTATTGATGATGCTACTGGTGAAATTCTAGCTGGGTGGTTTATGCCTACCGAATGTATTTTAGGATATTGTCATTTATTTAAAATTATCTTTGAAAAATATGGAATTCCTATTTCTGTTTATTCCGATAGAACTACTATATTATGGGATCCAAAAGATGGCGAACTAACTGAGGTAGGAAGAATGTTAGATGAACTTGGTATTGAACTTATTTATGCTAATTCAGCAGAAGCAAAAGGTAAAATTGAAAAAATGAATTTTACAATTCAAAATAGACTATTAAATGATATAAATCGATTTAATATTACAACTTATGATGAATTAAATAAATGGTTTAATGATTATTATATCAATTATATTAATGAAAAATTTGCTTATGATCCAAAAGAAGATGAATCAGAATTTGTACCATTAGATGGGAAAGATTTATCAACTATATTTTGTATTAAAGATACTAGAAACATTTTAAATGGTAATATGATATCCATTAATAATGAATATTATATTCCAATTGATGACAATGGAAATGATTATGTATTTTACAAAGGTACAAAAGTTGAAGTGTGGCAAGATGTATTTAACCCTAAATTAGTTAGAATATTTAAAAACAATAAAATTTATGGTACAAGACATATTGAAGGACATAGAAAAGATCCAGTCAAAAGAGAACAAAAAAGAATTGATGATCAAAAAATGCTTATGCAAGTTTTAAAAGAAAGAGATGAAAGATTAAAAGCAAGGGCGAAACGAAGTTGAGTTCATCTTGACCCTTGCTTTTAATCTTTCATCAAGCATAATATTTTTTATAAACAAAGCTTGCCTTTGTTTCTTACCAACTCATTTGCGTAGCAAATGCAAATACTGACATTTTCAAAAAATCTTAACATTAATATCAAAAATATGTTAAACCTTTTTGAAAATGTCAGTATAAGATTTTTTGAAAATGTCAGTTTTTTAAGTATGATAGAATATACCTTGGAAAGGAGGTATATTTTTATATTATATGCAAAAAGATAAAGAAAAAGCTCTTAATCTTTTAAAGCAAAAAATTAATGGTGAAATTAAAATGACATATCGTGAAATAACTAAGCAAACAGGTTATCAAGAAAGACAATTAATTAGACTATCTCAACAAATAGAAAAAAAGGATATTTCTTCTATATTAGTTCATGGCAATACAGGAAGAAAACCTGCAATTACCGCTTCTGCTCTCGAATTAGAATATATTAAGAACTTTAAGAAAAAATATCCGATTATTACTATATCACAATTTATGGATATTTACCACGAAGACATTATTTGGAATAAAGAAAAACTAGAAGATGTAAAAAAATATAATCTAAAAATAAGAAGTAAGTCTTTCTTTCAACAATTGTTTAAAAAGGAAGGATGGAAATCTCCTATTAAACACAAATGTTTTAAAGGAGACAAGCAAGTTCATTCTTTAAGAGATCCATCACCTAGAAGAGGAATACTTATTATGGTTGATGGTACTCCACATGACTGGTTTGGTAATGGTAAAAAGTTTTCTTTACATATGGCTATTGATGATGCTACTGGTGAAATTCTAGCTGGGTGGTTTATGCCTACCGAATGTATTTTAGGATATTGTCATTTATTTAAAATTATCTTTGAAAAATATGGAATTCCTATTTCTGTTTATTCCGATAGAACTACTATATTATGGGATCCAAAAGATGGCGAACTAACTGAGGTAGGAAGAATGTTAGATGAACTTGGTATTGAACTTATTTATGCTAATTCAGCAGAAGCAAAAGGTAAAATTGAAAAAATGAATTTTACAATTCAAAATAGACTATTAAATGATATAAATCGATTTAATATTACAACTTATGATGAATTAAATAAATGGTTTAATGATTATTATATCAATTATATTAATGAAAAATTTGCTTATGATCCAAAAGAAGATGAATCAGAATTTGTACCATTAGATGGGAAAGATTTATCAACTATATTTTGTATTAAAGATACTAGAAACATTTTAAATGGTAATATGATATCCATTAATAATGAATATTATATTCCAATTGATGACAATGGAAATGATTATGTATTTTACAAAGGTACAAAAGTTGAAGTGTGGCAAGATGTATTTAACCCTAAATTAGTTAGAATATTTAAAAACAATAAAATTTATGGTACAAGACATATTGAAGGACATAGAAAAGATCCAGTCAAAAGAGAACAAAAAAGAATTGATGATCAAAAAATGCTTATGCAAGTTTTAAAAGAAAGAGATGAAAGATTAAAAGCAAGGGCGAAACGAAGTTGAGTTCATCTTGACCCTTGCTTTTAATCTTTCATCAAGCATAATATTTTTTATAAACAAAGCTTGCCTTTGTTTCTTACCAACTCATTTGCGTAGCAAATGCAAATACTGACATTTTCAAAAAATCTTAACATTAATATCAAAAATAGGTCAAAAAAAGCCACATTGTGACTTTTTTAAGGAACAATAAATTTAAATTAATTTGAGTAATACTTTCCAAGTTTTATTTTGTTTGGTAATTACCCCATCAACAACACAGCCATTATCTTTTTGAAAATTTTTAACGGATACAGTAAATTTAGGACCGGCAATACCATCAGCCTTACCTATTTCAGTATAACCAAGTACATATAAATATTCTTGTAAATATTTAACTACTTTATGTTTACGATTAGTTGTTTCTGAAACTGTTATTGTTTTAGATAAAGTCTCTTTGCCTGGAATGCCATCCACTTTAGCCCCAAGCGATTTTTGGATGTTTTTTACGAACTCTTTGAAATAATCGGATTTGAAATTCTTTTCACCAAGGAGGTATGGAAGTGGATCTTGTGGCGTTTTTTTATTATCAGATACTGCAAAGTGTAAATGGGTACCATTACTATCTCCTGTATTACCCATTCGACCAAGAACTTGCCCTTTTTTAACATTTTCATTTTTCTTAACTTTAATTGAATTTTTCTTCATATGAAGGTATCGTGAAATATAATTATTAGCATGTTTAATCTCAACATAATAACCAGCCGAACTAGAATAAGTACTAGTTATTACTTTACCATCATCTATGGCAATTACATCATCAATAGAATGATTTTCCCCAATCATATCCATGCCATTATGACTTTTTCTTGTACCTCTTGTTTTATAATCACTTGTTAAATAATGTTTGCCCTTTTTTAAAACTGGTTCTTTGACATCAATAAACTTAACACTCATAAAAAATCCCCTTCACTGATAAGATATGCGAAAAATCTTAAAGTGAATGGGCTAATTTAAACTAATTTAAGTAAAGCATAGACTAGGAAGGCCACTAGTAAAAGGTATACGATAATACCATTAATATTTTCTGATTTTTGACTTTTATATTTAAGACCAACAATCATGGTAGAAAGATATCCCCCAATTAAACCACCAATATGACAAGCATTATCAATTCCCGGTACCGTAAAACCAAATAAAAGGTTTAATATAATAATTGGAATTATTTGACTAGTTAGAGTATTTGATAAATAAAGGCGATAATGATAACCAAAATATAATAAGGCTCCCATTAAACCAAATAATGCTCCACTTGCACCGATAGATATAGAATTAGCATAAAAGACGATACTAAATAAACTTCCCATAATAGCACTAAGTAAATAAATTACTAAGAATTTCCATTTGCCAATATAAGTTTCTACTTGACTTCCTATAATCCATAAAGAATACATATTAACAAGTAAATGTAGAATATTACCATGTAAGAAAGCTGATGTTAAAAGACGCCAAACTTGACCACCTAAAACTAAAGAACGATTATTAGCACCCAACAATATTAAAGCAACATTGAAATTATTATTAACAAGAAGTGTTGCTATATACATGGCAAAGCATATAAACATTATTACTTTAGTTACAATAATTGGTTTTGGTTTAAAGATATCCTCATACTTATCATTTTCTCTCGCTGTTTTATTATTAATATCTTCCGTAGCATGAATAATATTCATTAAACTATCTGTTTTCGTAAAATTATTTTTTTCTATTTTGGGATATAATTTTTTTATTAATTTATTTTTCTTTAAATCGTCTATATCCGAAATATTTACTGTACTTATTTTTTTATCTTCTTCATCAATTTTAACAATATTATTTAAATCTAAACAAATATTTAAAACATTCATCTTGAAAGATAAAGTTTTTTTCTTTATTTGTCTAATAACAAACTTCATTTTAAATAAATCAAAATTATATTGTTCATCATTATGGATATATTTCGAATTAATTCTGACTATTTTATATGGTCCATCTAAATTTTCTAACCATATCTCATTTTGAGCACCTTGTACATTTATGGGTGTATAATTTTCTTCCGTAACAAAATAATGGACAAGACTCATAATTAGTTCATCTTTATTACTAACAATTGCGTTCATTTAATAAAAACTCCTTTCATATTATTTTAACCTTTTTCATAATATTAGTAAAGGGTGATAGCATGAATTTATATTTTTTGGTTTACATTGCTGTAATTATTTACATAACTATGCCAATATGTAAAATAGTTTGGGAAGAGCGTTTAGATAATGATTTAACATTTTTATTATGTACTAACTACATTTTAATATTTTTATTATCAATAATATTTAGTTATCAAAGTAATATAATTTATAGTATTTTAATTAGTTTTACTTTAATGATTAGTTCCTTTATGTTAATTATTAAAATGCGTAATATTTTTGGTAGATACCAACTATTATCACTTCCCTATTTTTGTTTTGTGGTCTTTACCTTTAGTAATATTTTAATGCTTATCTAAATTATCTAAAAAATTTTGGAATTCTTCTGGGAGTTTACTTTCAAACTCCATTTTTTTATGGGTAATTGGATGCGTAAAACGAATTACTTTAGAATGTAAGAATTGGCCAAATTCCGTAGTTTTATCTTTAGTATAAACAGGATCATTATAAATAGGATAACCGATATAAGATAGATGAACTCTTATTTGATGAGTTCTGCCGGTTTCTAAAACTAAACTTACTAAAGTATAATCTTTATATCTTTTTAATACTTTTAAATTAGTTCTAGCATCTTTTCCATCTGCTCTTACTTCCATTTTATTAAAGTTTTGTTTACTTCTTCCTATGGGTGCATCAATATGAGCAGTATCACTTGGAAATACGCCTTTGATTAGAGCATAATATTCACGATAAACTCTTTTATGTTTAAAATCATCAGCTAAAATTTGATGGGCTTCATTAGTTTTAGCAACGAGCATCAAACCAGAGGTATCTTTATCTAAGCGATGCACAATACCAACTCGCTCTTCTCCACCAACATCGCTTAAATTATCAGTATAATATTTAAGACCATTAACTAAAGTATTATTAAAGTTACCTGCTCCAGGGTGTACTACTAGCCCACTTGGTTTATCAATTACCATAATATCATTATCTTCATAAACAATATTAAGGGGCATCTCTACCGGATTAATATCTTGTTCATAGGTATGTTCTTCATCAATAAATACTTTGTCATTAATTTTAATTTTATAACTTGGTTTAACTATTTTTTTATTTACTAAAATATAACCATCTTTTAACATTTTCGTAATTAATTCTCTACTATAATCTATCTCTTCACTTAAATATTTATCAATTCTAATACCATCATTTTTTACTACTACTTCCATTTTCATCTTCCTTTTTTAAAATTGCTATTACTAAAAGAATAATCCCAAAAACTATACAAATATCTGCTATATTAAAGACTGGATAATCATAACCAAATATATTGAAATCTAAAAAATCTATTACATAACCATAAATTAGACGATCAAGTAAATTACCAATAATACCACCATAAAGTAAACTGAATGCTAAAATATTTCTTTTATTTTCTTTAAATTTATTTTGATACAAAATTAATAATACTAAAATAATTAAAGTAATTATAATTAAAATTAGACGATAACCCGTTAAAATATTCCAAGATGCACCAGTATTATAAACTTTAGTTAAAGAAAAGAAATTATTTATTATTACTTTAGTTTCATTCAAATTAAAAAAGTTATCTATAATTAATTTAGAGATAATATCAATACTCAAGAAAAGTAAAGTAAATAAACTAATTTTTCTCTTCATCAATATCACAAACTAATTATATCATAACTCGACTAAAATTACATCTTCCCCAATTTTTTTAATTTTTTCAAAATCAAAAGTTGAAGCACCACTATGAGTAACTTTGCGCATTAATTTTCGCTCTTCGGACACAAAATAAATAATCTTACCGGTATTATCTATTTTAGCATCAATAATACGTCCTAAATTATTACCATCTTTTATATTTATAATATCTTTGGCTTGTAAATCACTTAAAAGCATAATTCAACACCTAATAAATTATATGTTATCTTATTAATCTTTTCACATTTTCAATCGCTGTTTTTTCAATTCTTGATACTTGGGCTTGACTTATTCCCATGGCATCGGCTATTTCCATTTGGGTTTTCCCAACAATATATCTCGATACTAATATGTCTTTTTCTCTTTCCTTTATTTTTTGTAAGGCTTTTCTTAAAGATATTAGCATATCTCTATCAGTATTAATATCTTTGACATCGGCAATTTGATCCGATAAATAAATAGTATCACCACCATCATTATAAATAGGTTCAAAAATACTCATAGGGTCTTTTAAACTATCCAAGGCATTACCAATTTCATATTCGGTTATTCCTAAATTTTGGGCAATTATATCATAAGTTGGCATTACCCCATAAGTATTAAAATATTCATCTTGAAATCTAATTATTTGATAGGCTAAATCTTTAACACTTCGACTTACTCTTACTGATGTATTATCTCTAATATACCTTTTAACTTCACCGATAATTAGAGGTACTGCATAAGTTGATAGGTGAAGACCTAAAGATGTATCAAAATTATCTACTGCTTTAATAAGTCCTAGAACTCCAACTTGGAATAAATCATCCATATTATGTTTAGAATTATTAAATCTTTGCAAAATTGATAAAACTAATTTTAAATTACCATTCACTATTTTATCTTTTGCTTCAATATTGCCATTATGATATTCATCAAATAAACGGCTAGTCTCTTCACTAGATAATACTTCTAATTCACTAGTATTTATGCCCGTTATATCTACTTTATATTTTGCCATATTTTTTACCTTTCATAAAGATTATGGCAAAATAAATAGTATTTTATTCATATTTTAGCCATAAAAAGACGCCTGCGGATTAATAGATTTCCTATTATTCCGTTAGCGTTAACTAGCTTATACTAGGCTATATTAATTATTAACAATCAAGTTCTGGATAGCCACTACTACTTAATTTCCAATTACATAACGTATATTCGCTTAATCTACTATCTATGCTACTTAAATCAATAGTATTTTTATTCCTGTTTAATAAATCAACAAACGTTTGTGATTTTATATCATTTTCGTTCATTTCAGTAGCTGTTCCGATAGTTGTACCATCAACTCCTGATTTATAATATGCATTAGTTATTGATATTTCTCCGGGATTTGCTGTCATATTATTCAAAATACCATAATTATATTTAGCACCAGTTACGTTTCCACTATTATACACATTATTAATTATTGCTGGATATTTATTGGATATACGAATTATTCCAGCAGCATAGGAATTTTTAAGCTGTGATAAATCATTTATAGTAATATTTCCAATATTAAAAGAATTTATCACCATAATGTTCATTGAAACAAGTGCCTCTTCAATCCCCCAAGCACCCCAACGTGTTGAACCAGTATAACTACTACTTACTGAAATATCACCATAATTACCACTATTTATTACGTTGCAACCACCAAAACCGGTAATACCACCAGCAACTAAAATAACATTAGGACCATTATCATCTACATTTATATTACCTTTATTAAAAGAATTTATGACAATAATATTATTTTCATGATTTGCTATGCCTCCAATTAATCCTCCAATCCTTCGTTGATCTGTCGGATTTATTGGACCAATATTAGAAAATTTTCCATAATTATAACAATTTATCAACATTCCGTACCATATCTCCATCCATCCAATTATGCCCCCAGAATTTTTACCATTGGTTATTGTACCCTTATTTATTAAATGTGCTAAAGTAGTATCACCATCTCCACCACTTGTTGAACCTATGATTCCACCTATTGAGCCACTATCTGTTATACCAGTTATATTTGTATTTGATTCTATATTTTTGATTGTACTTTTTCCATATACTCTACCAACTATACTTCCCATATTAGCTCCTACACTTGAATTTATTGTTCCATTTATCTTTAAATTCATTACATTAGCATTTTTTATTACACCAAATAATCCTACTGATCCACTTGTTGTTGTATTACTTATATATATATTGTTTATCGTATGTTCTTTTCCATCAAATATCCCTTGAAAAGAATTTGTTTCTGTATTCCCTATAGGTTTCCACCCTGTTCCACTTGTTAGTTCTGTTTTTAATTCTTGGGCTCCCCCTGTTCCGTTTATATCGCCATATTGAATTGTTGTATAATCTTTATAACTATCATTTTGGGCAAAGTCTAAATCTCTTGCTAATTCAAAATATTTCCCGGCATATGTCTCCCCACCATTTACTGCCTCTTGTAATTCTACTAATTCTTCTATATATTGTATCCTATACGGCATGTCTTTTTCTCCTGTCCCTTTATAATTATCAAAGTATAATGTACAATATACTGTTTTATTACTTTTTACTGTTATCTTATTTCCATTTTGTTCTATCTTTTCTGTTATATCTTGTATTTTATTACCATTTTCATCTTCACATTTACTTTTCTCTAAATTTAAATAATATCCTACTGGAAAGGTATCACTATCTGTATATTCTTTATATCCTTCTCCATCATCTACATACATAGCAAATTCTTTTCTTTTTATTTCAAATTGTTCTATCTTTTTTGGTTTATTATTAAATAATATTATAACTGAAAATACTGTTATCATTATAATCATTATGACAAACATTATTTTTTTATCTATTTCTTGTTTCATATCATATAACCTTCTTATTATAAGATTATTATAATATACCCCCCCCGAGAATCAAGAGCTTTTTAAAAATTTTGAGCAAAAAGATTTAGCTAAAATGTATCACAAGTAGCTTATTCCTACTATGAACTGGGTAAAAGACAAATACCTTTGGATATTTTAAAAAAATTAGCTAGATATTATAATGTATCAATAGATTATATGTTATATTTAACTGATGAAAAGAAGCCATATTCAAAGAACATCTGGATAAAAAAATATAGTTACTTAAAATGGTAACTATATTTTCATAATACTTTGTAATTTTTTAACTATTTTCTTTTCGATTCTCGAAATATAAGATTGTGATATACCAAGCATTTCCGCTACTTCTTTTTGAGTATATTCTTCCGTATTATTTAAGCCATATCTTAAAGTCATAATTTCTTTTTCTCTTTCATCTAGAATATCTATTTCTCTTTTTAATGTTTCTTTATCCATTGTTTTTTCTAATTCTTTTGGTACTTCATCATCATCGGTACCTAAAATATCTTCAAGTCTAAGTTCATTACCTTCAGCATCATAATTAAGAGTTTCTTCTAGACTAATTTCGACTTTTTTCTTTTTATTCTTTCTTAAAAACATCAGTATTTCATTAGCAATACATCTTGATGCATAAGTAGCTAGTTTAATATTTTTATCAATCTTATAAGTATTAATACCTTTAATTAACCCAATTGAGCCGATAGATACTAAATCTTCAATATCAAAACCAGTATTTTCATATTTTTTAGCTAGAAACACGACTAAACGAAGATTATGTTCAATTAAAATGTTTCTCGCTTCAATATCACCTTGATGAGCTTTAATTAGATATTCTAATTCCTTTTCTTTTGATAAAGGTGGTGGTAATTTATCCGTAGCCCCAACAAAGAAACATTCATGATACTTCTTTTTTAATAATAACAATATTTTTCTAAACATATTAATCCTCCAATAAATGATAATTAAGTAAACAATTAATATTATCAAAACCATTAAATGTATCAGATATTCCGAGTAAATAATTATTATATGTTTTATTATCGATAATTATATTTTTAATAGATATACAAGGAAGTAAACTTCTTTTATTAATAGTTTTGATAGGTACATACATAGGACTTCTTATATTATATATGCCTTTTAAAGTTTTTTTATTTATTAAAATGATATATTTACCCGTTATAGGATCTTTTAATTTATTGCCGGAATCAATAAAACCATTTAAAGATAGAGTTTTATTATTTTTAAAAGTTACAATTACTTTTTTATAATAATTAACTATTTCTTTTAATTTCTTTTGTTCATTAATATATAAATATAAAATTAAAGGAGCAATAGATAAACTAATTAAATAGGAAAGATTATTAAATTCTAGTTTTAAAAAGTAGAGAAAACCTGCGAGAATAACACTAGTCATATAAAGATATAATAAATTATTAAAAAAGTATTTAATATTTTTAAAACTATAAGTAATTATTAACATAATTACACTAGTAAGTATTTTTAAGATTAATAAAATATATTTATTTAGAGGTATTAAAATAATAAAAGTAGAAATTGCTCCAAAGAAAGAACCTAATAAGATTCTTTTAAATCTAGTATTTCTTTTTAAAGTTACACTTACTGTTAAAAGTAATAATAAATCATATATAAAGTTTAAAAGAAATAATAAATCTAGGTAAATAGTCATATTATCACCTAGATTATTATATAAAAAAAATACGGCAATAAATGTCGTATTTTAGAATAAATCGTTATTTCTTAAGAAAGGTGGAATTTCGATATCATCATCTGTTGGCACAGTTCTTCTTTTAGGTGCTTCTCCTTGATCATACAATTCTTCTGCGCCATCTTCATCGAATCCTGTAGCAATTACAGTAACAATAACTTCATCAGTTAAATTATCATTTTTAATAGCACCGAAGATAATATTAACATCACCTTTAGCAGCTTCTCTTACTGTTTCAACAGCATCTTCTATTTCAAATAATGTAAGATTTGCACCACCAGTTACATTAACAATAGCGTTTTTAGCCCCATCAATAGTAGCTTCAAGTAAACTATTAGCAACAGCTTGACGAGCAGCTTCGATGGCTCTATTTTCACCAGCATTGCAACCAATACCGATAATAGCAGTGCCACTCTTTTCCATAACAGCCTTTACATCAGCAAAGTCTAGGTTGATAACTCCCGTAACGGCAATTAAATCAGAGATAGATTGAACACCTCTATGTAGAACATTATCTACTTCTTTAAAGGCATCATCAAATGATGTTGTTTTATCAATAATATCTCTTAATTTATCATTAGGTATAACAATTAGCGTATCAACATGTTTTTTTAACTCTTCAATACCAATTAAAGCATTTTCGCTTCTTCTTTTGCCTTCAAATCTAAATGGTTTAGTAACAATACCAACCGTAAGTGCTCCAAGTTCTTGAGCAATTTCGGCAATTATTGGGGCAGCACCAGTACCAGTTCCACCACCCATACCGCAAGCAACAAAGACCATATCAGCACCCTTTAGGGCATCTTCAATTTCGCCTTTACTCTCTAGGGCAGCCGCTCTTCCTATCTCAGGGTTAGCACCAGCACCTCTACCTCCAGTAATAGTTTTACCAATTTGAATTTTATTTTCAGCTTTTGAAGCATTTAAGACTTGCAAATCAGTATTGACAACATAAAATTCAACACTTTTTACGCCTTCTTCAATCATGCGGTTAACAGCATTACAACCGCCACCACCTACGCCAACTACTTTAATTTTTGCTATTTGATCCATTTGTAAATCGTTCATCTTTATCTCTCTCCTTAACTATCAAAAAAATATCCAAATATTTTACCTAAAAGGGAATTATCAACTACACTAATGCGTTTACCTTTTCCCCCTAATTCTTCTTGTTCTTCTAAACTAAATACCGAAAAGTCAATATTACGAAGTTTTAATCTACTATTATAATATTTGATAATACCAACGGCGGTACTATATTTATTATCACGGGCCCCAATTTCTTCAACCTTGCCAATAATGCCAATATTACCAAGTAGTTCTTCTACTAATATATCAATATCAATACTTTCCGTTACTCCTCCTGTTAGTATTATATAACTTATTTCCTTTTTTGTTAAGAGATTAATTTGCTTTTTTGCTAAATTAATAATCTCCGTTAGTCTTCCCATTACTACTTCAGATGCATCATATTGATTTATTTTAACCGCTTCCCCATATTTATCAGTTAATGCCATTGATTCATTAGGTTGGGCAAGTCTAGTATGGGCAAGGGCTAAATTCTCTTTAACAAATTTAGCATCACTCAATGATATTTTATAAACATAAGCTAAATCATTAGTAATGGCAGATCCACCAATATCAATTACTTCGGTATTGGTTAAGATACCCCGATTAAATATTGATACAGTAGTAGTTTCTTCACCTATATTTATAACGGCACCAATTTTATCATTTAAATCTTTTGTTTTATGTTCATAAAAATCTGCCAAAGGAGAAATTACTACATCAACTAAATCAATATCTAAACTTTTAAGAACATTATTAATTCCTTCTATATTTTTCTTTGGTACTGTTACTACTATTGCCTTCATCATTAGAGTTTCCGCTATCATATTTAAAGGATTACTAACAATCTCATCATTAACTTTAAAACTCGTAGGAAGAACTGTCACAAGTTCTCTATTATCAACTACTTTATTATAAACACATTTTTGCATTGCTTTTACTATATCACTATTTTTAATAACTTTATCTTCACTCGTAATTGGAATAGTACCACCACTTAAGAAACATTCTGTATAAGTAGATGGTACAGTAGCAATTACTTTTTTTATTGGTATTCCTAAAATATCTTCACCTTTTTTAAATACTTCTTCTAAGGCTTCTTTCGCACTTTCGGAATTGATGACATAACCTTTTTTAATTCCGCGTGCTGGAGTTTCAACACATGCTAAAATATTTACTTTATTTTTTACTATTTCTCCTACGACTAATTTAATTAGGTAAGAGCCAATATCTAAACTTGCAATAAACTTTCGCATATCTCCACTCCTATTTTCCTTAATATTTATTATACAGAAAAAATAGTTAGTTAGCAAGATGTTAAGTGTGACTTTTAAGTTAAAATGTCCTAATTTTAATTTTATATTTACAAGTTAAAATGTCCTATTAAAAAATAACAATA
>CANQQX010000017.1 GCA_947626115.1 uncultured Bacilli bacterium
TGTTGACCACTGGTCGCACTTTTTTACTGCTTTTTTCTTTTACTTTCAGTCTTTTTTAAAAACTGTCCTTAGTTAAGTCCAAGATATACGGATTTGCTTTTGTTCCGTCTCCTGATGCAATTTTTGCGCTTGACTCAAGATAGAAGACGGGCCGCACGGCGCCCGCATAGCTCAAGGCGCTTCTGTTCCAGAAGCCGTCATCATACAGATTGAACGCAGCGACAAGCGGGCCACTCGCACTATTGACACCCCAGCGAGTGCTTAACCATTCGATTAATGGTGATGTGTTATATCCATCCTTTTGGAAATGTATCCAACTATTCTTTAATTTACTATAACTTCCTGCATTTCCTCTTGTTGATTCATCTGTTCCATCATAATAGCTATAATAATAATCGTGTAAATACATTAAACTTATTTTTCCGTTTGCTTTTTGACTCCATGTATAGTTTGCTTGTGTTATATTATCTTTTGTTCCTACATAATGAGTTGTTTCTTTATCTCCATGTTCTATGGCATACATTTGATCTCCATTATATTTATTTGCTGTTGAAGTCTCAGCTATATCTCCATATAGCCATTCGTGGCCTGCTATTAAGTTATACCAATCACTTGCTTCTCCACCACTATTTGTATCTCCTGATTTTAAATATTCATATTCACTACTATCTACAAAAATATCTGTATTGGCATTATTACTTATTGTTCCTGTTCCTTGTGTTTCCCCATTACTTGTTCCATTTATTCTTTTGAATAATAAACTTGTATTCCATTCTGGACATATTCCATCATCACAATAAGCTGTATTTGAACTATCAACAGAATATTTATCGTTCCATGTAAATGATTTTCCACTTTCTTCTTTTAGGAATGTTTCTTTTATTAAATACATTTGTCCTTCGTCGGTTATTCCTATTATTCTATACATGTATTTATCTATTCCTGTATCTGGATTAGTACAATCATCTTTCGATTTTGTTCCAAAGCATATCCAGTTACTCATTTGAGCTGCTTCCGTCTCATCTGCTGGTGCTGCTTGATATCTATACATATCTCCTTGTAGGTCTTTACTTAAATATCCTTGCGTGTCATTTGCTCTTAACTCTGCTATCTTTGGATCTGGTAAAGATACCTCACATTTTAATTCACTGGTACTTATATCGATACTTAATTTCTTCCCTGATAAATAATTTTGGGTTTCATTCTTATTTACTAATTTGATATATGCTTGGATTTCTTCTGGGGTACCCCCACTTATATTAAACTTCAAATCATATTCTTTTTTACCACTTGGATTTAATTCACTTAAATCCAAGTTATTATTTATGATATTCCCTTTAAATTGTAATATCATATCTCCTGAATGTAATACATCTATCATTGTATCTGCATTTTCATCTTCTGTTACTTTTGATACTGTTAACTTAGCTGTACAACTATATTTTGTTGTTGCTTCTCCTCCAGTTAACTCTACTGATGCTATTGTCTTTGTTCCTAAATCTTCTGTTCCTACATATGGCTCATCTCCATCTGTTCCATAGTATTCTTTTGTTGCATTAGCAAGTGACATATCACTTGCACTTATATTTAAGTGTAAATTATCTGTTCCTGGTGTTAATGTTACCAAACTACTATCTGGTGTACTACCTGTTATCTTGGTATTACTACTTTCTGTATTTGTATCTATTTGAAAGTAAGCATAAGTTGCTCCTAGTACTGCTATTAGTAATGTTACTATTCCTATTAATATTGCTACCTTTTGTTTTTTCTTATTCTCATTAGTATTTTCATTTTCCATGACTATACACTTCCTTTACTATAAGATTATTTTAATATACCCCCCCCGAAAATCAAGTAATTTTTTTAATTTTACATCGGTGATGTAAAATTAAAATCGTATTATTGTATATTTGCTCTATAACATTAATTTTTTTGTTTATAAATACCTTTTATTATTTGCTTGACATAAAAAGAGAAAAAGTATAACTTCTTCCCTTTGTGGTCGTGTTTTAATGTCTTTACCCACCTGACTTAAAGCTTAGGTTAAGTACTAAAAATACTTAACAAAAAAAGTATAACATAGCCAACATTGATATTCAAGAAAAATGTCTGAATAACTACACATATTAATTTATTATATTAATAAATATTTATAATAACCCTAAAGGTGTTATATATGGAAAAGTTAAAAGATTTAAGAGAGAATGCTAATATGAGACAAGAAGATGTTGCTAATATACTTAAAATAAATCGTTCTACTTATACTTCTTATGAAGTGGGAAGAGATCCTATACCTATTAAACATTTAAATCATTTATGTAATTATTTTAATACCACAATTGATTATGTACTAGGACTATCTAAAGAAAAAACATATCCTAATATGAGAAAAGAAATTAATAGAAAAATACTTAGTAAAAGACTTAAAGATTTACGAATAGAAAATAAATTAACGCAAGAAAAAATTGCTAAAACATTAAATACTTCAAGAAGTACTTGGACAGGTTATGAATATGGTAAATATCAAATACCTACTCTACTTTTATATGATCTAGCTAAAAGATATCATTATTCAATGGATTATTTACTTGGTAAAATAGATGAAAATAAATTAAAATAGTCTGATAAATACACCAAAAACAGCTAAACTCATAAAATACAATGAGTGGATGAAAGGGTGTTTAATATGACAAAAGGAATATTAACAGCACGTGAAAGTGAAGTATTTGAATTACTTGTATTAAATAAAACGACTAAAGAGATTGCAGAATTTTTAGGTATTAGTGAAAAAACTGTCCGCAATCACATATCTAATACAATGCAAAAGTTAGGTGTTAAAAGTCGTGCACAAGCTGTTGTTGAATTATTAAAATTAGGTGAACTTACCATTTAGAAATGCTAGTCATTTCTTTTTTTATGAAATTCTATTGGCTAATTTTTCTAACATAGAAATATTAACAATTTTATAAAGTTCTTGATAATACTCTATCATTTGTTTAAATGGTAATTCAGTTATTTTGAAAACAAATTGACTTTCTTCAATTTTAATTGGCATTTCAATTCTTATGTATGATTTTGTTTTTAATCCTAATTCTCGCCAATTTTTTATTAATATTCTTTTATAGCTATCTTTTTGACTGGTTAGTTTAAAAACATGATAATTTTTATTGTCTTCTTCGACAATAAAACCACGACCATCATCTAAAATTAATACTGGCCTTTTTTGCGTTTTAAAACTAACTTCTTCATTTTAAACATAAATAATTGGCATAACTACTAACCAAATTTCACCTATCTTAGGTTTTTGATCTAACATATATGCTTTTTTAAATCATTTTCATTTAATCCAAGCTCATTTAATATATTTATTGTTTCTTTTTTATTTGCTTTTTTATTTTTAAATTTCACAACTTTAATATTTTTTAAACTTTCATTATATTTCTTTAAAGAAAGGCCTAACATTTTAGCACAATCTTTTTGTGATTTTAAATATTCTTTTTTATTCATAAACATCATCTTCTTTCTTTCAAATTATATTTTTAAAAAGCAATAAATTAAATGAAAAAATTTTTTCTCCTTTCATTTATATATATTTGCTTTTTTTCTTTGATTTCCTTTTTTTTCACGAAATTTTCTTAATTTTTTTTCGAAAATGAAATATTATATAGAAAATACCACTTATAATTATTAAAATATAAAAGTTTAAACTTCTTTGCATAATCATACCAGATAAAGCTAATTTTTTACCATATAAAAGTCTATTTATACCAAGAAGCATTCCTTCATTAACCATTACTCCACCTGGTGTTGGCATTAAATCAGAGCCTAGAGTTACACATATTTGGAAAGTTATAACTAAAAGTAAAGAATATTTAGATAAACCAAAAGCTAAATATACGAGATAACTAGTAAGTAATAAATATATTCTTTGCAATAAAGTTATAATGAAAGATTCTATTATTAATTTAGGATTTTCTTTAGTTATTTTCGCACAAGATTGATAATTTTTAATCATCTCTTTAAATTTATCTTTTTTATCATTTTTATTTTTGATAAATTTAAAACGATCTATAAAAAAACAAACTATTTTTAAAACTAAATTAGCTATTTTTTTGGAATATATTAAACTAGCAAATAAAAATATAATAAGAAGTGTTGATACATAACCTATCCCAATTAAAATATTATAAAGAGTACTAATACTAAATATTTCTTTAAAATAGATAATAAATAAAATACTTGCTAAAATTATTAAAACTAATCTATTTAACATATTCGTAAATAGAATAATAAGACTACTCTCTTCATAAGAAATACCATCTTTTTTCATTTCATACATTTGCACTGGTTGACCACCTACATAACTTGGGGTAATAGATGAAAAATAAACTTCAGTAAAATGATACCCAAATGCTTGATACAAATTAATATGATGTTTAAAATATTTTAAAATACATTTTATTAATAAACTACCCATTGTAATATACATAAATATACTAAGGCATGCTAAAAGTAAATACCAAGGATTAGTATTTTTTAGAGAACTAATTAATAAATTAAAATCACAATCTTTTAAAATAACAAAATAAGTAATAATTAAAAGGGATAACATTAAAAGAATTGATAACAAATATTTTTTTATTTTCATGTGTCACCTACTAATAATATTATTAGTAATTGATAAATAATGCAAGAAAATAATAAAAAAATACGATTTTTTTAAAAAAATTTCATAGAAAAAAAGGAAATCGAAGAAAAAAAGCAAATAATATATATAGAAGGAGAAATTCATATGCAGAAATTTTAAATAAAAAAATAATATTAAAAATATAGTTAATGAACACTTTGCCGATGTCGGCAAAGTGCTCAAAGAAAAATTTAAGAAAATTGTAAACTTATTAATAGCCATTTTTCCCAAGTGGGAAAAATGGTAGTATTTATTCAAGAATAACAAAAACGATAAAGAAAAAAATAGTAAAACGAAAATTATATTAAAGAAAGGAAAGAAAAATTATGAAAAACAATTTAATTGAATATCAAGAAAAAACATTTGAAGATATTAAACATATAGATGAATATGGTAATGAATATTGGTTTGCTAGGGAATTAATGACAGCATTAGATTATAAAAAATGGGAAAAATTTAATAATGTTATTAATAATGCAAAAGTTGCATGTGAAAAGAGCAATAACATTGTTAATGACCATTTTCCCCAAGTGGGGAAAATGGTTAATATTGGTTCTGGTGCTAAAAGAAAGCAAAATGATTATAAGTTGTCGAGATATGCTTGCTATTTAATTGTCCAAAATGCTGATTCTAGAAAAGAAATAGTTGCTTTAGGTCAAACTTATTTTGCTATCCAAACGCGAAAAATGGAATTAACTGAAGAAGAATATAGTAAATTATCAGAAGATGAAAAAAGATTATATAGAAGAAAACAATCAAGAATTGGTAATAAGGCTTTATATAAAGTTGCTAGAAAAAAAGGTGTCAAAAATTTTGATAAATTTACAAATGCCGGTTATAAAGGTTTATATAATGGCGAAACAGCTGATGATATTGCCAAAAGAAAAGGTTTAAGATATAGAGAAGATATTTTAGATAATATGGGAAGTGTTGAATTAGGGGCTAATATTTTTAGAATAACTCAAACTGAAGCACTACTTGAAAAACAACAAGAACCAAGTGAACAAAAGGCTACTGATACTCATTATGTTGTAGGTAAAGCCATAAGGGATACAATTAAACAAATAGGTGGTACTATGCCAGAAAATTTACCTACTCCTGATAAATCGATTAAACAAATTGAAAAAGAAGAATTTGATAAAAATAATATGCAAAAACTTAGTTGATAATCGTTTTCCCCAAGTGGGGGGGAGAAAACGATAGTATTAATTTAAGAAAACTGTGTTATTGTTCTATTACCTTCCATTAAGTATAATAATATTAGAAAAGAGGATATTGATATGAAAAAAAGAAATACAACTAAATTTCCAAAAGGATTTTTCCAATTAAAAAGGACTACAATAACTGCTAGTAAAGCTCTAAAAGATGTAATTCCTATAAAATGGGATGAAAAACCTAAAAATAAATTAGCGAATAAAAATTGAATAGATACAGGAACAGAAATGCTTAGATAATATTATATCTATTGACAAAATAAAATCCCCAAAACATGGGGATAATTATCAAATGGTGTCTCCGAAGCGATTCGAACGCTTGACCGATCGCTTAGAAGGCGATTGCTCTATCCAGCTGAGCTACGGAGACATAACTCAAAAGACAATCTGATTATATAACATTATTCCCCTAATTTCAAGAAAAAATGCATATCGCCTTCAAAATTAAATGAAAAATGCATCAATTAACATATTATCAACATAAAAGATAGTCTCTCCTATATCATAAGTATCTCTTATAGATAAGGCTATGGAATATTTAACTTCTTCAATAATAGAATTATCATCTAAATTTAAAACTTGATTATTAAAACTTAAATTAACGGAATTTTCTAATATTTCATAATCTAGTAATTCTGCTGAAGCTGTTAAATAGCTAATTAAATTAGTTTGATATGTTGGAGATGTTTTTAATTTTTCAATAATTATTTCAACTTTTTCATTTTTGGAATTAGTAATGGTAGTTACTGGGGTATAGTAAGAATAGCCTTCCATTTTACTAACATAATAAGTTGTAACTTTCGCAATATCTTTCATACTTTCTAGTTCATATACTTTATTAATGCCATAACTGCGATCTAAGACATTAGGTAGTATTTTTTTACTGTGTGGAAGTTCCTTTAACACTTCACCTTCCACAAAAATCATTATTTTTTTAACATCTTTAATTTCCGTTAAAGAAAATACGACTGCTTCGATTAATTTTTCTTCATTTTCTTCTTCTATATTTAAAAATTCTTTCGAAAAATTAATCTTTAAAAGACCATCAGTTAAATCTTTGGAAATAACTTTAGTATTTTCCGGAATAATCTTTTTAAAGTTATTGGGAATATAACTAGATTGTTCTTCACTTATAGTTAAATTTTCAATTACTTCATCAATTAATTTAGAAGTATCACTACTCTTTTTAATAACCTCAAAACGTGATACTAAATTATTACTATCAATTAAATAAATTGGTGTAGTTTCTGGATCTGTATAAGTTAGAGTTGTATTAATATTATAAGCTTCTTTACTAGGGAAAAAATAAATAATAAGTAAAAAAATAAAGGATAAGGCAATAATAATAAATTTTTTGTAAGCAAATCGCTTAAGCATAAAACCACCTAGTTAATTATACTAATAAAAATTAATAATAATACTAAATAAAGATGCATTATTTTACTAAATATGGTACAATCTAATTAATAATAAGGGTGAATAAATGAAAAGATTAAAATTAAAAAGTAATGTTAAAAAATATGGGATAATTGCTATTACTGTTATCGCGGTTATTATCTTTATAAGTATTGGTATTTATTCTTATATTAATATTAAAAATCAAAAAGAATTAGAAAAAACACCAGAATATAAATTAAAAGAAATTGGTTATAGTGAAGATGATATTAAAATAATTACTAAATTTTATAAAGATAAAGAGTTAAATTACTTTTTAGAAAATAAGAAAAATGATGATTACATTGGTATTATTTCTGAGAAACATTTTATTAAAGATTATTTTAATGATTACATAGCATATTTAAAAGAAGCTAGAGATACTAATTATGCTTTGGCAGTTGAAAAAGTAAATACGAAAACTAATAAAGAATATTATACTGATCCAGAAGTAACAGATACATCGAAAAACGAATTAATGCTTGTTAATAAATACTATCATTTACCTGATGATTATGCACCTGAACTTGTAACTATACCCCTTGCCTATTCTTTTGGCGAGTTAGGCAGTCAAAAATGCACCCAAGATACATATGATGCTTATCTTAGACTTTGGAGTGCGGCGAAAGAAGCAGGATTTTATTTAATGGTTAATTCATCTTACCGAACTCACCAAAAACAAGAAGATATCTATAATCAATATAAAAATGTGCAAGGAACAGAATATGCTGATGATTATGCCGCACGACCAGGGTATTCGGAACATGAAACAGGTTATGCATTTAATGTAACAATGAATGGTTATACTGATAAAACATTTAAAGATACTGATGCTTATCCTTGGCTTAAAGATAATGCTTATAAATATGGCTTTGTTTTAAGATATCCGGAAGGAAAAGAAGAAATAACAGGATTTGATGCTGAAGCTGGTCATTTAAGATATATAGGAGTTGAAGCAGCAACTTATATCCACGAAAATAACATAACTTTTGATGAATATTACGCTTACTTTGTCAAGTAGGCTTTTTCTTTAGCAAAATGGTTTAAAAAACCTGAAAAATTTGCTATAATGTTGGCAGGTGAAGTATGTGAATTATCCCAATCAAATAAAAAAAGAATTTCATAAAAATATCAATTATGCTAATCGGGGTATGGATTTAGAGAATATCATTAATGACACCAATGAATATTTAAGGGAACAAGATATTGCTCTAATATATAAGAAACCTACTCCTATTGGGGTTGTCAAAGTAAATTATGAAAATAACAAACAAGTAATAAATAAAGCATATTTTGCTACTCAATCAACACTTGATTATAATGGCTTATATAAAGGAAGATATGTTGAATTTGATGCCAAAAGTACTGAATCTAAAACATCTTTTCCGCTAAGTAATATACATCCGCATCAATTAAAACATATGCGAAGTGTTATAAGACATGGTGGGATTGTATTTTTAATTATTCAAATGAATAGTTTAATTTACTTAGTAAATGGTGTTGATGTTATTGAGTTTATTGATAACAATACAAGAAAAAGTATTCCATACTCATTTATAGAAAAATATGGTTATCAACTTGAATATAATTATAATAAAGGATTAAATTATTTAAAATATGTAGATATCATTGGAGGTATAGATAATGAAAAAAATTAAATTAAAAAGTAAACCTAGTACTGATGCAAAAGTTTCAAAACGAAATCCAGCAGTTTTGTGGGCATCATTTTTTATAATTATCTTATATATGGCTATTGCGGTTGTAAGTGTAATTTTAATATTTGCTCTTTATATAGTAATAAGCTCACCAAATTTTGATAAAGAAAAATTATATCAAAAAGAACCGAGTATTTTATATGATGTAAATGGTAAAGAATTTGCTAGAGTTGGTGCTGAAAATAGTACTGTTATTACTTATGATGAAATCCCTGATGTATTAGTTGATGCTCTAGTTGCAACAGAAGACTCAAGATTCTTCCAACATAGTGGCCTTGATTTATTTAGATTTATAAAAGCATCTTTTGGACAAATCCTTCATAGTAATACAGCCGGAGGAGCATCTACTCTATCAATGCAAGTTATGAAAAGAACTTATAACGGTAGCGAAGATGAAGGCCTTGCAGGTATTATCCGTAAGTTTAGAGATATATATATGGCAGTCTTTAAACTAGAGGCTAAATACACTAAAGAAGAAATTATTGAATTTTATTTAAATTCACAATGGTTTGCTAATGATGGTAATGTTAACTATAATGGTATTGTTGGTATTGAACAAGCATCTTTATATTATTTTGGTAAATCTAGTAAAGATTTAAATTTAGCTGAAGCCTCTCTACTTGCAGGAATGTTCCAAAATCCATATCGATATAGACCATATAGTAAACCTGAAGAATGTCGTACTAGACAAAGAACAGTTTTAAAATTAATGGTAAGACATGGTTATATTACAGAAGATGAGATGAATGATGTTCTAGCTATTCCAATTGAATCAATGCTAATAGAGCAAAAAAATGTAAGTAATACTATTGAAGTTGATAGTAATCAAGCATTTGTTGATTATGTTGTTAAAGAAATTCAAGATGATTTAAAACTTAATCCTAGAAATGTATCTTTAAAAATATATACTACTTTTGATCCTGATGTTCAAAAATATCTTGAAAAAGTTGAAAATGGTGATGTTCATGCCTATATAGATGATACTATTCATGAAGGCATTGCAGTTACATCTGTAGAAGATGGTTCAATACTTGCGCTATCTGGTGGTCGTGATTATCAAGCGAGAGGAACTAATTATGCGACTGATATCGAAAAACAACCAGGATCAACTGCTAAACCAATTGTCGATTATGCCATGTATGTAGAAAATATCAGTCAAAGTACTTATGCAATGTTACTCGATGAACCAACCACATATACAAATGGTAAAAAAATTAATGACTATGATAATAGAACTAGAGGCCTTATATCTATGCGTTATGCTTTGAAAGATTCAAGAAACATTCCAGCTTTAAGAGCATTTAAGGCTGTTGCCAATATTGATCAAAAAATAATGGAAGATTTTGTTCATAGTGTTGGTATTGATTATGGTCCTGATTTATTTGAACCAGCTTCCATTGGTGGATTTACTAAAGGTGTTGCTCCACTTGATATGGCTGCAGCTTATGCAACATTTGGTCGTGGTGGTTATTATATAGCCCCTTATGCTTATACTAAAGTAGTTAATAATGAAACTGGTAAAACCATAAATCATAGTTATAGCAAAGAAAAAGTTATGGAAGAATCTACTGCATACTTAATGAATAATCTATTAGATTCTGTTTATGGCGGTTCTAATATAGCTGGTAAAACAGGTACTACTAACTTAGATAGTGATACGAAAAAGAAATATGGCCTTCCTGGGGGAGCAATTAACGATTCATGGATTATTAGTTATTCTACTAAATATTCAATTGCTTTCTGGTATGGTTATAAAGATTTAGATGAATTTTCTGAAGCATATAAAATTGCTAAAGAAAATAAAAAAACAACCTACTTTAATAGTACAACCGGTGGAAATATGAGATCAACTGTTATGAGTTATTTAGCTAAAAATATTCATAAAAAAATAGGTTCATGGAAAGTACCAAAAAATATAACCAGTGCTAAAATTGAAAGAGATACTTTCCCACCACAATTATGTAGTGCTTATACTCCAAGTGAAGATCCAATGGCATTTAGCAAAGATAATGCTTTTTGTACTACAGAATACTTTGTTGCTGGAACTGAACCTACAGATGTATCTGATAGATTTGATACTCTAGAAAATCCGACAAATGCATCTTATACTTTAAATGGTAGTACAATTACTCTTAAATGGGATCCAATAGCTACACCAAATGCTATTAATCCAGAATACTTACAAAAGCATTTTGAAAAATATTATGAAGAATATGCTGAAACATATTACAATAAAAGAATAAGTTATAATAATTCTTATATTGGTTCCATTGGTTATGAAGTAACAGTTAAACTTCCAAATGGTACTGAACAAAGTTTAGGTTGGACAAATAATCCTACTATTACCTTTAATGCTCCAGTTGGTGGTGAATATACTTTCACAATTAAATCTGCCTACTCAATATTTAAAGATAATAAAAGTTCTGGACTAGTATATAATGTCAAAACTATTGATAGTAATATTGGTGATATTATTGGAGATAATACTGATGATAATGAAACAAATCCAACAACTCCTACTACACCGACAACACCAACTAATCCAACTCCAGATGAAGATGAAGGATTAAATTAAAAAAGGATTCGTAAAAATCCTTTTTTAATTTATCTTTTCAAATTTATCTTTGGTAACACCACAGACTGGACATACCCAATCATCTGGTAAATCTGCGAATTTAATTTCTTCTATATCATCATCATAAATATGACCACATATAGTGCAACGATATTTACTACCACCACTTACATTACCTTCAATATAAGTTGGGGCTTTCTTTGGTGATCTTCCTTTCATATTTTCCCTATAATATTTATACGTTAATACTTCTTCGTCATTTAATACTTTAGTACTACTTACTCTAACTAAAAATATATCATGAGTCTCAGCATCTATTATATTTATGACATCACCAATTAAATAAGCACAAACGCCTTCTTTAATTATTGGTAAATCATCTTCTATATCATATTTAATATCTTTAAATTTATCAGTATCTTTGGATGAATAAAAGCCAAATGTACTAATTATATCTTTATTTATATTTTGCGAAAGTATAGATATAACTACTCTCTTACTTTCTTTAATAATTTTATTAGTATAATTATCTTTATTAATACTTATGGCTACAATAGGATTCTCACTCGTTATTTGCGTTACCGTATTAACTACACAGCCCGCTTTAATATCTTCATATTTACTACTTACGATATATAAACCATAAGTTAATTTTCTAAAAGCATTCTTATCCATTAATACGAACCCATATTAATTATTTTTTCTACTTCTTCTCTAACACTTTCAAAAGTAAATGGTTTAGCTAGAACATCGACAATATCATAATTAAATGCTCTATCTATTCTTTCTTTTTGGACATCACCAGTTATAATACA
Source organism: uncultured Bacilli bacterium (assembly GCA_947626115.1). Lineage (GTDB taxonomy): Bacteria > Bacillota_I > Bacilli_A > RF39 > UBA660 > SIG200. Next base: position 12,441 of record CANQQX010000017.1, read on the forward strand.
TACTGGTATTCTTTTAAATAAATTATTTTCTTTAAAATAATCTAAAACAGCAAAGCCATCTACTTCAGGCATATTTAAATCAAGTAATAAACCAACAATAGAATCATCTACATTATTTTTAATAATATCAATAGCTTCTTTACCATTAACAGCGACTAGTACTTCATATTCATCTTTAAATGCTCTATCTACAATATTACTAATTATTTTTGAATCATCTGCAACTAATATTTTTTTCATATTCTATTCCTTTCCTAAATACTTATGAGCAAGTTCAGTATATTTATTTATCTCTTCTACTAACTTATCATAAGTTTTATTTACTTCATCAATGTTATTAGCTTTACTAGCAAGTTCATGAGCATAAGCAATATCTACTAAACTCATAAATCCTAAATATTTAGCATCACTTTTTAGGGCATGTACTAATATGGCATAATCTTCCATATTTTGTTCATTTTTATACTTTTCAATATTGGGAACTCTCGTTTTATTTTCTTCTAAAAATGTTTCTAATGTTTCATCATAAAATGCTAAGTCACCAAGTAAGGAAACAGCATACTCTAAATCAACTCCATTATTCTCTAAAATACTTACATCTTTCATTTTCTACCATCCTTATAATAAAATTATAACACACTATTTACTTTTTTGCATTTAAATAAGTTGTTAAGACTCTTTCTAATTCTTTTTTATCTATTGGTTTTGAGATATAATCATTAAATCCTTCTTTTAAATAATTTTCTTTCATACCGGCAATGGCATTAGCAGTAAGAGCAATTACTGGGGTGTCAAATCCTTCTATTTCTTGTAATTTCTTAAATGTTTCTACCCCACTCATTTTTGGCATCATATCATCCATTAAAATCATATCATATTTCTTACCATCTTTAATATTCTTTAAACAATCAAAGCCACTTGATACTTCTTCTGTTTCAATTTTATAAGATAGTAAAAGACGGGCTGCTACTTTTAAATTGATTAAATTATCATCAACAATTAATACTTTTTTACCTTTTAAATTTACTTGTTTAGTTGGTTTTTCTTCTTTCACTTCTTTAATAGTTTTAACTTTATTAACTATTTTTTGATCAATCGCTACAGTAAAGTTAGAACCTTTGCCATAAGTAGAATCAACAACAATTTTACCATGCATTAATTCAACTAATTTTTTAGTAATAGCAAGACCTAAACCAGTTCCTTCAATGGTAATATTTTTCTCTAAATCTAATCTTTCAAATTTAGTAAATATCTTTTCTAAATTTTCTTTCTTTATGCCAATACCAGTATCTTTAACACTGATAATTAAACGACAAATATTATCTTTTTTAACTATATCAACATTTAATGTAATTGAACCTTTTTTAGTATATTTAACTGCATTAGTTAAAAGGTTAACAGCAATTTGTTTAAGACGAACATAATCACCATTTAAATATTCTGGTAGGTCTTTCGCAATATTTACATTAAACTCTAAAGGCTTATCACCAATTCTTGCTTTAGTTAATTTAACAAGTTCATCAAACACTTTAGCAGGTTCATATTCAACATTAACTATTTCAAGTTTATTAGCTTCAATTTTTGAAATATCTAATATACCATTAACTATTTCTAGTAAGTTTTGGGATGCCGCCATAATATCTCGTGCTTCATCTTTAATAACTTTTATATTTTTTTCTTCAAGTATTAATTGACTAAAACCATCAATAGCATTAAGTGGGGTTCTTATTTCATGAGACATATTTGATAAGAACTCTGTTTTAGCATTATTAGCGCGTTCTGCTTGATCACGAGCTATATTTAACTGTTCAATCATTTTAACATCAGGGTTTTCAATAGTAAAGAACATTATTATAATAATTAAAGAAAAAATATAACCTATTAAAAATAATTGTGGAGAAACCACTCCCAAAACAAAATCTAATGACCCTAAAACTAATAAAGCATATAAAGGTGTAAATTTTGAATTAGTTAAGTGTTTATGATGTTTAATACACATATAAATATCTAATAGTGTGAAAATAAAGCACAAAGCATATACAACATTAACCATTATTCCTTTCGGCGTTATAGTACCTTCTATTTGATAAAAATTCATTGGTAAAAACATCAATACCATAAAAATTAAAATAATTAAAACATTAAAAATTTTTTGAGTTTTTTTGGTAGATTTACATATTATTAAAAGATATTTATAAAATAGTGCACTCCATATGAAATAATATGAAACTGTTAATTTAGAAAATAATTTATAAACAAAATCATTGATATCTACTCCCATTTTAAACCATATACAAGTTAAAATTTCTAATAATAGTCCTAATATTGTTAAAATTAATAATACACTGTAGATATCTGTTTCATCATTTTTTATTCGTGGTTTTAAATAAAATCTTAGAGCAAATATTGATAAAATAATTAATGCACTACAAGAAAAATAAACACCTATATCCATAAAACAGCACTCCAAACTAATAAATACTTTACTATTATTTACTATTTAAGTATATCATATTTTTTTATTATAAAAAATAAAATATAGAAAAAATCTATATTTTATTTGGCTAAATTTAAAGTCTTTCCTTTTTTTAAATCTTTATCTCTAGCTTCATAATAAGTAACATCAACTTTAGTATTTGCCATTCTTTTTAATGGAGTATCAAAATATTCAATATTACCTGGTAACCAATTTACTCCTAATTTTGATATAACTAATTTTTCTATTTTTTTCTCCAATAATTCATAATCTATATTTATATCATATAAAGAAATATGATAACTTGGAATATATTGTCTCATTTCATCAGATATAGCAGTAACAACGGCTTCTCTTATTTCAGGTAATGTAATTAATAAGGTTTCCAGTTGTTCTGGATAAATATTATCTACCCCAGAAACAAAATTTCTTTTTTGCCTGCCAACATATTTATATTCACCATTATCTAATTCAACTAAGTAATCACCTAAATTACACCATTTAGTTCCATCTTCATCATAAGATAAAACTTTTTCAGTTTCTTCAGGATTATTATGGTATCCTAACATTACTTGAGGACCAGAAACATACAAAATACCTTTTTCACCTTTTTGTACTTCTTCTTTTGTTTCAGGATTAATTAATTTAATTTTAGAAGTAGAAATCGCATTTCCTATTGTTCCAGGAGTGTTTTTTCTGCCATTACTTGCTATCACCGTTGACCAAGTTTCAGTAGCACCTAAACCATCACCTAATTTAGCATCACTTCCACAAAATCTCAAAGCATCATTAATTGCTTTATCAGTAGTTGATTTTTTAGCTTCTCCACCTGATGTTGCATAATGCAAATTTTGTAAAGTATTTGTTTTTAATTTACTACTTGGAACAAATTCGCCATTAATTTCTTCTATTAAAGATACCCAATGTATTGGTCCACCTACTGCAGCATTTGCTTGTGTTCTTACTAATTCACTATAAAAATCTTCTGGCATTGCCTTTAGAGTTAATGCTAATTGCATATTATTACATAAAGAAAAATGCATTATCATACGACCAAAAACCATATGACCTATTGGAATATTTCCTAAATGTATCATACCTGGCTCAGCTTCAAAAATTGAATTCATTCCATAAACAACATAATTTAAACCATTAGCAGATAAATCAACGCCCTTATGTATTCCAGTTGATCCACCTGTAAACATAATGTCAGTCAATTCGCCCGGTACATAACTAGATTTTTCATAATCACCTAAAAAGTCTTCTTTAATTAAATGCTCTAAATTGCCATTTTTAGAAAATTTAAAATTTCCCTTTGCTAATTGCATCATTTTATACATTGCTCTTAATTTTTTATTTTCACTTGATGATAATGGAGAATATAAAATAGAAGAAAAATCTAAAGCTTTTTCATAATCTTTAAAATTACTATACATCATATCAACAGTAATAATCATTTTTGGCCTAGTTAATTCTATGTCTCTTTTGATTTTTTCTTTAGTGTCAAATAAACTAAAACCAACTACTTGAGCACCAATTGCTGATAAAGCATAAAGTAGATAAACAGATTCAGGAGTGTTAACAAGGCAAACTCCTACTACATCATTTTTTCTAATTCCTTTTTTATATAATAATTTTGCATATTTTTCAATTCTATCATGCAATTCTTCATAACTAATTTTTCTATTTTCCCATGTTAATGCTGTTAAATTCATATATTTTTTATTATTTTCTAATAAATAATCATAACTTGAACAATTAGGATTAATTTTTTTCTCTTTTTCTTCCATAATAACACTCTCTTTCTTGTACACTTTTTATATTAAAGCAAGATAAAAGATATTACAAGTAAGTTTACACAAATTGTACAAAATCTATTCAAAAAGTATTTAGAAATGAATTGTTATTTCAATAATAAAAGAACTATTTTATTGTTATAGTTCTCTTTTATTATGTCTTTTAGTCTGAATAGTTACTAATTGTTGATTAAAATGTTTATAACAAAAAAATTGTTAGTTATTTAATTACACTAACAATTTTTACATTATACTCTTACTTTTTTTAAAGTTGTTATAATTTGTTGTTCTAAAAGTGGTTTAGCAAAATATTCTTCAAAACATAATATACTATTTTTATATCTAGAATATGCTTCTTCATAATTACCATTTTCAATTTGTATTACACAATAATCAACAACATTATCATATATATAATCATAAATAATATCACTTTTTTCTTCTTTATCTATTGCTTCTACTATTACAGGAGCAATTTCATAATAATGATCAATATCTTCTTGAGATACAAAGTTATCTCTAAACCATCTTAAAACTCTTAATTCATAACAATTATCATCAAATTTTTCTTGAAAATATCTCATACATGCTGATGTTAAATAGCAACTAGTATCTGTTTTAGTTGTTTTACCATCTGAACCATGTTCTACTATTGAGCCTTTACCAGTATTTGTATTTATATTAACATGAATCGCTGAATGCCCTTTTTCTGAAGGATTTTTATCATATATAGAATATGAAGAATTAGAACCATTTCCAGTCATTTTTGAATAATGGCCATCATTATGCTTATAACCATATTTATCTTTTTCTCCCATTTAAATTTTTCCCTCCTTAATTTTTTGCTCTAATAAAAATTCAAAAGCATAAAATTCGTTACTAATGTGATCAGTTAATTCAGAAAATGTATTATCAACATTTAATTGATATATAATATTAGCTAATTCTTTTACAGTTTCTAAATTAATATTATCTTTTAAATCGTTTATTTTATTTTTCAAATAATTTATATCAACATTTTCTAAATTATAATTATTTGAATCTTTTATAATATTAATATCTTTAATTATATTATCTAAATGTTCTAACACATTAGTTTCTCCTTTCTTAAAATTTATTGTATTTTAAATATTTAAAAAAATCAAGCAAATTATTGAAATAGCAATAAATTATTAACCTTTTTAATACTATTTTCTAATTCATCTTTTAATTTAACTTCAATAACAACACAATTATTTTTTATTACATCTTTATATAAATTAAAATTTATATTACCCTTACCTATTTCTAAATGATTACTTTTACCATCAAAATCATGAAGATGAATATGTCTAATTTTATTAGTGTCTTTAAAATCAGGATATGCTTTATTACCATTCTTTTCATTGTGACCAATATCCAAAGTAAAACCTAAACATTCATATTTATTTATAATTTTTATTGCTTCATAAGTAAATGAATGAATTTTAGTATTTTCAAAATTAATTTCAATATTATTATCTTTGGCTAATTTATTTAAAGTTTTACAGCTTTTATTTAACTCTTTACAATATAGCTTTAAATATTTTTCATTTAAATAAAATTTTTTAGTTGGCAAAGTAAAATAAACACCTGAATCAATATGAATATTATATTTCTTAATATTATTTTTGATACCCAGTTTTATTTGTCTAATAGCTTCTTTTAAATAATTTTTTCGCATATAATTATTTAAATATGCTACATTTAATTTTTCAGATAAATGCATAGTAAATTCTATATTATATTTTTTTAAATCAATTTTATCTATTTCTAAATTATAAGGAAGATCCATATTTAATTCAATAAAATCTAAATTATTATCTTTAGCAAATTGAACATTTGCAGAAATACTATCAAATTCAATTAATGTGGGCATCCCAAATTTCATAAAATCACTCCTAATTTATTGCTTACTTATTCTTCTGTAGCAGATTCTAAAAACTCAATCACACCATCTGTTACATTAATTTTAACTTTTATTCCCATTGGTAATACACACATTGGAGCAGTATGGCCAAAATTATAATTATAACCTATAAATAAATTTTTTAATCCTAATTCTTTTGTTATTACTTCTAAATATGTATTTTTATATTCTTCATAAAAAACTTCATCATTAGGTTTTCCAATAATTACACCTTTTACATTTTGTAAAGCCTCAACCATTAAAGGATTTCTTAAAATTTGGGCAATTAAACTTGGCTCAGGTTTATCTTCACTTGTCTCTAAAAATAATATTTTATTTTGCCAATTATCTTGTGGCCATATTTCTGAACCAATAAACATTTGGAATGTATCAATACATCCACCAAGTAATTCTCCTTCAATATCTTTTTCACCTTGCAAGATTTCAATTTTTTTATTATCTTTAATCATTTTTCTTTTTATATTATTGTTATTTTTATCTTCCCAAGGTAGAAATTCACTTGTCCATTCATTAGTTGGTTTAATTTTATAACCTTTAGAATTTTTAAAAAGTGTATTAATAATAGAATCTTTAGTATAATCATGCATTTGAGCATTTTCGGCAAATTCAGTCATTACACTAGGACCATAAAATGAAACTAATCCTGCTTTATTTAACATAAAATGATTTATCGTGGTATCTGAATATCCCATAAATATTTTTGGATTGTTTTTTATTATCTCAAAATCTATATATGGTAATAATCTTATGGTATCATCTCCACCAATATTACAAAAAATTGCTTTTATCTCTTTATCTTTAAAAGCATCCATTAAATCTTTTGCTCTATATTCAGGATGCAAATAAAGTTCTTTACTACCTAGAAGTGCATTAGGCATTGTTATAACTTTTAACCCAAAATCATCTTCTAATCTTTTTTTGCCAAGTTCATACCTATGACGAAAAGATTCATCTCCTGCCATTCCACTTGATAAACTTACAATAGCAACTTTATCTCCTTTATGTAATTTTTCTGGTTTTTTCATTTTTACTCCTTTTATATAAATTATCTGTTTTACGCCTTTATTTGCTTTTTTTAAATATACTTTATCAACATTTTTATAAAAAACTATTTTCTAACTGTTCCTACTTTTAATTTCATCATTTCATATTTTTGTTGTGCTAATTCTCTAGATCTAGCTATACCCTTATTTAAAATTTCATCTAATAATTCGCTATTAACAATTTGCTCGTAGCGTTTTTGAATTTCTCCTATATGATTAGCAGTAATTTCAGCAACATATTTTTTTAACTCTCCATATCCTTTACCGTTAAATTGACTAACTAAATCATCAATGGAACGATTTGTTAATGATGAAGCAATATTCAATAAATTGGAAATACCAGGTTGATTTTCCGGATCATATTTAATTTGATTCAAACTATCTGTAGTAGCACGCATAATTTTAGAAACTATACTAGGAAGATCATCAAATAAACTAATAACTCCAGATGGATTATCTTCTGATTTACTCATCTTTTTAGTTGGATTTTTTAAATCATATATCTTTGTTCCAGTTTTACTTAATAAGGGTTCCGGTAAATTAAATGTTTTGCCATATTTATTATTAAATCGTTCAGCAATATTTCTGGCGAGTTCTACATGTTGTTTTTGATCTATTCCCACCGGAACATAATCACAGTCACAATATAAAATATCAGCAGCCATTAAAATAGGATATGTTAATAAACCAACAGAAAAATTTGCATTTTGCTTACTTTTTTCTTTAAATTGTATCATTCTAGATGCTTCTCCATAATTAGTATTACATTCTAATAGATAAGATATTGCTGGTATATATTCATTTTCAGATTGAATATATATTGTATTTTTTTGCGGATCAATTCCACAGGCAATGTACATTGCAATAAACTTTCTAATTCTTTCTTTTAGTTCAACTGGATCTTGATAAATAGTAAGTGCATGTAAATCAGCAACAAACAAAAATGAATCATATTCATCTTGCATATTTATCATTTGTTTAATAGCACCAATATAATTACCTAAAGTTAAATCTCCTGTTGGCTTTAAACCTGTTAATATTCTTTTCATAATTTCACTCTTTTCTTTGTTTTATTATAATAAACAGAATTATCTTTGTCAAAAATCTATTATTTTGTTTTATTTTAGTTTTTTTGAAATTTTTTAATATCTCTAACTAATTCATTTATATATTTCTTACTATGAAATGGCATTATAATTATATGATATCGTTTGTTATTGATTTCAGCAAGTTGGTATTTCTTAATAATATATTTATGCAAATTTTCAAAAACAAAAATATTAGAATTTTCAGTTTTTGAATATTTTAATAAATTTTTATCTAATTGGTTTTGAAAATAATTTACATTCTCTAAATATTTATTAGGCTCAGATCGATTTAGAATTTTATTAACTCTGTAATATGTTGAAAACGGAAGCAAAGATCTAGAACCCAATATTGTATTATCGTTTTGACCAATATAAGTAATATAATTGTTTTTTAAATTTTTCTTTTTCCAAAGAACAACGCCATTTACTAAAGCAGTTCCAATATATTTATGCAAACTAACAGAAATAGAATCAATATCTAATTTTTTAATTTTAACACATGGCGATTGTTTTTGATTTTTTGGAATACCACCATAAAATGCCGCATCTAAATGTACATAATATGGAATATCATTTTCTTTTAAATATTTAATAATATATTCAACATTATCAATAGCCCCTATTTCTGTTGTTCCCCATGTAAGTAAAATGATTGCTGATTTTTTTCTTTCTTGCCAATTTTTCTTAATAGTTGTCAATAATTCTAAAGTATCAATTTTACCATTTGAATCACATTGAACTTTTATACTTTCTTTTCCTATTAAATCTATAAATTTTTGTATGCTATAATGAGCACAACAAGAATAATAAAATACACTATTAGGCAAATTTAAAAATCCATTTTTTATTCCAAAAAAATTTCCTTCTGTACCACCAGATGTTATATAGCCTTCATAATTTAAAGTACCTAACCCTAAATTTTTACAAATTTCTTCTACTATTTTATACTCCCATTCTTTAGAATCCATAGCATAATTACAATCAATTTTTCTATTATAATTTTCTCCACAATTATTAGATAACGGCATTTTTATTTCTAGACACTTTAAAAATTCTTCTATACAATCAATATCCTCCATATTTGCAGGATACCCAAACAAATATTTTTTTAAATTATTTTGCTTTTTTAAAAATTCTTCAGCACTATTAATTGTATCCTTATCTTGCATATAAAATTTGTTTATTTGCTTTAAATTAAATCCCTTCTCTTTATAAGAATCATATAACAAAGCCATTTCACAATTTAATATATCTTTTCTAATCTTAAATTCTTTTTTCTTTAAATTTGATATAATGGCCTTTAAATCACTTTTTTCATCTTTAGTAAGATTTTTATTAGTTTTTAGAACTTTGTTTAAAAAGTCGCTCATTTTCTTTCTCACTTTCTAAATTGAAAACTTCATAAATATATTTATTATTAATCAGTTTGTAATTAACAACATTTAATTTCTTATAAAAATTAAATTCACTTAACATACTTAATGTATTAGTAGGCATTAAAAATGGAAATTGTACAATTTTTAAAAGATTAATCATATCATGCTTTAAAAACATCTCTATTGTTTTTGCTCCCCCTTCTATTAAAACCTTGCCTTTACATAATTCTTTAATTTTATTTATTATTTTTATTTCATCTGTTTCTTCAAATAAAATAACATTTACTCCCTTTTTTCTTAATTTTTTAATATAATCTTTATTATTTTTTAATAACAAAACATATGTTAATTTAGGTTCATTTTGAAAAATATTACTATTTAAGTTTATATCAGCATATTTATCAATGACTAATCTAATATTATTTTTTTTAGAGTTCAATAAATTAGGATTATCAATTTTTATGGTATTAGCCCCAACAATAATAGTTTTGTATTCATTTCTAATTTTTTTTCTTAATTCTAAAATATATTCATCAGAAAAATAATTAAATATGCTAGGAAAATTATTATCAAAAATTTTAAAATTTAAAGACATTGCAACAAAAACATCAAACATGATATACTCCTCCACTTAACGATATAACATCTTGCAATTTTTTTAAAGCTAATCCACTATCAATTGCTTGCTTTGCATATTCAATTCCTTCCTGGATGTTTTTAGCTAATCCTGAAATATATATCAAAGCACCTGCATTTAGCAAAATAATATCTCTTTTTGCTCCAAGTTCTTTTTGAGATAATATATCAATAAAAATTTTAGAATTTTCTTTAACATTTTTTCCTTCTTGGATATCTTCTTTTTTAGATAATGGAATTCCAAATTGTAATGGATTAATTTCATATGTAATAATTTTTTTGTTTTTTATTTCCGTAATTTTGGTAATTCCAATATTAGATATTTCATCAAAATTATTTCCATTATCATCGTGGCCAGATACTATCATAGAATTGTCAAAACCTAATTCAATTAATAATTTCGCTGTTTTTTCTGTCTCATCTGATGCCAAGCCAAATAATACTCTATCAAAACTTACACCACTTGCAATTGGTAAAATATAACTTAAAGGATGAACGAAAAAAAACTTTCCCATATATTCTTTATTCATTTTTGGAAAATATGGTTCAACATCACAAAAGCCAAAATTCAATTCATTAATACTTTTTTCTACTATTTTTAAATCATTTTGTAAAACATTATATCCCAATTGCTCGAAAACATCTGTTGTTCCCGCAACACTTGCTTCTGATCTTGAACCATTTTTCAATACTTTAACTCCTGCTGCCGCTGCAACTATAGAAGATATAGAACTTATATTAAAAGTTTTTACATCATCTTTTCCACTTCCTATAATACCACATAGTGGCTCTTTAAACTTCCTTTTTATTTTTAATTCTTTTCTATCATAATTTAAAACACAATCCATTAATCCAGCAATTTCGTCTATGGTTGGGCGTTTAGTTTCAAGTGCTGCAAAAAAAGCTCCAAAACAACTATCATTTGCAATTCCAAATTCATGATCTAATAAATATTTTAAACAAATAAACGCTTCCTTTCGTGTAATATTATTGCCTTTTATAACATTTCTTAATTTTTCAGTAAAATAATCTTTTTTATTCATATAAATCAAACCTTTCTTTTAGTCCGCTCCAAAAAGATAAAATTATTATTTTTTCTCCTGAATTTAAATCTTCGTAAGCCTTTCCTTTAATATATACTTTTTCTCCAACTTTTGCTTGATTAATACCATAATGATTATATATTTCAATTTTATATTCTACACCATTATCATCTATACCTTTATAAATAGATGGCACTATGCATGAATAATAATCATTTGAAATCGTTAATATTCCCTCATAATTTTTAATGAATTTTATCTGTCTATTTAAATCAATATAACCATCTTTTTCCATTAAAGGTACACAAACTATACTAAATTGCGTATCATCTGTAAATCCATAAAATCTTCTTTTAAATTGTTTTAAAGCCAAATTTAAATTTTTACCAAATCCACATTCCATTCTATCTTTAATATATTTCATTGATTCCTCTTTAGAAAAAAGTCTAATATTTTGATTAGATTTATTAATTGTAAAAAAACTTTTTTGAATTTTTTTAGCATTTTCAATCCCATAAACCAAAATATCTATATCTGAATTTTCTTTATATTTATTCAATAATAAAGAACCTTCAACACCAATAAATTTTTGATTTATATCAAAATATTTAGAAATAAAATAAACTATATCATAAATCTTTTTGTTAAAATCATAGTTAAGTGTTTTTTTATCTAATTCCTGTAAAAATTTTGTAGGACTATAAAATTTAAATATATCTTTTTCAGAAACTAAATAAACTTTTTCATCTAATCCTTTTTGAATTTTTAGATATTTTTTTAATATATTGTTTTTATAATCGAACCATTCAGTATATTTTTTTCCTTTATAATTATTAATATATTTTGGAAAGCATAAATATTCATCATTTATTTTATTTATCGCAAACCAAATTATATTATCTTTCGTTTTTAAAAAGCATGGCACCATATTTTATTCTCCTCCTATTTTTTATTAAATTCTCTTATTCTTTTTTTAGCATAACTAGTAAATGCTATATGTTCCCATTCATCTCTTGGGCCAAAAGATAATTTATCTGTTATTATTTTGATTCTATCTTTATTTTGAAGTTGATAATCAATTGGCACATATTCACCATTAACCATTGCAGCCACCATTGTATTTCCTATATCTGTATGAACTTTATAAGCAAAATCGATTGGCGTTGATCCTTTTGGCATTTCTAATATCTCACCTTTAGGAGTATAAACATATATTTTATCGGCAAATAGTTCATTTTTTACTTGAGTTACAAACTCTCTATTATCACCAAATATAGCATTTATTTCCGTTAATGATTTAAAAAATTGATATTTGCTTTTTAACTCATCTTGCATAACATTTCTCGCATTACCTTTTTCGATATCCCAATATGTTGGAAGACCAAAAGATGCAACTTTATCCATATCAAAAGTTCTTATCTGCGTTTGCACCAACCTATCATTTGGGCCAAAAACTGTCGTATGTAAACTTCGATACATATTGGTTTTAGGATTACATATATAATCTTTAAACTTACTATTTATCGGATGGTATTCTTTATGAATAAAATATAAAGTTCGATAACAATTTTCAACTTCATCTACCATTATCTTTAAGGCAAATAAATCATGAATATCTGATAATTTATAACCTTCATTTAATTTTTTATATATGCCGTATATATTTTTAGTTCTAATTTTTATTTCATTTGGAATATTTTGATCATTTAAAATAGTTTGTATTTTGTTAAGCATTTCATATAAAAATGTATTACTATCATTTTCAATATCTAATTTCTTTTCAGCGATTTTTTTATACATATCTGGTTTTAAATATTTTAGTGATAAATCTTCTAGTTCATTCTTAATTCGATAAGCCCCAATATAATAAGCAAGAGGAACAAATATTTCCATTGTCTCTAAAGCATTTTCTTTTTGTTTAAATTCTGATTTAAATTGCAAAGTTCTCATATTATGCAATCTATCAGCAAGTTTTATGATAATTATTCGGACATCATCAGTTATTCCCGTAATTATTTTTCTGGTATTTGCTAAATTTTGTTCTTGTTTACTAGAAAAATTCATTTTAGAAAGTTTTGTTACCCCATCAACTAATTTAGCTACTTCTTTATTAAAGTTTTCAACAATATCTTCTTTCGTAAAATCAGTATCCTCTAAAGTATCATGAAGAAGTCCTGCACATATTGTATCTCTATCAGCATGCATTTCTGCTAAAATATAGGCAACATTTAAAGGATGAATAATATAGCTTTCGCCGCTCTGCCTAAATTGACCATCATGTAGTTTTTCCGCTAGTTGATAAGCTTTAGTTATAATTTCTACTTCTTCTGGATTATATTCTTTCACTAAATTAATTAAATCAGTAAATGTAATATTCATTAATACCACCTCCAAATAAAAAACAGCAACAGCCACAAAGGCTAATTGCTGATTACTTCATTATTCATAAGAAAGCATAAACATTCACTTGTTTTTAAAATGTTTAATTTGCTAATGACTAAATTATTTTTAAGGATATTACTATTCATACTGCATCTCCCCTTCAAATAAATTTAGTAATAATTTACATCTTTTTGCTGTGTATTAGATTGGTGGTGTTAATGGTAATCAGCATATGCTATATCAATGTCAAAAGGAAAAGCAGCATT
>CANQQX010000018.1 GCA_947626115.1 uncultured Bacilli bacterium
AGTTGTTTACTATGTAAATAATTTTGCGAATGTTCTATTCCCATAAATACCTCCTTTACAAATTACTATTTGTTTCAGTAACTATTATACTACTTTTTTTCATTTTTAGGTAGTATTACACGCAAAAAAAAGAGAACTACATATTAAGTAATTCATCAATATTAACTCACTATTAAATATTATATTTCAAAATCATCTTTATCATATTCTTTATCTTTATCATTATTTTTGCTCCATTTATAATCGTCTTGTATGCTTTCAATAGTTTCGTCACTAAAAATTCCATGCTCGTATAATTCTTTTGAAAATTCCCAATAATCTTCTCGTTCTTTTTCTTTTCCAAATATCTTATGCTTAATAAAATTGACTAATCTATTAAATAAATTCTTAAAGTAATCAACTGTTTGTTTTAAATTATTATTTTCTTTTTTTAAATCTTTTATCTCATTATTTTTACTTTCTATACTTTTTGATAGAGTATTAACTTTTAAAGATAATGCCTCATTATTTTCAGTTAGTATTTTTATTTTTTCTCTATTTTCTTTAAGTTCCGTATCTACATTATTAAGTGTTACCGATAATTTTTGTATTCTCTTATATTCATCGTTTGTAGTATTTACTTGCTGAATAAATTTATCAATTTTATCTTTATCATCTTGTTTTAAAACATATTTATCTTTGCTAGTTAAAGTAGTTTTTAAGTTATTTACTATGTCTTTAACCTCATTAGACTTATTTTCTAATTCACTAGATTTTTTATTAGCAATTTCAAGTGATTTTTTGTCTTTATTAAGTTGTTTTTTCATTTCAATATAATTATCCATATCTTTAACATTGATGTCTTTATTTCTACCTTTTTCTTTCTTCTTTAAAATGTCATTAAGACCATATTCTTTATTAAAACTAGCAATACATAAAACTCGCATTTTATCTTGAATAACACGTAAACTATCTCTTGTGAAAACATCACCTTTACTAACTTGTTTTTTCATACCATTTTTATTTTTATATTTTATAGGTACACCAACGATATGAAGATGAGGGCTAGTTTCGTCATAATGAATTATAGCACTTGCTATTTTAAAATCAGGGACAAGACTTTCTAAATCGTTAAGTTGTTCTTTAAAGACATTAGTCATTTTCTTTTTAAAGTTTATATCTTTTGTGTCCCAATATTCTTTATCTCCAAGTTCAATAATAATTTCACAAGCAAGATCGTTTTTAGAATTATCACTTATCTTTTTGAAATAATCAGTAATCTTTCTATCATTTCTTCCTTTTATTTCTTGTTCTTTATTGTATTCCAAAACTGACTCTTTAAATTCGTCATCATAAAGTTTTTTAACATCTTCATAAAGAGATGAAGTTCCTTTTATTATCTCAATTAATTCTTGGTTATTATCATACTTACGATAGTTATGTTTATCAACTCTTGATAAACCTCTAGCATTTTGAATAGCGTTATTTGATAGAGAAGTGCTACCAGACGCATTCTTTTTTGCCATATTTCTTGATGACGGTTTTCTATTTTTATCACTACTTAAATGTAGAGAGTAGGCAAGTTCACTCATATTTTTTTACCCCCTTAATCTTTTTTATCATTAAAATATTTCTTTGCATCTTCCAAAGCAGAGAAGAATTCTTGATTCATCATAGCATTAGAGTTTGGCTCAATATAGGTGCAAACAATATAATGGTTAAAACATTTATCAGCATAGATTAAATACAGATTTTTTTCTTCATCAATAAGATAACACTTACCATATTTTAAATTATAAAATTCTCGTTTTATTTCAAATTCCATATATAAATCACGTTCCTTTCTTTATTGCCTATTTTGGTTTCCAAAATATTTAACCCCCTAGGTATTTTGACGTACCATCAAAATTACCTCGTGGGCTAGGGATACCCTAGAACCCTTTTGTCTTATTTCGTAATAATGCTAAACTAACGTAAAGCATTAAAACTTCATAAGACTTTGATAAAATAACAAGCACTGCTTTTTATTTTATCTATAAAAATTATTCAATACTTTTACAAACTCCGTAAGTAAAAGTTTTCATAATTTTATTAGACAAACTATCGCCACTTTCATTTACTTACGTAAACAAAACGTGCCACGTTTGTTATAACTTTTTTTAGAAAAAAGTTAGCAAAAAATCTTTTTTGGTAGATAAGTTCAAAACAAGAAAAGTAAACTTTTTTGTTTTAAACTATTTCCATTATTTATCTATTATTTCTAGTCAAGGGCTACACAAGTAAATAAATTTACCCTTGACTAGAAGTTTCTCTTTTTAATGCTTCCATATTAACAGGTTTAACTCCTATTTCAATAGGAACAGGGTTTTTTAAATAGATAACACTATCATTTGTTTCATCAGGAATATAATTAAATGCTGTGTCAATATCTTGCATTTGAAATTCGTCTTTTCCTCTTATATAGATAATTCCATATCTATATTCTTTCATTTTTATATCAGGATCTATCTTACAATAATCTTCAAGTGGGAATACTCTTATTATGGCTCTATCTTCTCTTATAAAGTTAAAATAAAATACTTTATCTTCTACATAATAAGTTGCTTCTTCATAACCGACATCATAATATTGTCTTAATCTCATTATGTGTTTACCAACTTCTTCTTCGGGTAGATAATTACTAAATCGTAGTTCGCCAACAATATTGCCAAATAAAGCAGGACTTTTAACATCAACATAACCTTTTTCTACTAATTCATTACAAGGTTTGCAAATACTTTCTCTAAATAATATTTCATCAACATAGACTAAACTATTTTTTTGTTTAAGTTTTATCTCATCTACATATCTCATAATTAAATCTGCTTTTTCTTCTCTTGTATAATCTTTCCAAGTCTTTGTTCTTTTATTATATTCTTCTTTTAACTTAACTCTATTTATATAATCAATATCTCGTTTTAACAATATATCTTGGGGTGTAAAATTAAGAGTTTCACAACTTTTAGTATCATCTAGTTCTTCATTTAATTTTGTTATAGCATCTTCTACGATTTTCTTTTCTTCATTATAAACTTTTAAATCAAAAGCACCCTCAATATATGCTTTTCTTATTCTTTCTAATTTATCATTTTGTTTGGCTAGTTC
The DNA here is from genome assembly GCA_947626115.1 of uncultured Bacilli bacterium. Classification (GTDB taxonomy): domain Bacteria; phylum Bacillota_I; class Bacilli_A; order RF39; family UBA660; genus SIG200. The sequence goes on from CANQQX010000018.1 coordinate 3,124, forward strand.
TTTTTCTAGTTGTTCTTTTGGCTCATCAAATTTTTGTTTAATCATAGGAAGAAAAAATTGATTAACAACACTATCATATTCTACTAGTTCTTGAACGAAATTATCAAAATATTCACTAATTACATTTTCTTTTAGATTAATTTTGCAGTCAGTACAATAATAGTAGTAATAGATATTTCCATTTTTCTTTTTCGTGGCTTTTCCACCCATTAAGCGACCACATTTAGGACAGGTTAATTTTTGTAAAAATAGATAAGTTAAAGTTCTTTGATAACTTCTCGAATTCTTTTTCTTTTGCACTTGGCATTCCTCCCACAATTCTTTTGATACGATTGGCTCAACTACATTTTGATAATAAGTAGGGTGTTTTGTTCTTTTCCCGTGAACGAAATCGCCTTTATAAACTTCATTTTCAAGAATTGCAGTAATAGAAGAATCACGCCAATTAGTTTTACCTAAAACTTTCTCTTTATTTAAAATGTTTGAAATGGTTTGATAAGAATTACCCTCATAATAAAGGTTAAATATTCTCTCTACAATATCTTTTGTAGAATAATCAATTACTAATTTTTTATTTTCGTGTTTATAACCAAGTGGGGCTTGATTAGGTATATGTCCCTGTTTAATTGCTCCTGCTAAACCAACTTTTGTTCTTTCACTTGTTCTTTCTATTTCATTTTGACTAACACTCATTAAAAGCCTTGATACCATTTTACCATTTGCATTTGTAGTATTTATTTCATCATTAGCACAATCTAGGTAGGCATCATTTTCTTCTAAAAAAGTCATTAACTTTTCCCAATCAAATATACTTCTTGTTATTCTATCTAGTTTTAAAGCCACAATAGTATTGATTTTCTTACTTTTAATATCTTCTTTTAGTCTTTCAAATTCAGGTCTTAAATTGCCCGTTTTAGCACTAATTCCAGCATCTTCGTAATAATCTACTATCTCATAACCTTTAAACTTACAAAATTGTTCTAATCTTTCTTTTTGTTCGGGAAGACTAAAACCCTCACGTGCTTGATCTTCCGTACTAACTCTTAAATATAGTCCACATAACTTTTTTTCTTCACTCATTTTCAACCCGTCCTCCCATAATAAAGTCAAGTATTTTCTATACAAAACTTTATAAATTATTTTTAATTTTTGATTTATATCCTAGTTTTCTCTAGTTTTTTAACTTTTTTGCTTATATTTAAGCATAATGAAAATTGTTAACATATGACTTTTTTTAATTTTGTTAACTTAATTATTTAATAATTATAATTAAGTGGACTACTAGCCAATGTGTTTTTCATATATGCTTATCCTCCCATTTCATTCTGTATTGATAATCATTCGTTATCTACCTAAACTCTTTAATACGGCATTATATGAAACTGGCCTTGGTTATTCTTTCGCACTAGATCAAGTCCTACGGGGTAACTTACCAAATTCCACTTTCACATAATATCACTAATCTATCTCTAGTTTAGTGAATTAAAACAACAATTCTTATATTTAATTGATAAGCATTCATTGACAATAGGCAGTTTTAAATACGCAATAATTGTGTCAAATAGCTATGCTGTTTGACCAGCGAAGCGTTAAGTATTTAAAACTGGGTTCATGTTGTCAATGAGGAATTATCAATTAAATTATTATCTTAATTCACTAAACTAGCTTTAATGATATTATTAACTAAAACTTATGCAACTTTCCCTTATTGCTTTTTCTTCGTCAAATGACTTTCCACTTTTTACTATTGCCATAAGTATATACATAAATTTTCTTATTATTGCATTTATTGATATTAATTTACTTAACGGATGTTCTCTTTGTGTGGTATAATAGTTATGCAATTGCAGGAAGAAATTATTATTTTTTACGAGTGTGATGCCGATTTGTTTTAAGTTTCGTCTTAATTTAGCACGTCCTCGTTTGGAAATATGTTTCTTTCCTTTTTTTTGACCACTTGAATTTTCTTTAAGACTTAATCCACTCATTTTTAATACTTGTTTGGCATGTTCGTAATTATTTAAATCTCCTGCTTCTGCAATAATTCCTATCATACTTATATATCCTATACCACTTATTTCAACTGCTTTTTCTACATAATCAATTCGACTTGCTAATTCTATTAATTCTTTTTCATATTCTTCTAATTCTTTAAGCAACGCTTGAAATCTTTCATATAGTCTTTTTATTTCTTTTTTCGTAAAAGCATCCGAATTTATTCCATTACTTTTTTCACATAATTCTTTTAATTTCATAATGCTTTTTTTATTTGCATAACTATTTTCTTTAGTCATTATTTCCGTTAATGCCTCTAATGTCATATCTTTTATTTCATTAGGTAATAACTCTTTTTCATATATTGGTTTGATTCCTACAGACGTTATATCATAAACCTTTTCTACTTCTGGAAAATATTTATCATTCCATACATGTATTTTATTTTTAACTCGATTTATTTCTTTTTGTATATCATTATATATTTGATATCCTGAATATATATCTTGATATAATTCATTTCTTTCAATGGGTTTTACATATTTTCCTTCACTTGTGAGTCTTGCTATTAATATAGCATCTTTTGGATCACTTTTGGTTGGGTCTTGATCATATTGTCCTTTAGATTGTTTTACTGTATATGTTGGCATTAATACTGTTTCTTGTCCACAATCTTTAAAATATTTATCAATATTCAACCAATAATGTCCTGTTGGTTCAAATGCTATTATTACATCTGTTTTATTTTCTAAATGCATCGCTGCTGTTATGTGGCAACCTATTACATCTAAATCTTCTGTTCTATCAAACCAAACTTTATGATACACCTCCAATCCTCTATAATCACAAAATCTTGCACAACACCTTGTTTTCCCTATGTCTATTCCACATATTAAAGTATTCTGCGTAATTCTTTCGATTTTTTCATTTACTCTCATAACTTCATCCTCCTAGATTAATTTTATCAAATTTTGTATAACTTGCTTATCTAGTTTTTATTATAAGAGTCTTTCTAAAAAAATAAGAGATAAAAGCCATAGATACAACTACTACCTTTATCTCTTTAACTTATGTTTTTCTAAATTGTGTACTTCCAAATCATAACCCCATTAAAAAGATTTGGCAGAATTACCTCAATATTTGCCATATATAATAAAGTTTTTAAGAGAAAAAGTCAATAGCATTTACCTAATTCACTAGCATTTAAGCCATATTTTTAATATAGTTTTCTAACTCTACAAATTTTATCTTTTTACCTAAATTACCTACATAAATGTCAGTAGAGTAATTAAATGCTAGAAAAGTAACATTATTTACAATTATTTTATGAGGTTCAATATAGTTTAAATTTGTGTTATTGATTTTTTTAATACTACCGTTGATAATCTTTGGTGTAACGTGGCAAAACTCACAAATAAACTCTATACGTTGCTTTAAATTACTTTCCATTTCTAACTCTTGTGTAGTAAACTTTATCATAAAAACACCGTCCTTTCTTTGTTAATTCTTTTGTAAAACACAAAAAAATCAACCCGAACGGATTGATTATATGTTAAGTTCAAACTATAAAAGTTCGAACAGAAACGTCACTGGAGCAAGTGAGCGGAATCGAACCGCCGTCTCAACCTTGGCAAGGTCGCATACTAGCCGCTGTACTACACCTGCATATTTCTTTCAGTGAATATATAATAACAAATTTTAAAATATTTTGCAACAATAATTGCTTATAAAGTCTAAAATTGTTATAATGGTTACTAGAGAAGGTAAATAAATGAAAAAAATTAAAAATTATTTAAATAAATTAATAACAGGATTAATTTCTTATATTTATACTAATAGATTATTCCTATCATATTTAGTAATATCTGTTATTGGGACGATGATATTACGTCATTTTACTGTTAAAGGAGATTATTTCTTTGGCTCACTTATGACTAATATAGGCTTAATTTTATTGATTGGTGCTTTTGGCTATCTAGTTAAACCTAAAAATCAGTTTAAATATTTCTTTATATGGATAATATTTTTTACGGCATTAGAAGTAATTAACTCTATTTATTATATGTTCTATACTAATTTTGCTTCTTTAGCGGAGATTTCATCAGTATCGCAACTAGAAACAGTATCTGATTCAGTTATTACCCAACTACGTTTAATTGATTTTATTTATGTTTTACAACCAATCATATTTTATTATATTCATAAACATTTAAAAACATCACCATATTATAATTTAATTGGTAAAGTTGAAAACAAAAAAAATATGGTTATTGCTACTTTAATAAGTGCCGCAGTATTTTTAATATTTACTTTTGCCACTGCAACTGGTACTGATTATAGTAGACTTTCTAAGCAATGGGATAGACCATATATAGTGGAGCGATTTGGTATATTAATGTATCAAGCCAATGATGTATTTCAAACCATTCAACCAAGAATAAATAGCTTATTTGGCCAAGAAGAAGCAATGCAAATGGTTGATGATTATTTCAATGATGATAGTAAAGAAAAATATGATGAAACTAATAAATATAGTAATATTTTAAAAGGTATGAATGTTATTTATATCCATATGGAAAGTATGCAAAATTTCTTAATGGATTTAGAATTTAATGGGGAGAAAGTTACACCAAACTTACAACAAATTGCTGATGAAGGAATGTTCTTTAGTAATTTTTATCCGCAAGTATCAATTGGTACATCATCTGATGCTGAATACATTACTCAAACAGGACTACTTCCATCTTTAAATGGTACAGTATTTGTTAACTATTCCAATAATACTTTTAATACTTTAGTTGGTAAGCTTAAAGATGAAGGATATTATACCTTTAGTATGCATGGTAATTTACCAGCGATGTGGAATCGTAGTAAAGTTCATCCTAGATTTGGCTATACTGATATGATTTATAAAGAATCATTTACCTTTAATGATGATAGTAAAGATCCAAATAATACTGATTGGATAGGATTAGGTATCAATGATAAATTATTCTTTGAACAAGGTGTCCAAAAATTAATCGATATTGAAAATACCCATGAAAATTATTTTGGCACCATTATTACATTATCTAACCACTCACCATTTGCTCCTAATCAAGCATTCACTCTAGATTTAACGGATTACTATACAGATGAGATTACTGGTGAAGAGAAAAGTTCTTGCTATTTATGTGAAAGAGATGTTGGTAAATATATTGTAAGTAGTCATTATGCTGATGAAGCTCTAGGAGATTTCATAAGGTACATAAAAGAAAGTGATAACTTTAATAATACTTTATTTGTTTTCTATGGCGATCATGATGCGAAAATGAATTATAAAGATATGAATTATTTATATAATTATGATTATTTAACAGGTGAATTAAAAGAAGAAACTGATCCAACTTATGTTACTTATGATAGTTTTGATCATCAATTAAATAAGAAGACACCATTAATTTTCTGGACGAAAAATAAAAAATTGGCAAGTAAATTACATGGTGAGGTTAAAACAATGATGGGTATGTATGATTTAGCACCAACTCTATACAATATGCTAGGTATTGAAGAAAATTATGTTCTAGGTCATGATATCTTTAACATTAAAGATAATAATATTATTGTTTTCCCTAGTGGTAATTTCTTAACTAATAAAGTATATTATAATAATTCTAAGGAAGAATATAAGATGTTAGATGATGATACCGTATTTAAATCAATAGATGAAAATCCGGACTTAGAGCAAAACTATATAAATGAAAGGTTAGATTATTCAGAGAAAGCTTTAGAAATTGGTAATGCTTTAATTACTTATGATTTATTTAAAGATCGAGTAAAGGAAGAATAATATGCGAAAGAGATTTAAATATATATTGAGAATTATCTTTATTCTAATTATATTAGCAATTATAGTATTAGTATTATTACAATTTAAAGGAAAAAATACAAGTACCCAAAAATATAAAGAAATCGATGTTATTAAAGGTTACAATTATGAACTTGAAGATCGTGATACCGAATTAATGCAAGATGTATTTAAAAAATTAAAAAAAGAATTAAGCAAAGATGATATTGATTATAATTTATATGCCGAATATTTAAGTGAACTCTTTATTATTGATTTATTTACGATGAATAATAAAGATAATAAATATGATGTAGGTAGTAGTGAATATATTTTAGATGATGCAAAAGAAAATTACATTATAAATGTTGAAGATACTATTTATAAATATTTAGTAGAAAAGAGTAATCGAAAAGAAGAATATCCTATAGTTAAAAGTATTACAAAAGAAACTATAGAAAATACTGATTATAAATTCAATGATGAAACATATGAAGCATATAAAGTTACTTTAGAATGGGAATATGAAAAAAATAATAAATATGATAAAAAAGGTATAGTTATGTTAATCAAAAAAGATAATAAACTTTTTGTCGTAGCTTATGAAGGAGTAAAAGATTAATGAAAAGGAAACTAAAAAGACTATTTTATACAAATAAATCTAAAATGATAATCTATTTATTTACAATAATAGTTTTTTTAGTGCCTGCAATTATATTTGCTATATCTTTAATTAGATTAAGTGGTATAGAAACTACTATTAGAATTATTGTCTTATTTTTAATAGCCTGTTATTTCTTCTATTATATTTATAAATGTTATTATTATATAGTTAATAAAAATAAAATTAAATATTATGTTAGTACGATATTTACTATAATACTTGCCATAATATTTATCATACTTTCTTATTTTATCAATGTTGTTTATGGCGAAATTGGTAATTTAACGCAAAAAGATACATCTTTATATACTGGTTATTTAATATCTTTATCTAATACAGATAAAAGTAATATTAAAACTGTTGGTATTATAAATGATACTGGCGATATTGAAGGTTTTAAAATAGCAAATATGATTATTAAAGAAAATAAGTTAGATTATGAATTAAAATCTTATGATACTTATGATGATATGATTTATGATTTATATAATAACAATATAGATGGAGCTTTTGTGCAAAATAATTATTTAAGTTATTTTGCTACAGATGAAACATATTTAAAAATTGCTGAAGAAACTAAAGTAGTTTATAAAAAAAGCAGTAGAGAAAAGAATAATATTAATATTTCATCTAATAAATCATTAAATGAACCATTTACGGTTTTACTTTTAGGGGTAGATTCAACCGAAAATAATATTGATGCCGCAACTTCTTTAAATGGTGATACTTTAATGCTTATTACATTTAATCCAAAGACTTTAAATGCGACAATTTTTAGTATTCCAAGAGATTTATATGTACCAATTGCATGTCGTAAAGGTAGTAAAGCTAAAATTAATTCATCAAGTGGTGGAGGAGTTAATTGTGTAATTGATACAATTAAAGACTTAATTGATATTGATATAGATTATTATGCGAAGATTAATTTCCGTGGTGTAGTAGATTTAGTTGAAGCCCTAAAAGGTATTGATGTAGAAGTAACTTATCCATTCTGTGAACAAGATAGTAATCGTAGTTTTGCTAATCAAATATGTTTGAAAAAAGGATTTCAACATTTAAATGGTGAACAAACACTAGCTTATGCAAGACATAGACATTCACTTCCATCAGGAGATTTACAAAGAATTCAAAATCAACAATTAATAGTAGAAGCAATGGCTAAAAAATTATTAACTTTAAATACGGTTACCGAGTTTAAAGATATTTTATCCGCTATTAGTAATAATATTGTTACTAGTATGTCAAGAGATCAAATATTATCTAGTTATAATATTTTAAAAGATATGATTATTAATTTAATTTCTGATAAAGATGCTTTAGTAGTATCCAAAGCCTATTTGGAAGTATATGATAATAGAATTTATAATGAAAATACTGGAACTTATAGTGCTGCTTTAGGTTATTATGATGAAAGTTTAAATGATATTATCAAAATGATGAAAATTAACTTAGAACTTGAAAAAGCCGAGATGATTACTGATTTTTCTTTTGATGCTAATACTCCATATGAAGTAAAAGTAGCAGGTAAAGGATTAAAAACAGGAGCTGATATTAAAAGAATGGTTAGTTTTATTGGTAAAACTGTTAGTGAAGCAGAATCTTGGGGTAATACTAATAATATAACCATTCAAAAAGAGTATGTTACAAGTGATGATCCAAAATATAATAACGATGTTCCAGTTGGCTTAATAGCAAATCAAAGTATTGCTTCTGGTATGAGTTTAGATAGTGTTAAATCGTTAACTATTTATATAAATAGTACTAGTGAATAAATATTCTCAAATTGAGAATATTTTTTTGTAATTTCATCTTGATTCTCGGGGGGGGTATATTATAATAATCTTATAATAAGAAGGTTATTATAGATGAAAAAGATAATAAAAAATAACTATAAATTTATTCTAGGTGTATTACTTGGTTTAGTAATATCTATAACAACAGTATATGCAGTAGATGCCTATATCGAAAGTAATAAAGTAGCCTATAATAATCATAATAAAAGTAATGTCGAAGAAGCCATAGATGAATTATATGAAAAAAGTGGCATACATAAAGATAAATGGATAGATCCAATTCTAAATGGGGCAGATCCAGTATTTGATAAAACAGGAAAGTTAATACCAGTTGAAATAAAAGACAATGGAGACGTTTATTATGCCAATTTAAATAGTGAATGGTATAACTATAGTGAAAAAAGATGGGCCAATGCCGTAATATTAGTAGATAGTCCCAGTAATACAAATTATAAAGTTGGAGATCATATACTAGAGAGTGATATCGAAAGTTACTTTGTCTGGATACCAAGATATCAATATAAAATTTGGAATTTAGGACAATATACAGATACAATAGATTTATCTAATATGCAAAATAGTGAAGTAGATAAAGATACTTCATATTATAAAATCTATGGAGAAGGTCATACAAGAATAATAGATATAAAATTTGGTAATGTTGAAAAAACCCCAAAAATGGCAGAAAGTGAAGCTGCAATTGGAAAATTTTATACTCACCCAGCATTTACTTTAGGAGATAAAGATTTAAATGGCTTTTGGATAGGTAAATTCGAAACAGGATATAAAGGAGCAGATAGCACTACTAGTGCTCAAGTAAATAATGAAGAAAAGGATAGTGTTATAATAAAACCAGATGTGTATTCATGGCGGAGAATTAAAGTTAGAAATATGTTTATGACATCATATAATTATGAAAGAGATTTAGATAGCCATATGTTAAAAAATACAGAATGGGGAGCAGTAGCATATCTTTCTCATTCTGCATATGGTAGTGGAAAGAAAATAAATATTAATAATGCCAGTGATTATAAAACGGGATATTCTGCAGTACCTGGACTTGAATTAAATAAATTACCAATTGATTATGGTCAAAGTACAGATGAAACAATAACTCAACCTTGGAATAATCCAATCGGATATTTAGCAAGTACAACGGGAAATATTAGTGGAGTATATGATATATCTGGAGGATGTTATGAAAATTTAGCAGCATATCGTCCAAATTCTGCTGAAACTGGTAGTGGATTTTCCGAAGCAGATTTTATAACTTATGCTAAGTATTTTAATTTTTATAATGAATCTACTGAAAAATCCTATAACAAAAGAATATTAGGTGATGCAACAGGCGAAATGGGGCCATTTTATTCTTTTACAGATAGCGATGGACGTTCGCGAGTACATCAATGGCATGGTGAGTTAGGAGATTTTGTTTATACCGATTTACCGTGGTTTTCTCGCGGATGTAATTATAGTTGCGGTTTATTAGCGGGTTCATTATATTTTGCTCATGTAGTTGGCTATGAAAAAAATGAGATGGGATTTCGCCTTGCTCTTGCTATTTAATATAATAAATAACTATTTTTTTCATAATCTTTTCACAATTATGTTATACTATTAAGTTAGGTGATACCCATGAATATACTTATAGTGGATGATGAAAAATTAATTAGAGAAGTTATTAAAGAATATTTATTGCTAGAAAACTTTAATGTCTATGAAGCTGAAAATGGTGAAAATGCTATTGAAATATTTAAAAAGAATAATATTGATTTAGTTATTATGGATATTATGATGCCTAAAATGGATGGTTATACAGCTTGTAAAGAAATTAAAAAAATAAAAGATGTTCCTTTTATTATGTTATCAGCTAGAAGTGAAGAATATGATAAATTAATTGGCTTTGATTTAGGTATTGATGATTATGTAACTAAACCATTTAGTCCAAAAGAATTAGTAGCCAGAGTTAAAGCTATTACAAAAAGAAATAATAAGGAAGCAAACACTATAATTTTATCAGGTATTAAAATAGATGATTTAGCTCATGAAGTATATGTTGATGATAAGCAAATAGAACTTACACCAAAAGAATATGATTTACTTAAATATTTAATTGAAAACAAAAATATTGCTTTATCAAGAGAAAATCTTTTATCTAATATATGGGGATATGATTTTTATGGTGATGATAGAACCGTTGATACGCATATTAAAACTTTAAGAGCACACTTAGGTAAATATCGTGATTTAATTAAAACAGTAAGAGGAATGGGTTATAAAATTGAATATAAAGAAAAAATTTAAAGGAATAGAATTTAAAACTTTGTTATTTATTACTGTATTTAATATAGGAATAATTTTAATAATTTATTTAAGTGAATTATTTATTTTTAATGTACTTTATAAAAACTATCAAATAAATAAAGTAAATAATATAGTAAATGAATTTAATAATTCTAAAGAAGATGTTTATGTTCTTGCCGAAAATCTAGCTTATGATAATGAAGTATGTATCAGTGTTATAAATGAAAATATGGTATCTTTTAATTATAATACGATGCAAAATGGTTGTCCTTTAAATAAAAAAAATAAATTTATAAGTGAAAAAATAAATAATTTCGTTAGTAGTAGTAATGATAGTGAATATTACAGAATAACTAATCCTATGACTAAAACTAAAGGAATACTTTATGCTGTAAAAAAAGATAATACGAATATTTTTATTTATAGTAATTTAAAAAATACTTCTAATTTTGTTAATGTTTTTCAAAATCAAATAGTCTATTTTATTATTTTAATAATATTCTGTTCTATATTTATTTCTTTCTTTTTAGCCAATAAAATAACTAAACCTATTAGAGAGATTACTAATAAATCAAAAAATATTGGTAAAGGAAAATATGATACGAAATTCCCCAAAAATGGTATTTTAGAAATAGATGAATTATCTGAAACACTAGAAGAAGTCCAAAAAGAGTTAAATAAAAGTGATGAAGTTAAAAGAGATTTAATGGCAAATGTTTCCCATGATTTAAAAACACCACTTACTTTAATTAAGTCTTATGCTGAAATGATTAAAGATATATCTTATAAAGATCCAAAGAAAATGAATGAACATTTAGATATCATTATGGATGAATCAGATCGTTTAACTATTTTAGTAAATGATATATTAGAATTATCAAAAGTTCAAAATGAAGAATATCTATATAATTATGAAGAGTATGATTTAGTTAAAGAAATAAAGAAAATAATTAAAAAATATGATGTTATTAATACCAAAGAACAATACAAATTTATTTTAGAGTTACCTAAAAAAGCAATTATTAAAGCAGATCGTGAAAAATTAAATCAAGTTATTTATAATTTACTTAATAATGCGATTAATTATACAGGAAAAGATAAATTAGTTACAATTAGAGTAATTAAAGAAGAAAAAGATTATTTAGTTGAAATTATTGATACTGGTAAAGGAATTAAAAAAGAAGAGTTGCCATTTATTTGGGATAAGTATTATAAAAATGATAAGAACCATCAAAGAAATGTGGTAAGTACTGGTCTAGGTTTATCAATAGTTAAAGAAATACTTAATAAACATAATTTTGAATATGGTGTTAAAAGTGAAATAAATAAAGGTTCAACATTTTATTTCAAAATAAATATTTAATTTTCGTATAATTATCACTTAAATATCATAAATGATTGTTATTATGAATATGTAAGGAGAGTGATATATAAATAAAAATAAATAACATAAATTTAACCTAAAACTCACACTATACAAAGATATATAAAGAACTAATGATTTTAAGTTAGTTCTTTTTTTTTTTTTTTTTCTATTATAAATTTTTAATTCTATTGACTCTCGGGGGGGGTATATTATAATAATCTTATAATAATAGGAGAGTTAGTATGAAAATAAGTAAAAATAAAAAATATATTATGATAGTTTTAGTAATGTTATTAATAATAACAATTGTAAGTATTAAAAGTTTAATGAAAGATAATAATAAATCATTACCAGAAACAAATGAAATAAATAATCTTAAAAGATTTGCAGTAATGGTTCAAAATGAAACAGGATATGAAGAATATATAAGTAAAGATAATAAATGGCCCAGTGAAGGATATAAATTTAAAGAAGCAAAATGTGTAGATAATAAAGGAAGTAAAATAGATAGTAATATAGTAAAATATAATAATGGAAAAGTAACATTAACAACAAATAAGACAGTATATTGTACATTATACTTTGATAAAAAGACAACAATAAATGCGTTAGATATAGTAGCAAGTAAACCAAAGAGTTTAAGTCCAGAACCAAACCAAGGGGATATGTATAGATACCAAGGAACAAGTGAGTTAGTAAATGATAACTACATATGTTTTGGAACAGATAACAAAGAAAAATGTACAAATGATAAAGATCATTATATGTACAGAATAATCGGAATAACACCAGAAGGAGAGATAAAGTTAATTAAACAAACACCAGTAGTAGAAGAAGGCAATACAGTATTTAGTTGGTATAAAGCAACAGGAACTGATGAAAATGGACAAGCTTTATATGGGACAGCAGAAAAAGGCTTTGAAACCTGGCCAGAAAGTGCCATATACAAAAGATTAAATGGGTTAAGTAATGGAACAATAACAGGAGATGGACAAAATGCTACAAATAGTACAAACAAAAATATAAACGCCGATACAAACATATTTGTAGATAGTTATACAAATGAGTATCCATATATGAAAAGAGAAAGTGAATGGTATAAAATAATATCAGATCACGATTGGACGTATGGAGATAGTGATGAAGAAACATATGATGGGCATAAAATGTATCAAATAGAAACAGGAGAAATTGAAACAAAATGTACAACATATGATCAAACGAATGGCTATAATTATAATGCTACGTGTCAATGGAATAAAGAAAGTGATAAAGTACCTGCCAAAATAGGATTACCCTATTTGCATGATGTTTTGTTAGCCTATTATAATGGTTTAGAAGAAAAAACTAGAGGTAATTCTGATCAGGATAATTTTGAAAATTGGCTTACTAGGATATCATTGGATGAAATTGGAACAGCTACAATGATAAAATGTTATGATGTACGTTCTAATCCATATCCTTCTGGGTATGGTGGAATACGCAATTATTCAACTGCTTCTATATTAAAATGTAATATGACATCAGTTTTTACTTATTTAGCTGGATTAAACATTCATCCCACATTTTATCTTATAAACACTATTGAAATGGAAGGAGCAGGAATAGAAACAGACCCATATGTTATTGTAAATTAAAAGTTATTACAGCGATTGTAATAACTTTTATATTTATTTTCTTTTTATAGTATGTAAATATAATTCATATAATTGTTTATGCTTTTTAGCAATAACCTCTAATATTATACCTGCAATACATAAAAGAATGCTTATAACAAGTGAGATACTGGCCACAATTAAACTCGGGAATTTTAAAACTAAACCAGTTTTAAAATATTCCACAAAAGGTGGTATACCAAGTACTAAAGTTATAATCAAAAACATAAAGGCAATTAGATTGAAAAATAATGATGGACGGTATTCTTTAAATAGAGTACCAATTGTTTTTAATACTTTTAAACCATCTTTATAGGTATTTAATTTAGATACACTACCTTCAGGTCTATCGCGATAAGTTACCGGAATTTCGACTAATTTAAAATTTTTATCAACAGCATGAATAGTCATTTCTGTTTCAATTTCAAATCCTTTTGATAAAACTGGAAAACCTTTAACAAAATCATAACTAAATGCTCTATAACCTGTCATAATATCTTTAATATTATTTTTAAATATTTTATTAATTAAGAATCTAACTAAACGATTGCCCATATTATGAAAAGGCCTTTTATTTTCGGTGAAATAAGTACTAGATAGTCTATCCCCAATAACCATATCTGCTTTGCCATCTAAAACTAAATCACACATTTCTTTGGCATTTTCAGCTGGATATGTATCATCACCATCAATCATTAAATAGCAATCAGCATCGATGTCCCGAAACATACTTTTAATAACATTACCTTTGCCTTGACGATATTCATATCTAACAATTGCTCCAGCTTTTTTAGCTATTTCATCAGTATGATCAGTTGAATTATTATCATAGACATAAATATCAGCATCAGGTAGAGCTTTCTTATAATCTTTAATAACTTTTTCGATTGTTTTACTTTCATTATAACATGGTATTAATACTGCAATTTTTGACATATTTTACTTCCTTTCTTCTTTATTATATAAAATCCATAAATATATAGCAATTAATATTGGGATGGCAAATGTATAACCTAAAGTATATCTAAAATAGGTATTAACTGGAGATGCTACACAAACAAGTATTAAAGATACTACTGGCATTAAATAAATTAAATATTTATATTTCTTTTCTCTCATTATGAATGCCCACATTAACATACATAACCAAGTACAAAAACCAATACTAACTATACTTCCTAAAATAGGTATATAAGGGAACGCTACTGCATAATTACTTAAAGTATTTCTAAGGCCATCTAAATTATTATAATGATAATCAATACCATCTTCACTTAATCTAGTATCATAACTATAGTAAACATACCATCTTTTAGCATCAGGATAAAAATAACCATAAGTATTATTAAGAGTAGCTTCAATATAAACATTTGGGTGTTTTACTAAGCCATGTATCCAAGCTTTAAAATAATTTTTTAAATCATCTTTAGTTGCATATTTATTATACTTATTCTTAACTGGATCAGATTTTTCTGGATCATATCTTTTTGCTAAAGTATCATATGTTAAAATTTTATCAATCGCATTTTTGTCTTCTTCACTTATATCATCAGGATAATATTTTACATATCTTGCTGTTTGTTGAAAAGGTATAGATAATACTTCTCTAACACTTCCTGGTGTAATTTTTAAACTAGGTAATAAAACTTTCTCAAAACCATAATAAGACATTATTGGTATTAATAAAGTTATTAATAATTTAAACCGATTTTGCTTATCAATAATAAGTAAAAATGGAAATGACATTAAGACTAAATAAATACCATTGTTTCTAAATAATGTTATAAATAACATTAAAATAATAACTGTTATTATTTCTTTTATATTAATTTTATTATTAGCGCATCTTATTAGTTCAAATAATTTAATGATATAGAATATTACTAGTATAGCAAATATAACATCTTTTAAGGTAGACATACCATAAAGTGGATAGATAGGTACAAACATATAAATTAATAAAGATACTATTCTAAACCATATTGGGGTATTTAATTTTTTCATATAGGATATAGTATAACTTAACAGAGTTATTAAGAATAATGTTTGTAATATACTATAAATAAATACACCAAAATTTTCTGAACCAATAGTTTTGCCAAAATAGGTAAGTCCTCCTAGAATAACGGTATGGAGTACCGGATGATGATTAGTAATTGTTACATTTTCATCAAGCATTACACTATAATCATTATACTTAGTAGGTATACCATAGAATTGTTTGATTTGGTTAGACGGATCTGGTGATAAAATACCAGGATAAAATGCAATAATATAAGGAAGATAACAAACAAATAAAATAATAAATGTACTAATAAATGGATGTTCGTTGAAAATAAAATTAAATATTTTATTTTTAGTAACAGATTCTTCTTTACTTTTAGTTTTTATAAATTCATATAAAAGATTAATACTAGCATTAAAAAATATAAAATAACCTACAAACATTATAATTGATAGAAGAAATAATTTAGTATTACCAAATATTAAATTCCAACTATCTGTAACATTATAGCTATAACCTACTATCATGAATAATGAGAAAAGTATAGCAAGTATTGTAGTAGTATAATGTGTTTCTTTCTTTTGAAAATAATATTTTTGATATAAAAAGTAAAAGAATAATCCTTGAATGAGAAGAGCGAATGTACAAAATTTAAATGGGCCATTACTTTTAATAAATACTTCAATATCCGAAGGGCTACTACCTTTAATTAAATTTTGGGCTAAACTATCAATATTTAAAACATTTATGGAAAAAGCTACAACTGTTGAAATAGCCATAATTATTAACAATATTTTTTTCAAAATCTTTTTTGTTTCCATATATTTCCTCATATTTTCTCTGTTCAGGAATATTATAGTATTTTTCCTATTTTATTGCAAATTTTTATTTTACTTATTATTTTTTTAAAATATATGTTATAATTTTATAAAGGTGGTTACTATGGAAGATACAATTTATATTTTTGGCCATAAAAATCCTGATACAGATAGTGTTTGTAGTGCTATTAGTCTATCTTATTTACAAAATAATCTAGGATATAAAACGGAAGCCAGAATACTTTCTAATATAAATGAAGAAACTAAATATGTTTTAAAAAAGTTTAAAATAGATGTACCTAAAATGTTAGATGATGTAAAATTACAAATAAAAGATATCAATTATCATCATGATTTTAAAATAGATAGTAAAGAATCAGTATATAATGCCTTTTTTAGAATGCAAGAAGATAATATGAGTACTATTCCCGTAGTAGATAAAGATAATCATTTTATCGGGGCATTTGCGATGAAAGATATTGCGAAAAAAGAAATATTAGGGGATAATTCAAAATTAAAATCTAATTATGAACATATATTGCAAACTATTGAAGGCAAAGAAGTTTTAAGATTTAATGATGAAATAGAAGGAGAACTTACTAATATAGCAATTCGTAGTACATCTTTTTATAATCAAGATTTATTTAATAAAGATACAATATTAATTGTCGGTGATCGTCATTCTATTATTGAAGAAGCAGTTAAAAAAAGTGTTAAACTTATTGTTATTACAACTGGTCATAAAATGAAAGAAGAACATCTAGAAATAGCTAAGAAAAATAAAGTAAATGTTATTTATACTAATAAAACATCTTTTGATACTCTTCTTACTATTGGTTTTGCTAACTACATCGAAAGTTATCGTTATACCAAAGATTTAGTATGTGTTAATGAGAATATGGATGTATCTGATTTTAATGAAATAATTAATAAATCAAGACATAGTTATTATCCCGTAATAGATAATAATAATAAATGTTTAGGTTTAATAAAGTTATCTGATTTAAGAGATAGTAATCCAAAAAAAGTTATGCTTGTTGATCATAATGAAATTACGCAAAGTGTTGAAGGTTTAGATGAAGCAGAAATAGTAGGAATAGTCGACCATCATAAATTAGGTACTTTAGGTACTAATCAACCAATTAATTTTCGTAATATGACGGTTGGTAGTACTTGTACTATTGTTTATGAATTGTATAAAGAAAATAAAATAAAAATACCCCAAGATATAGCATCTTTATTACTAGCGGGCATTATTTCTGATACATTACTTTTGAAAAGTCCAACGACTACAAAAATAGATGAAAAAACTTTAAATGAGCTTGTTAAATTAACAGGTATTAACGCTGAAAGATTAGCCATGGAAATGTTTAAAGCTAATGATGCGATTAAATCAAAATCGCTAAAAGAAATTGTTTATATGGATTTTAAAACCTTTAATGTTGATAAAAAAACTATTGCCGTAGGTCAAGTTACAACTCTAAATGCTAAAGCAATAATTAAGCAAAAGAGTAGCTATATAAGATTTTTAAATAAGGAAAGTGAAAGTCATGACTATGATGTAATGCTTTTTGCTATTACTGATATATTTAAAAATGGTTCTTATTTCATCTTTAATGAAAATGGTAAATCTACTTTAAGAAATGCTTTTGGCGATTCTCTAGAACAAGGCGATTTTATTCCTAATATAATTTCAAGGAAAAAACAAATTCTACCACCAATTATGAGTGTACTAAAATAAAGCTAGCAATTTGCTAGTTTTTTACTAAATATTGCAAATTACTATATTTTATAATATAATATCGACCTAACTGAAGGGGGTTATTATGAATAAAAAGAAAATCAATAATAAAATTACGGAAGTTTTTATGGAGCTTTCTGAATTGTTAGCTAAAGAAGATTTGACCAAAAGTATAGCTAATAAAGAAATTAGAAGACTATATCGTGAATACTTGAAATTATATGTTAAAATATGTCGAATGATACCTGAATATGAAGAAGGAAGATTTAAAGGTAATATTAATTGCTATTTTTATGCTTTAGATTTACCTTTACCAAATGTTTTTAGTGAATCATTTGAAAGCATAACTAATTTACCTTTTTGTACCAATTTAGGAGAAATAAGTGCTTTAAAATTTTTTCGCCATAGATTCCTAGTTCCAACATCAACTGATTTATTAGATTATGTTTATACTGATTTAGATACTTTAAAAATAAAGGCATATGATAGTGCAATTAATTTACCAATTAGGCACAATGGTTATAAAATAGCAATTTTTTTTGAAAATAACAAAAGAAGAGATTATCACTTTGTAAGACAAAATAGTGATGGTAGTTGGTCATCTAAAATAGGTTATGAAGAATTAATTGTTAAAAGTGATAATCCCTTTGATTATTTAAATGATAATTTATTTGATATAAAAACTAATTATGAATATGTAAAAACTTTAGAATTAGTTAAACCTAGTATTAAAAGATAAGAGTCGACAAAATATTCTTATCTTTTTTGTTATATTAAAAAGGGTGAAATTATGAAAGTAAAAGTAATTGATGAAGAGTGTGAAAGAGATTTAGAAAATAGTATTAATGAATTTTTAGAAAGAGATATTGATATTATTGATATTAAATATCAAGTAGCAATCGGTATTAGTGGTGAAGAACAACTATATTGTTTTAGTGCGATGATTATATATCATTAAAAAAACTCGTAAATTCGCGAGTTTATAACATATACATATTAGTATTATTAGTTTCAATATCATCAGATGATATTATAGTAGTATTTGTATTTTCTAATTTTGCTAAACGATAATCCATTCTATTTAATTGTCTTTCTATTTTAGCAAGACGACTTTCTATATCATTTCCGTTTGGTTGTGTGTTATAATTATTAGGCATAGGTCCTTGATAAAAGTAGTTACTAGCTGCTTGATAAGGAGCTCCACCCATATTCATGTTGGGATTCATATTAGGGTTATATGCTTGATAATTACTTTCAGCAAAGAAAGAATTTCTATTTTTTCTCATAAGATATACCTCCTACCAACATTATATGTTTTAAAGAAAAGAAGTGTTTTAAAAATGCGCATGCGTAGTCCAAAATATAAAGATGAAGTCATAAATAATTGTACCTTTTTAATAAATAGGGAAGATGATCTAAATTTCCCTAATAATAATCCCATACATATTGAAATAGGAATGGGCAAAGGTAATTTTATTTTAAATATGGCTTTAAATAATCCAGATATCAATTTTATTGGCATTGAAAAATATTCAAGTGTAGCAAGTATTGCTATTAAAAAAATTCAAGAATATGATTTACCTAATTTAAAAATAATTATTAGTGATGTTATGAATTTAGAAGAATTATTAAAAAATAAAGTAGATGTAATTTATTTAAATTTTTCTGATCCATGGCCTAAGAAAAGACATGCTAAAAGAAGACTTACATCACCTTTATTTTTAGAACTTTATGCTAAATTATTTAAAGGAGATAATGTAATAATTCAAAAAACTGATAATGATGAGTTATTTGCTTATAGCTTAGATTCTCTAAAAGAATATGGCTATGAAATTAAAGAAATTAGTTACGATTTACATAGTACAGGTATTCCAAATATTATGACGGAATATGAAGAAAAATTTAGTAAAAATGGAATTAAAATAAAATATTTGAAAGCTATTAAAGAAATTGATATAATTAAGTAGGAGATACATATGAAAGCAAAAAAAATATTACTTATTATTTTATCTTGTTTTATTCTTTTTGGTTGTACTAACCTAAAAGATGTTTCTTATGATGAAATTATGAATAATTTAACATTGGCTCCTAAAAGAGCAAATGTACATCGTCAAGGTTATCAATTTTTTATTCCCCAAGGTATGCAAGTAAAAAAAGCAGGAGTTAGTTATGCCATTCTTTCTAGTAATAATATCGATTATTATTTATATGTTGATTTAATTAGTTATAATGTTAAAGATGATAGTTTTACTTATGAAATAAATAAAGATGCACTATATAGTACAACTTTAACTTATCAAGATAAAAAAGGTTATGTTGAAGTCAAATTACAAGAAAATAATCAATATCTAATTGAAATTATGTATAATTATGCTAAAATAGAAGTAATGGTAGATGAAAGTAAAATAAAAGAATGTTTAGCAAATTCCGCTACCATATTAAATAGTATCAGATATGATGATTTAATTATTAAAAATTTACTTAATGATGATAATTTAGACTATACGGAAGAGAACTTTAATATGTTTGATGATATTAAAGAAAATACCAATGTTCTAGATTATGATGATGGTACTAATCAAGTAGAAGATGAAGAAAAAATAAAAGATACAGATTATGTAGACTAGGAAGGTGACTTTGATGAGCTTTGTCAAAAAGTTAAAGGATATTTTATTTGAAGAAGAAGAATATACAGAACCAATCAAAATTAGAGATGAGAAAAAAGAAGTAGAAAAAGTTGAATCTAAACCAATAATAGTTGAAACACCAAAAGAAGAAATTAGAGAAGTTAGAGAAACTAGAACACCTAAAGTAGAAGCAAAAGAACCTGCTGAAAGAGATTTATTTAAGGTTGATAATTCTTTTAAATTTCCTGATTTTGATGAAGAAGAATTTGCTAGTAGTGTTCAAACAAGAATTAATCATAATGTTTTAGATGCTGAAAGAAAAAAAGCAGCAGAGAAAAGAAATGAATATAGTCGTTTAGAAAAAGTTGAATATAAAGAACCAGAAAAAAAGAAATTTAAACCATCACCGATAATTTCCCCAGTATATGGTATTTTAAATCAAGATTATAAGGCAGAAGATATTGTTAAAAAAGAAGATGTTGCATCTAATATAGATATAGATGCAGTACGGAAAAAAGCATATCCTAAAGAAGAAGTTAAAGAAGAAATCAAAATTGAAGCAAAAAAAGAAGAAAAGATAGTAGATACTATTGATGAACCAGTTGTAACATTCTTTGATGAAAAAAATAGTGATATTGAAACTTTAGATGATAAAAAGTCTATAGATGATTTATTAGAAGAAGCATCAGATGAAATTACAATTGAAGATAATTTAGAAATACCTAAGACAAATAATATTGAAGCTATTGAAGAAGAATTAGAAAAAATAGATGATGTTGAAAAGACAAAAGAAAAAAATAAAGAAAAAGATTTAGATGATACATTAGATAGTGATTTATTTGAACTTATAGATTCTATGTATGATGAAAGAGAGGAGGGGTAACTAGATGGAATTTTTATTACAATTTTTACCAATTGTTATATATTTGTTATTAATTGTTATAATAATAGTAGGAATTATTTTAGGAATTAAACTTATAATTACTATTGATAAGGTAGATAAAATTGTTGATGATGTTAATAATAAAATAGAAAGAATAACGCCTTTATTTGATTCGCTTGGAATGATATCTGATAAAGTTGGTGGATTCTTTGCTACAGTTATTAGTACAATTGAAAGCATAGTTACAAAGATTTTTACAAAAAATGATAAAAAAAGAAAAAAGGAGAGTGAAATAGATGAGCAAGAATGGTAAATTCTTACTAGGAGCTGGTGTTGGTTTAGGTTTAGGTTTCTTATTTGCCCCTAAAAGTGGTAAAGAAACTAGAAAGGATTTAGCAAAATCTTTAAATGAATTAGTTGATAAGGCTAAAGATATTGATGTTGAAGAAGTTAAAAATGCTATTATAGTTAAAGCAAGAGAACTTGAAAATACTATTAAAGATTTAGATAAAGAAACTGCTAAACAAATGATAGTAGATAAATCTAAAGAAATTAAAATTAAAGCTCAAGAATTAGTAGATTTAGCTGTTGAAAAAGGAACTCCAGTAGTTGAAAAAACTGCTAAAGAAGTTAAAAATAAAACTGCAGAAATATTAAAAACTGCTGCTGATAAATTAGAAGAATCAGAAAAGCCTAAAAAAACTACTAAAAAAAGTAATAAGTAATCTGTTAGAAAAAACTAACAGATTTTTTTAATGCATATAATTTTTCTCTTGCATAATTGATTTAGGATAGGTATCTCTTTTGTCGGTTCTATATAATAAATAATCAATACTTGTATTATAATAATCTGCTAATTTTATTAATATATCTTCAGTAAGCATTATTTTGCCTGTTTCAATGTAACTATAATTTCTTTGAGTAATTCCTATTGCTTTAGCAATTTGCATTTGTGTAAGTCCCTTATCTTCTCTAATTTCTCTTAATCTATTCATTTTATATCACCTATTTAAATTTAAACATAGTTAATTATTGCGTATTTGAAACTGCCTATTGTCAAGAAGTTTTCTCGGCATAAAAACAAAAATATAATAACATAACAACTAAGAAATGACACCCCCTTTCATAGTTGTCCAATAAAAAGTGTACATCCCTTTTATAAAAGATAAAAAACGTCTTGATTCGAAACTGCTGAAAAAGTATACGTAAATTTACAAAAACGAAGAATTTTTAATGATACTATAAAAATGAC
>CANQQX010000019.1 GCA_947626115.1 uncultured Bacilli bacterium
TCAGTGACTAATTTTGGTATGGGATACTAAAAAAACTTGTTTTTTTTAAGTTATTATTTAAATAAATAACATATATATTTAGATTTATAAATAATATTTTAGTTACTTGACACACTTAGAATACATAAGTGCTAGACAAAAGTATTAATTTATTGTATAATTATTAACAGTTAAAAAACTTTTTTATTTAAAGGAATGTGATTTATTTATGAAAGAAAAAAGTGCAACAAGTATTGTTGCTTTAGGTGGTCTTGGTGAAGTTGGTAAAAACATGTATGTTATCACGCACGAAGATGAAATTATTATTATCGATGCTGGAGTTATGTTTCCGGAAGTAGGACTACTTGGTGTTGATTATGTTATTCAAGATATTACTTATTTAAAACAAAATGAAAAAAAGATTAAAGCCTTATTTATTACTCATGGTCATGAAGATCATATTGGAGGTATTCCCTTTCTTTTAAATCAAGTACATATACCTGTTATTTATGCTCCAAAAATTGCGAAAGATTTAATTGAAAAGAAATTAGAAGAAAGAGAAATAAATTATAAAAATATTGAAGTTATTACTAAAGATTTAAAAGTTAACTTTAAAAATTTTGAATTAGAGTTTGTTAATACTACCCACTCTATTCCTGATTCTTTTGCCATTGTTGTCCATACTCCAAATGGTGTAATATTTGAAACAGGAGACTTTAAATTTGACTTAACCCCAATTGGGCCAATGGCTGATATTCATAAAATGGCCGAACTTGGTCAAAAAGGTGTTACTCTTTTACTAAGTGATTCTACTAATGCTCTATCGACTGGTTTTTCTAATAGTGAATCAGTTGTTGATGAAACTTTAAATGATATTATTGGTAGACATGTAGGACGAGTTATTATTGCGACTTTTGCTTCTAATATATTTAGAGTAAAACATATTGTCGAAACTTGTAAAAAATATAATAGAAAAATAATTGTTTTTGGTAGAAGTATGGAAGCTTCAATTGATCTTGCTTTAAATAATGGTCTTATTACTGATAAATCTATCTTTGTTGATAGTAATAATGCTAAATCGCTAAAAAGAAGTGAATTATGTATTTTATGTACTGGAAGTCAAGGAGAACCACTCGCTGCTCTATCCCGTATTGCTAATGGAACACACAAGCAAATTTCACTTTTACCTGATGATTTAGTTATATTCTCATCTAGTCCTATTCCCGGTAATGCTGAATCAATAAATAGAATAATTAATAAGATATATTTAAAGGGTGTTAAAGTATTTACTAATTCCGAATTTAGTGATATTCATACATCAGGACATGCTAAATTAGAAGAATTAAAATGGATGCTTCGAATAATTAAACCTAAATACTTTATGCCTATGCACGGTGAATTTAGAATGTTACAACAACACGCTAATATCGCTAAACTTTGTGATATCCCCGAAGAAAATACATTTATTTGTAGTAATGGTGATGAAATATTACTTAAAGATGGTAAAGTATTTAGAGGTGGCACTATTCAGGCCGGAGATGTTTATGTTGATGGATCACGAGTTGGTGATGTTGGAAGTGTTGTTATTAAAGATCGTAAATTAATGAGTCAAGATGGTATCTTAATAACTATTTTAAATATTAATACTTTAACAAGAAAACTATTAATTAAACCAAATGTTACTGCGAGAGGATTTATTTTAGTTAATGAAAATCAAGAATTAATAAATAAAATAGAACGTAAAATAAGTGAAATTGTAAATAATTTCTTAAAAACATCTTTATATAATTATACTGATTTAAAAAATCAAATTATTTTAGAATTATTACCATATATAAATGAACTTACGGGAAGAAGACCAATTATATTACCTGTTATTATGGAAGTTAATAAAAAAGAAGATTAATTAACATACAAGATAACATATAGAATAACATACAAGATGATTGACTGATAATTGCTAATATAGTATAATATTTATATTAGAATTAAGGTGATTTTAATGAATAATTATGTACCACCATTTGAAATAACAAATACTATGTTAGAGTTAGTTTCTTCTATTATGAAAAAAATAGGAAAACTAGAAAATTATAAAGATTTAAATAAGATGCCAATTTTAAGAAGAAATAATCGAATACATTCGATTCATTCTTCTTTAGCCATTGAAGATAATTCTCTATCTTTTAATGAAGTTAAAGATATTATAGATGGTAAAGCTGTTATAGGTAATCAAAAAGAAATTCAAGAAGTTAAAAATGCCTATAAAGCATACGAAATGATGTCAGAAATAAATCCCTATTCTATTAAAGATTTAAAAAAGATTCATGGTGTAATGACATTTTTAACTGTAGATGATGCTGGAGAATTTAGAAAAGGTAACGAAGGAGTATTTAATGGTGATGTCTGTATTCATGTATGTCCTAAACCGGAAATGATAAATAATTTAATGGCAGAATTATTTAACTGGTTAAAAGAAAACAAAGATAAAATTCATCCCTTAATTTTATCATCTATATTTCATTATGAATTTGTTTTTATTCATCCATTTTCTGATGGAAATGGCCGAACTGTAAGATTATGGCAAAATATTTTATTATCTCAATGGGAAGATATTTTTGCCTATGTTCCCATTGAATCACAAATTAAAGAATATCAAAATGAATATTATGATGCAATTAATAATTGTAATAAAAATGGAAATTCTACTGAATTTGTAGAATTTATGTTAAAAATGATAGATGAAGTTTTAAGTCATTTAATTGAAAGTACTAAAAATGAAACAAATCATATTAGTATTTATGTAAATAAATTATTAGATGTTATGAAAGATAAGCCAGCAATGTCAGCTAGTGAACTTATGAAAGAACTCGGGTTAAAATCAAGATTATCATTTAGACAAAATTATTTAGAACCCGCTCTTCAAAATGGCCTTATAAAAATGACTTATCCTGATAAGCCAACAAGTAAAAATCAAACATATTATATAGAATAAAAAAATATCTCTTAAACGGAGATAGTTTTTAATTGCTATATTTTATTTTTCTTCTTAAATTATCTTCAACTTCTTCAGAAATACCAATATTAAAAGTATCAGTGCCAAACATACTTCCTAAACTGATTTC
This sequence comes from uncultured Bacilli bacterium, assembly GCA_947626115.1. Classification (GTDB taxonomy): domain Bacteria; phylum Bacillota_I; class Bacilli_A; order RF39; family UBA660; genus SIG200. Next base: position 3,105 of record CANQQX010000019.1, read on the forward strand.
ATAGCCTAAATAATTATCAAATTCTTCTTCTGCTAATTTTAATTTTTTGGTACTTACGCCCTTAATTTGTTTTTCTTTTTGTTTATTTAAAAAGCATTTTAATAAGATATAGTTAATTTGTTGTAATTTTATTTCTAACATATTTTTTATTTCTTTTGATTTAAAAGCCTTATAAATATACACTCTTACAAAGTCAACTGCTGCGATAAAAGATTGTGCTTCATCTAAAGAAGAATAATGAGAAATATTATTTATAAGTCCGCTTAAATTGGAATGAAAATATAAATTTTCCATTTCTTTTTCACCAATAACACAAATTAGTTTTTTAACTATTTCCATTTCTAATGGATAAGCTTCTGGAATATCTGGAAAAATATTTCTAAAATGTTTTTCGGTAAAATACTGAGTATATCCTTCATTTATTCCATGTCCATAACCATGTGATCCTATAATTTGATGAAATCCACTTAATACATAACCATTATCTTTAACAATAGTTGATGCCATATGGGTAAGTTCATGAGGTAATGCACTTTTATATTTTTCTACTAATTGAATAGTATTATCTGGATTATATTTGCCACCAACTATTTTTCCTCTTAATAAATCTGTTAGCTTAATATTATATGGTAAGGTTTTTAAAGTATTAATATTATGATAGAAAGTTTGTAAATTTTCTTTATCTAAAGTATTTATTAATATATGACAATACTTTAAAATGATTGGACCAAATTCGAGAGTTTTTATATAATCTTCATTAAGTATTTCTTCAACATCATTTAAATTTATTGTTTCTTCATATTCATCTATTTTTCTATTAAAAAGTTTTTTACTTTTAGACTTTAACACATATTTTCCTACAATTAATTCAGCAATAAGAATTAATATAAGAACGCCATCAAAAATAAGTAAATTATTATTTATGTTATTTTCATTATTCATAATAAATTCCTTTCGGTAATTTATTATACTTAATTATAAAATTGATGTAAAGTAAAAAGAAGCATTATTTTGCTTCTTCTTGCGCTCTAGTTTCTCTTATAACAGTTATTTTAATTGTACCAGGATATTGCATTTCTGATTCAATTTTTTCTTTCATTTCTCTAGCTATTTTATAACTATTAACATCATCAACTTCATTTGGTTTAACCATAACTCTAATTTCTCTTCCAGCTTGCATTGCATAAGCTTTTTCAACACCTTCAAATGAATTACCAATTTCTTCAAGTTGTTCAAGTCTCTTAATGTAATTTTCAAGCGAATCATTTCTTGCGCCTGGACGTGCTGCAGATAAAGTATCAGCAACACTTACTAATACTGCAATAACAGATTTAGGATCTTTATCACCATGATGTGATACAATAGCATCAATAACTGTATCACTTTCATGATATTTTTTAGCAATTTGTTCACCAACTTCAACATGACTTCCTTCAATTTCAAAATCAATTGCTTTTCCGATATCATGTAGTAAACCTGCTCTTTTCGCAAGAGTTACATTTTCACCAAGTTCAGATGCCATTAAGCCACATAGGTTTGCTACTTCAATTGAATGCTTCAAAGCATTTTGACCATAACTAGTACGGAAATTAAGCTTACCAACTAAGTTAATAAGTTCAGCATCCATTTTCGCAATGCCTAAATCAGTAATAGCGTTATTACCAATTTCGGTAATTCTACTTGCGACATCCTTACAAGTTTTATCATATACTTCTTCAATTCTACTTGGATGAATTCTTCCATCTTTAATTAAAGTTTCAATAGTAATTTTTGCAATTTCTCTTCTTAACGGATCAAATGAAGATATAACTATTGCTTCGGGTGTATCATCAATTATTAAATCAACACCAGTAACAGATTCGATAGTTCTAATATTTCTACCTTCTCTACCAATAAGTCTACCTTTCATCTCATCATTAGGTAAATCAATTGTTGAAACAGTTTGTACCCCAACGACATCATCAGCATATCTTTCCATACTAGATACAATTAATTGTTTTGCTTTGTCATTAGCAACAATTTTTGCTTTTTCTTCTTCTTCCTTAATATACTCAGCAACTTCTAAAGCCATATTTGATTCAACTTTAGCCATAATTAAATCATGTGCTTTTTCTTTACTAAGTCCAGAAATTTTTTCTAATTCTTGTACTTCTTCTTTAAGAAGTTTGTCCATCTTATCTTCTTTTTCTTGTAAACTTTGTCCTTTTGCTAATAAATTATTTTCTTTTTCTTCCAAAGATGCATCTCTTTTTTGTAACATTTCTTCTCTTTTATCAAGATTATTTTCTCTTGCCATAAGACGATCTTCGCTGTTTTTAATTTCTTGTTTTTTCTCTTTTATTTCTTCATTAGCTTGTTGTTTTAATTTATAAGATTCTTCTTTTAACTCTAAAAGCGCATCTCTTTTATGTTTCTCTGCTTCCTTTTTTGCATTTTCAATTAGTTTATTAGCTTTACTTTGAGCACTAGCACCTTTGAAATGATAAATTCCAAAAACGATTAAGGCTCCAACTATAATTCCAAGAAATAGAAATAAGATGATAACGGCTACATTATCCATTCTCTCACTCCATCTCTATTTTTTTACAGAAAATATATAAAATAATAACTTAATATAATTTTAATAATCTCTATAATTTAATTATAATAGTAATTAATAATTTTAGCAAGTATAATCAAATTTATTGTTTCTAAATAATTTAGTAGTTCTTCATTAGTTTTATATTGTTTCATTTAACCTCCTGAAATAAAAATGACCTAGGGCTTCAAAAGTTTCCTAGGCACTACTCGATTTATAATATACCATACTTATATAAATTGAGTCAATACAAAGCTATGTTTTATAGGCAATATCCATACTTTATTAGATATATTTAATTACTATTTAAAATTAAGTTTTTCAATTTATTAATTTGTCTATTTAATAAAATACATAATCTTTCTATTCTTTTATCACTCATTTTAGTTAAATATTGATACTCATGTAATAAATTATCAAACCATTCTACTATACCATCTAATTTATTTATATCTATTCTTTTTAAATTTTTAACAATTTTTATTATTTCATCAAAAGGTTTTACTTCATAGAATAATCTGCCACTTCCAGAAATATGTAATTCTTCTTCATCATAGTATTCTATATTTAAACTTTGACCATTATCGAATATTGGGGCAACATCTAACCATTCTAAAGTATTAACATCTCTAATAATACCAAAATTATTTAAATGTCTATCTTCATTCATAATTAGATAATCTAAAATAAACATATTCTCTACTTTTTCTCTGGCATTTACTATATTATGTTCTTCTAACTTTTTAATATATTCTTCATAATCTTCAATATTATCATATCTTTTCATATCATTTCTAATTTGATAACAAGTTACAAGTTCAGTATCTTTAGTTATAAAACAAGGACATTTAGATACTACTATATCTTTATATGTATCGATAGTATACTCTACATGATTAAAACCAAGTCTTTTACATATTTCACTTGCAAGTACTTCATTAAATGGTTGCAAAGTTTCATTTTTATAACCACCTTTTAATAAATATCTTGTACCCTTATCTATAATCCAAGCTTTTTTAAGCATACCATCAGTTGTATTATTAGGAGTCTTTAAAGATGTTTCTTTTGTTATAGCTTTACTATTTGTTGATAATGATGCTTCCATAAACTCAGCATAATCAAAATCATTATCAAAGAAATTAATATCATCATAAGAAATATCACTACCATCTGGTTTTAACCAATATTGATCTGATAAAGATAAGCCAAAAGCTTTATCTAAAAGTTCATAAGGGGCAGTAATATTTAATCTATGTAATAATAAATCTAATTTATCACGCCAAGATGGAATACCTCTTCCTTTAAACCATTCACTTAAGTTAGTTCTAAAAGGAGTATCATTAATATCATCTTCAATATAAAAACTTTTTAAAATATATGGCGCATAACTAATATCATTAACTTCATATATTCTAGTAAATACACTAGTAGCAGCATCATATTCCGCAACTAAAACTTCTTTATTTTTATTCATAAGTATACATTTCATATAAATCACCCCATTTGTAAGTATTTATACTATTATTATAACATATTTAATATTTAAAAAAGAAGACTAATCTTCTTTAGATTTGTCTTCTTTATTTACAAAGCCATAATGCTCATAAATTTTATTTAAAACTTCTTCAGCAATATCAGGATTTTCTTTTAAGAATGCTTTTGCATTTTCTTTACCTTGGCCAATTTTTTCACCATTATAAGCATACCATGCCCCACTTTTTTCTAAAACTCCAAGTTCACTACCAATATCTACAAGTTCACCTTCGTGAGATATTCCTTCACCATACATGATATCAACACTGGCAGTTTTAAATGGAGGGGCTACTTTATTTTTAACTACTTTAATATTCGTTCTATTTCCAAGGACTTGATCACCTTGTTTAATTTGTTCACCACGTCTAATATCAAGTCTTACTGTTGAATAAAATTTTAAAGCTCTTCCGCCTGGTGTTGTTTCCGGATTACCAAACATAACGCCAACTTTTTCTCTTAATTGATTAATAAATATTGCTGTTGTATTTGTTTTATTTAGTGTTCCTGATAATTTTCTTAAAGCTTGTGACATAAGTCTTGCTTGAAGACCGACATGGCTATCACCCATTTCGCCATCAATTTCAGCTTGTGGCACTAAAGCCGCAACCGAGTCAATTACTACAATATCAATTGCTTCACTTTTAACAAGGGCATCACAAATTTCTAAAGCTTGTTCTCCTGAATCTGGTTGACTGATTAAAAGTTCATCAATATTAACTCCTAATTTGTGAGCATAAACAGGATCTAGTGCATTTTCTGCATCAATAAAAGCTGCTCTGCCACCCTTCTTTTGTACTTCTGCTATCGCATGCAAAGCAATAGTAGTTTTTCCAGATGATTCTGGTCCATATATCTCAACGATTCTTCCCTTTGGATAACCACCAACTCCAAGTGCAATATCCAATGAAATAGAACCAGTGCTAGTCACATCTATTTTCATATGATCTTGTGCCCCTAATTTCATAATGGCATTTTCCCCAAATTGTTTTTCAATATCTTTTAAAACTTGTTCTAATGCCTTATCAGTATCTTTGTTTTCTTTTGCTTTCATTGTTTTCTCCTTTACTATCTGATAAATTAATTTTACTACTTTGATTTTTTAATGTCAACATTAAAACGAACTTTTGTTTAAAAAATTCAAAATTTTATTACAACATATTTTTACACCTCCTATTTATATTATTTGCTTTTTTTCTTCGATTTCCTTTTTTTTCCAAAAAAAAATTAATTTTTTTCATTAATTTTTTCTTCGCGATAGTTATTTCCGAGTAATTCTATATCATCTGTTAAGTATTTAATTCGTTCAATTATTCTCTTTGCTTTTACTTGATCTTCCTTATCTTTTGTCAAACTAAAATTCTTTTCAAGTTCAGCTATATTTAAGTTAGATGTAAAAAATGTTGGCATCCCACTATTCATTCTGGTTTGTAAAATCGTACCAATAATTTCATCTCTTCCCCACTCAGTTACTTTTTCAGCCCCAATATCATCTAAAAGTAAAATATCAACTTTTTCTAAAGCAAATAACTTATCTCCTACTAAATTTAAATCTTCTTTTAACTTCCTTAGTAATTCTGGTACATAAACTATTTCAATACTCACATTAAATTTACTTTTTAGTTCATTTAAAAGGGCTGCAAGTAAGTATGTTTTACCTGTACCAAAATTACCATGTAAATATAATCCTTTAGTGGTTTTAAAAGGATCAAATTTATCATAATAATTTTTAATCCATTTAATAATTTCGGTTCTATTTTTAGTTATTTTAATATCTTTTAATCTCGCACTATCTAAAATATTTTGATTTGTTTTTTTATTTTTTAAAGATTTCATGGCAGATTTTTGATATTTACAAGGAACATAAGAAAAACGCCAATTACCTTCTTTATTTTCCGGAAAATAAACATAACCTTTTACTTTATTTTGACACTCATACAAACTATCACATTGTTTACAATGTTCTAATTCTTCCAAGGAATCTAATAATTTTAAAGTATTTTTCTTAGCATCTTCTTCACTCATTTTTATTTTTTTAACTAAAGTTTTATAAGCATCATTTTTTAAAGCATTTTTAAATTCTAAATCTTGTTTTTTCTTAACATTATTATTTACTTTTATCTCCATCTTACTTAAACTCCTTTAATAAATCTTTTAATTCAGCTTCTTCCTCATCTGATAAATTTTCATCTTTAATATTTTGTTCAAACCAAATTGGGGTTTCTACTTTAACATTTTTTGGTGTTGGTTCTTTCTTTTGTAATTTTCGATGTTCTTTTTCGGCAAATTCCATCGCATCAGCCGCTGTTTTTAAATTGGCTCTTTTCCATTGAGCGGCAATGGTTTCCACATAAGCACTCGTAAAACGATTATTATTTTTTCTTAAAACATAATCTATTAAAACATTAACAACTGCTGGTGGTAATTCTAAATCAATAATTAAATATTCAAGTAATTTTAAGTCTCTCGCTGTTGGTTTAACATTATGATATTTATGTCTTAAAAAATCATAAGGAGATGTATTTTCAAATACGGCAATAATTCTTCCTTTTTTGGAATTATCTCCCAAAGGATTTTTTAAATATTCAGGTTGCGTACGATAAACTAAAGTAGGAAGTGCTCCTTTTTTAAATTGATAATCTTTTCTTGCTACTATTCTTAAACCATTTTTATCTATATTACCATATTCATTTAAAACACTTCTGATAAGTTCAATCATTTTTAAAGTATCAATATTATAAATAAATGCTAAATTATTAATTAATTCTTTTGTTTTTTTATTAAAAGCTTTTTCACTAATAATATTTTTGGGAATACTTGCAATAATTTCGTCAAAATTAATACGTGATGATACCATCATTGTACTATTTTTACGATCAACTATATTTTCTGCCAAAGTAAATTTTGATGTATCATAAACATCATCTAATTTCTTAGTTATATCTTCATAATCTTTTAAATCTATTTTTGGAATATTATATCTTTTCTTTAAACTTTCATATTCTCTTTCCCCAATATTGTTATATAAAACAACATTTAAAATAGGATGATTAAAAAATTCTTGGGGTGTAAGAGGTGAATATAATTCATAGATATAATCATTTATTTCCCCATTTTTAACATATGTCTTAAGTAAGCCAAAGGCCTCTAAGGATTCTCTTGCAAGTTTAATATTTCCTATACCACATTTTAAGACTACCATTAAATGATGATGAATTAAATCCCTACTCATCATATTAGATACGCCTAAATCATTCCACAATGTAAAATAGAGTGATGCTGCTAGAGCACCAATTAATGGTTCATATAAGTTAATAATTATTTCTCGATCAGTATTTGATAATATACTTTTATTAACCACAACATATCTATCAGCAGGTAAAAGAGTCGTATTTTCCATAGAGAATCACCTTTCAATTATATTATAAATGAAAGTAGTTTTATTAACAAGTTTTTATTTTGTTAAGTAATGCCTCAATTACTTCTTTATCTTCTAATTTATTAATTGAAAATGTTTTACTTCCAATATGATTTAATGATGTACCACAATGATAGATAGTTTTTTTATCAATTATGATATATCTATCGTGAAAGGTATTATTATATATTACTTTTAAATTATTATATTGTTCATTATATTTTTCGATATCTATTTCTTTTAACAAACAATTTTCTTTACATATTATTGTTGTATTTACTTTAATATTTCTTATCATATCTAGCATACTTTTGTCTGCATAATTATCTATTATTATTAATTCTTTATCTGCTTCTTTTATAATTTCTACTATCTTAGAGTACGCGTCAAAAATTTGTCCATTAAAATATATTTCATTACTTTTCCTTTTCTCTTCAAATTTATTAAATGATTCTTGTAATAATTTTATATCTTCATCATGTTTAATTACTAAATTATTTATATACTTTTGCTCAATTAATTCATTAGAAATATACTTTCTCATTAAAACAAAAGCATTCATTATTGCTATGCTAATATTAACAGCAATTTCAGATTTAATAATTCCACTTAACATAGCAACTCCTTGTTCAGTAAAAACATATGGTAAATATTTTCTATGAGCTCCTCTTCCTTTTTTTAAGGTCAAAAATTTTGACCTTAAAATATCATATTCTTCCAATGTAAGTTGAAAGCAGAAATTTTCAGGAAATCTATCCTTATTATTTTTAACTGCTTGATTAATTTCTTTTGTACCATTTTTGCATTCATAAAGTATAGCTAAATCACTATCCAGCATTACTTGTTTACCTCTAATTTCGTAAATCATATTTGTTATATTTTTGTCATTTACAATTAAACTATTCATACCAATTCCCCCTATCTAGTTTAAATGTAAATTAACTATACTACCACGAACGTATATTTGTCAATAATGTTTTGAAAAAAGATTAATAAAATTTCATTATTAACCTTTAACAACTATATTAACTATCTTATTTGGTACAACAATAGTTTTAACTATTTCTTTATTTTCAATATGTTTTTGCACATTTTCATTAGCTAAAGCTTTCTTAATAACAGATTCATTATCTTCATCAGTAGCAATTACAATTGATCCACGTAATTTACCATTAACTTGAACACCAATTTCTTTTTCATTATCAACCGTTTTACTTTCATCATAAGTAGGCCATGCACTTTTACATAACATTTCTCCTAAATGATTTCTTTCATTTAATTCTTCCGTTATATGCGGTGCAATTGGATTTAATAAAAGTAATAAAACTCGATAATCAGATTCAGTAATATTCTCTTTATCTTCATAAGCATTAGTTAAAATCATTAATGAAGATACAGCAGTGTTATATTTCATCGTTGCTAAATCAGTTGTTACTTTTTTAATAGTTTTATGAATAACACTTTCTAAATCTTTAGAATAATTATCGCCATCAATTACTTTTTGTTCTAATCTTTCAACTCTTTCTAAGAAACGATGAGCACCATGTAATCCTTCGTTACTCCATGGAATCGCCTTTTCATAATCACCCATAAACATTTCAAATAGCCTTAAAGTATCAGCGCCATATTCATTAACAACATCCGTTGGACTAACACCATTATTTTTAGATTTACTAATCTTTGAACCATCAGCTGCCAAAACCATACCATGGGCAACTCTTTTTTTGAATGGCTCTTTTGTTGGTACAAGTCCTTGATCATATAAGAATTGATGCCAGAATCTTGCATAAAGTAAATGTCTTGTGGCATGTTCCATTCCACCATTGTAGTAATCGACCATTCCCCAATATTTAAGAGCATCTTTGCCGACAAACTCTTTATCATTATGTGGGTCCATAAATCTTAACCAATACCAAGATGAACCAGCCCAGTTTGGCATTGTATCAGTTTCTCTTCGTGCCATCTTACCACATTTAGGACATGGAGTATTAACCCATTCCGTAATATTAGCAAGAGGACTTTCGCCATTATCAGTTGGTTCATAATTAGCTACTTTTGGAAGTGTAACTGGTAAATCTTCTTCAGGAACTGGTACCCAACCACAATCATCACAATAAATCATTGGAATTGGTTCACCCCAGAATCTTTGTCTTGAGAATATCCAATCTTGTAATTTATAATTAGTTGTTTTTTTACCACAATGATTTTTCTCTAAAAATTCTAACATTTTATTAATGGCATCTTCTTTATTTAAACCATTTAGAAATTCGGAATTAATATGTGTCCCATCTTCGGTGTAAGCTTCAGTTAATTCTTTTATTTCTTCATTTTCATCTTTTGCTAAAACTTGAATAATTGGGATGTTAAATTTTTTCGCAAAAGCAAAGTCGCGATCATCATGAGCTGGAACAGCCATAATGGCACCAGTTCCATAACTTGCTAATACATAATCGCTAATCCATATTTCAATTTCTTCATTATTAACTGGATTAATTGCCGTAAGTCCTTCTATTTTAACACCAGTCTTTTCTTTGGTAGCGTCAGTTCTTTCAATTTCACTTTTATTCTTAGCCATCTCTTGATATTTTCTAACTTCAGCGATATTTTTAATTCGATCACTATATTTTTCTAACAATTTATGTTCTGGTGACATAACCATAAAAGTAACTCCAAATAAAGTATCACATCTTGTTGTAAATACTTTTAAAACATCATCCGTATCTTTTAATTTAAAGTCTACTTCAGCCCCAACACTTTTACCTATCCAATTAATTTGGGCTACTTTAATTCTTTCTTCAAATTCAGTATCTTTTAAACCATCAAGTAAGCGATCAGCATAATCACTCATTCTTAAAATCCATTGACTTTTAAGTTTTTTCGTAACTGGGGTACCACATCTTTCGCATACACCGCCAGCCGCATCTTCATTAGAAAGACCTGTCTTACATTTAGGACACCAATTGATTTCTTTTTCCGCTTTATAAGCCATTCCTTTTTTATAAAACTCTAAAAATTGCCATTGAGTCCATTTATAATATTCTGGATCAGTTGTCGAAAATTCTCTACTCCAATCAAAAGATATACCTAATTCTTCTATTTGACTTTTAAAAGTTTTAATATTTTCTTTTACAGCATCCGCCGGATATATATGATTTTTTATCGCATATTGTTCCGCAGGAGCTCCAAAAGCATCCCACCCCATTGGAAATAAAACATTATATCCTTGCATTCTTTTCATTCTGGCCATGGCATCTAATGCCGCATAACTTCTAACGTGACCTACATGAAGTCCTGTACCTGATGGATAAGGAAATTCAACTAAAACATAATATTTTTCTTTATCACTATTGTTAACAGCTTTAAATACTTCTTCCTTTTTCCAAATATCTTGCCATTTTTTTTCATAACTTTTATTTATCATTTTGTATAACCTCTTCTTTCTAAAAATCTTCCTAATAATTCATATAAAGCATAAATAAGGGCAATAAGTAAAACAAAACCAATTAAGAATTGCAATATTATATATGTATTCGTAACAATTACTACAACTGCTACTAAAGATATAATAAAGGCATTAATTGCTGATATCACCGGTAATAATATATTTATTGGTAACTTATCTTTATCTAATTTAAATTTACCTATTAAATAAGAAAGTTCCATTAGTTCATTATTTTTCTTAACTTTTTTACTTTTCTTTTTCCCTGTTAATTTTCTTAAATAACGCAGTTTAATACATAAATAGTCTACTAAAAAAATAACTACAAATAAAATACCAAATAATATTAAACTAGCTTCTAATTTACTCATAAACACCTCCTAAAAAATAAAAAAGATAGTACGAAAGGGTGAGAATAATCCCACGGTACCACCTTTATTTTTTCTTTTAGTCTTTATTAGAACTACCCATAAACTATCCAAAAGCAAGTTCATAATAATTATTTAATTAGTTTGCACCATCCACTAATTCTCTTCATAAATTCTTATTATTACTACTCTTTTTTCCTTCGTTTTTATGTCTCTATTATATTAAAATTATTCAACATATTCAAGAAGTTTTAAAAATAATTTGATAAATAATGGATCTAAACCAGTATTTTTTAATTTTCTAATAGCAATTCTCTTCTTACTTTTTTTCATATTACTAAATATAATTGCTCCAACTCTTTCTTTAACTAAAGTTTCTATTTGTAAATCACTAATTATTTCATTAATATCTTCATTAATAATTCTTGCTGCATCTATTTCGATATTATTACCAGAACAATTAACATTTAATTCACTTTTAGTATCTACTCCATTTATTTCAACGATAAAATCATTTTCATCAATATAAGAATTAAAATTATCTATTTCATAATTATTGATACTAACTGAAATATTTTCTGGTTCTCTTGTATTTCTAAATCTAATATAATAATCTCTTTTATCAGGAATAATTCCTGTTTTGCCATCAACTGGATGAATAGATAAATTATAATTATCTTTAGCATAATTAAATTCAATTGCTGTTATTATATAATAGCCTTCTTCATATAAAGACGAATAACCATCATCTTCATATAAACGATAGACATTACTACTGCCAGGGAAAATATTAATTTCCATTCCTTTAGGGGGATTAGTATTATTGATATTTTCATCTAATTTAGCAATAGGAATTATAGAACCTGCTTTAGCATACACTGGATAATCTTCATCTTTAAAAAATAATGTATATCTTTTATTACCAACAAATTTTTTACCTGTCGTAAAATCATACCATAATCCTTTTGGTAAGAATACTTTTTCAATTACCCTATTCATTATCGTATCTTTTGGTTTTGTAATTGGTGATACTAAAAGTTCTGTACCAAAATAATATTCATTACGATAATCAGGTTCATCAAAAAGTTCTGGATAATAATAATATAAAGGTTCAATAACTGGTAAACAGTTTTTATAATATTTATAATTTTCTGTATATAGATAGGGAATTAATTTTTGTCTTAATTTACAATAATCTTTTACGATCGTATAAGTTTTAACATCCCAACGCCATGGTTCTCTTTTATAATAATTTCCCCTTTTGGCACTTAGCCTAAATATAGGACTAAATGTAGCAAGTTCAGCATGTCTTAAATATAATTCACGATCTTCAATACCACCTTTAAAGCCACCGACATCATGACTCCACCAAGACATACCAATATTACTGGCAGTCGAATTAAAATATGGTAAGTATTGCAAAGTTTCCCAATTGACTTTGGTTTCACCTGAATAATGAACGGGATATAAATGAGCAGCTTTACCACCATTACGTGATAAAATCATTCCTCTTCTTTCTGGGAATTTCTTATAATCATTAAAATGATAATAATTAAGAACTCTTGTAACTACTTCATCTTTACTATCTAGCCAAAAGAAATCTATACCAACATCATATAAAGGATTAATTAGTCTATTAAAATAACTAACTATAAAATTTTTATCTAACACATGAAAAGGAATCAATTTATTATTGGGTACTCCTAAATCAACACACATATTTTGATAAGCATCTTCATAATTGGTTATTCCTTCAGTACCATCTAAATTAAGACCTACTCTAACTCCCCGATCATGCATATATTTAGTAAATTCTTTCGGATCATTAAATAATCCTTGGTTAAATGTATAACCAGTTTTATGTATATTAAAATTATTAGGATCTTTTTTATGCCAAAATTCACCAAGTAATAAAACTGATATTGGAACATTATTTTTATTAAATGTTTGAATTAATTTTTTTGTATCAGCAAAACTATAAATCATATCCCGATACCACCAAATACCTAAAGCATATCTTGGAAGCATTGGTGGATATCCTGTTAAGGTAAAATAATCTTTTAAACATAAGCCAAAATCTCTTCTATAGGCAAAAAGATAAAAATCTAATCTTTTCGTATTATTAGGTACCATAAACCCATCATTATCGATAAACATAGAATGACTATCATCAAGCATCGCAAAGCCATCAGTAGAATATAAACCTTTAGAAAGACTTGTTTCACTGCCAAAATCTTCAATACTAAAAGCACTACCTTTAAAATTTCTCGCTTCCGGATGACCAAAATACCATAATTTATCAGTATTAACTAATTTTACTTTAAGATTAGAATCGGGCGCTAACGCTGGTCCTTTAAAAGGTTTTTCTTTCGTATATTGTAAAGTAAAATATTTGGTAGTAATAACTAAATATTTACTATCTTGTTCAACTTTCATTTTAGGTTCAGGAAAAAAACGATTATGAACTATTTCAGTTGCCCCATCATAAAATTCATTTTTTGTTGAGTACTCAAAACGTATTAAGCGTTCACTTAATATGGTTATCCGATAATTGGTACCCCGAAAAACTGTTTTGCTATTACTAACTAGGTTATTGGGATTTATTTTAAAATGTTCACCTAAACTAGCCATAATCAACCCTTCTATTTATATTTATCTATTATATAGAATATCAAAAAACAACTCTTATTGCAATTCTAAAATCAAAAAATATAAATCATTCTTGTATTTTGCTAACTGCCACCATTAAAGCAATTTTCCCATATTCATAAGATAAACTACCTTGTTGATAAGCAATAAATGGTTCCCTTAATGGTCCATCACAAGATATTTCAATAGATGAGCCTTGCGTAAATGAACCGGATGCCATAATTATTTCATCATCATATCCGGGCATTGGTGTTGGTATTGGCTTTGAGTTAGCATCAACAGCTGAAGCCATTTGTATGCCTTCACAATAATGGATTAAATCATTTCTATTACCAAAGATAATACTTTCTACTATATCTGCTCTTTTATCATTATATCTTGGTTCTACTTTATAACCTAATTCTTCTAAAACTTTACTAGTAAGTATCGCTACTTTTAGACTACTTGCTACAACATATGGTGCTTCATATAATCCGAGTAAGAATGATTTATTAAAATTAAGGGATGGACCAATTTCTTTACCTTCACCAGGGACGGTTAATCTTTCGGCAACGAGTTTTATCAAATCTTTTTTACCTGCGACATATCCCCCACTTGAAGCAATTCCACCACCTAAATTTTTGATAAGTGAGCCAACAATAATATCGGCCCCAACTTGAAGCGGTGTTTCACTTTCAACAAATTCACAATAACAGTTATCAACCATAATAATTATATCTTTATTAATATCTTTAATAAATTTAATTACTTGAGCAAGTTTTTCAATAGTTAAACTTTTTCTATTAGAGTATCCTTTACTTCTTTGAATAGTTATAACTTTAACCTTATTATTTTTTAAAAATTCTTTTATTTTATCATAATCAAAATCATCATTAACTAAATCTATTTGAGCATAATTTATCCCAAATGACTTTAAGGAGCTTGCATTTTCTTTTATGCCAATAACTTCATGTAAAGTATCATATGGAATACCAGTTATACTAAGCATAATATCATTCGGTCTAAGTAAACCAAATAAAGTAATAGTTAGAGCATGAGTACCAGATATTATTTGACTTCGAACTAAAGCATCTTCACCACCCAAAATGCTTGCAAATATTCTCTCTATTTTATCTCTACCGATATCACTATAACCATAACCAGTTGATGTATTAAAATCACTTTCACATACATTTTCCCTATTAAAAGCCGTAATTACTTTTAAACTATTTAAAAATGCTAAATCATCTATATTTTGATAAATATCTTGTAATTCTTTTTCACATTTTAAAACTAAATATCTAACTTTTTTATTAACATTAAAGTATTCTAAATATTTATTCATCTTTACCACTCATTCTAACTATATCGCCACTTCTAATATCATCATTGATAATTATTTCTAATATTTTTAAAGCCACATCTTCTTTTTTAATTAATTCTTTTTGTCCTATTCTATTCATTTCTTCTTTTAAATAATTAGGATCCATTTCTAAAACAGATTTAGTATCAACCCAATTAGGGGCAATGGCACATATTTTTATATTAGGTAGTCTTTCAGCCATATTTTTAACTAAATTTTCTACTCCTGCTTTACTTGCTGCATAATCCATACTTAAAGTATTATAAGTATCCGTAGCATCAGTTGATGATAAATTTATGATTACTCCCCTACTCATTATTTTAGATACTTCCTTCATTAGTAAAAAACTACCTACTAAATTAACCTCTAAAACTTTCATAAATTCATCTTTTGTTTTATCGTATAGATCATTTGCCATATCAATCGCACTACAATTTACTAATACATCTAATTTTTCGTGTTTACTCTTTATATAGTTCATTAACTCATTTATACTATTTTCATCTGTTATATCACAATAATAAGTATCAATTAATTCATTATTTATTTTTTTATTATGGTATGTTGCAATTACTGTCGCTCCATATTCATGTAAAATATCTATTAAGGTATTACCTATACCGGAAGAGCCCCCTATTATTAAAACAACTAAGCCATCTAAATTCATAAATGCCTCCCAAACCAAGTATATTATATACTTAATTTAGGCTAGTTGCAATTATATCGCCGACAAATAAACTATTTAGAATATCTAAAAATTTAGTTATTTTTTCTTTCGGAAATACTTGGAATATTTTATTTACTAAAGGCTCAATTAGATAAGTTACAATTAAACCACCTAATCCAAAACAAAAGGAACTAAGAAGACAAACTAAACCATCAATATTAAATAATCTTCCCGTATAATCCCAAAGACGTATTTTAAATACTTTTAGTAAAAATAAACCAGATGTATATTCTAAAAAACCAGTTATTAAAAATGATAAAATAAAAATAATTAAAGGTTTATCTTTATATTTATTAATAAGTAATATAAGTAAAGAACCTATACCATAAATTGGCAACCACGGACCAGATAAAAAGCCATGACTAAAAAATTCACCTGTATAATAGTAGCATAGAATAAGTTCATAAATATAACCTAAAATACTCGATATATAAAAAATAAGACCTATCTTTATAACTAAATCATTCATACTTATCACAATATTAGTATTAACTAAAATAAAAGATAAATATAGCCAAAAACTGTCATTATAATTATGTAGTTATTTTCCAATAATAATGTTAGAAAGGATTGATTATATGACTAATGAAGAATATAAATTAGCACCAGACATTTTTACAAATAAAGATTTAGATTATTTAAAAGATATCTTTGGGTGGCATCATACAGCATATAAAGTATGTGAGGATGCCCTTACTAATATAGCAGATAGAAAGGTCGAAAAAGTAGTATCAGATTGTTCTAAATTATTTTATCAAAATATGCAAAAAGTATTAAAAATATTAGAAGAAGGTAATAGTAATGAATAATAATAAAATAAGTAATCCAAAAAAAGAAGTACCAACCGGAATAACCTTAAATGATCAAGATTATATGACTATTTTGTTATCGCATTTAAAGGAACTTACTAAAAATATGACGGTAGCCATAACAGAAGCATCACATGAAAAATTATACAAAGATTATAAAAAAATGTATGATGCTTTAGCTGATGCCCAAAGAAAAAGTTACGAGTTAATGTTCTATTTAGGTTGGTATAGTTTAGAAAAAGCAACTGATACAAAAATAGATACTTTATCTAAAGAATTACAAACACAACTAGATAATTTAGAAAACTAAAAGGAAGATTTGCTCTTCCTTTTTTAGTATTTAACATCATCAAGTAATTTATCTATTTCTTCCTTATAATCTTTAGTACCCGCAATAAATATTAAAGTATTTTTAACTCTTGATATAACAACATATTCATTATCTGATACAGCAACTATTTTAGATATTACTGCTCCAGTGGTTTCTTTGTTATTAGAATCACTTGTAATATAGTCAGATATACTATCTTTGTATTTTTTATATATTTTTTTAGCTTCGCTTTCATCTTTAAATTCATAATATTCTATGCTAAAAGGAACATCATCTTTTGAAGCTACTAAATAAGTATCGCTATCATACTTTGGCGTTACTTTGTTACTAATAGTATAACCTAAAGCTCCAAAATGTTCTTTAAAATCTTTAGCTTTCAATGCATTATAAAACCCACATCCAACTGTAATTATACATACAATAATAATAATTATAATTCCTAATATTACACTTTTATTATTCTTCATTTTTTTCTCCTTTATGTTTATCTCCAAATAATGTCATTATTTCTTCAAATTCATCTTCCGAATCTAATTTAACAAGATATTCTCCATCATTTTTAGTTATCACTTTTCTAATAACTATATCATTATTATCTAATTTACCTACTAAAAATAAATATTTATTATTATTGTCATTAATAATAGTATCTGTAATTATATAATCTTTACCATTTTCTAGTGTCATGACATTTACATCAATCATTTACGCCCACCCATTTCTTCATTAACTTCATTCATAATAGTTTTATTACTTTCTTTATATAACATCAAACCTAAATCTTGATATTTTTGCAACATTTCTTTTAACACTACTCTATTTTCTTTACTTATATCTTCATAAGATGGTTTTAAGGCAAATTCGCTTATTAAACCAATACATTTTTGATATTCTTTACTATTTTGTTCAATTTTACCATTAATCATTAATATATTAAGTACATAGCTCAAAAAAGTTTTATTAGATATTTTTGAATATATTGGTTCAAATGATTCATCGTTAGATAATCTATTTTGTAAAATATTCCAAATCTCAGTAAAGGTATCTAAACGATGACCATTATTTATTTTGTAATAACTATCGTAAATTAAAACATCAAATAAGTTAGGATTATCAATACACAAATTTATTATTCTATCTGCAGTTAATTCATTATAATTATAAGCTATTTCATCTTTTACTACTACTTCAGATGCTAAAACATCTATTTTTTGACTAGTATTTCTAACTAATGCTTCATTCATTCGATCAGTATATGTAACACCTAAAACAGATGTAATTAAAATCAAAGTAGCCATTATTCCTGCTAATTTTTGCACATCTTTCTTAGAAATTTTTTCTTTTTTAGTTCTTAATTTAACTTCAATTATATTTTCATTTTCTTGCCTAACACTATTATTGACAATTTGCTGTATTTTTGATCTTTTTTCTAAAAATTTATCAGCTTCACCATTTAAAATGGCTTCTCTAGAATATTTTTCTTCTATCATTAAATATTTAGCAATTTGCATAGCTTTTTCCAAATCAAAATCAGCAAATTTTTTGACTATATATTCTGCCACATTACGACAATCACTATTAAAATTAATTTTTTCAAATAAAGTATCAGTTTTATTATTAGCCATCTAATCACCACCAATTGTCTATTATAAATATACTATAAAACTAATAATTCAAACAATAACAATCTTAAAGTGATTGACATTTATTTACTCTATATCTAATTTTTTAGTAGCAATTTTACTTAAAATATACGCTATTAATAACATTATAATAATTATAATCAATATTTTAGGATTTTTTAAACTTTCAATTAAACTAGTACCAATAAAGCCCCAGAAAAATACTAATGATACTTTGCCAATTAAAATTGCTATAGCAAATTTTTTGAATTTAATTTCTGATAAGGCTGCTGCTATATTAATTAAAAAAGCTGGAGTAAATGGAATTGCTACTAATAAGACTAAGTTAGATAATGATATTTTATCTATTTTTTTCATCAAAATATCAAATTTTTCGATTTTACGCACTTTTTTAGTAAAAAAATTTTTTAAAAATGTACGACATAAATAAAACATGAAAAAACACCCTAAACAAGTTAGAATATATGATAATATAAAACCTATAAAATAACCATAAGCAATAAATACAATTGTTATAAAAACAAATAATGGTAAAACTGGAATCAAAGACTCACAGAATATTAATAAGCAAGCTAAAATAGGCCCCCAAAAAACAGAATTAGTTACTATATCCATTATTACATTATATAAATTATTAAAAAACTCCACCATAACTACCACACAATTATTATAATATAATTATGAGTATTTTTCACGAATTTATTACATATGGGTCGTGTTTTCAAAGTACGGGTGTAAATAAAAAGCACAAAAAAAGTGATTAATCTCAAAATATACCTTATAATTAG
>CANQQX010000020.1 GCA_947626115.1 uncultured Bacilli bacterium
AGAGATATAAGCACCTTTTTAAGTTTCATAATAAAATGTTCGGGAAGTTCTTTATTTAAAAACTGTCCGAAGGTAAGCCGTATATTCTAGATGTACAAGATAACTAGAGACTCATGTCTCTTTTCCTTTAAAATAAAACATACTAGCAACATATTAATATTTATGTTATAATTCTAAATAGAATAGTAAGGAGTTATATTATGGAGAATAATACTAAGAAAAATAATATATTTGTTAGTTTCTTTAAAAGTATTATTCTTTTTATATACCATATTTTTTATTATGCTGTTATAGGTATAAGAGTATGTTTTTATGATATATTTGTCGATTTATTTAAAAGTAGTGAATCAAATAAATTAGAAGAAGAACATAATGAATTATTAAAAGATTTAGAAACATCTGGAGCAACCCGTAGTAAAGAAAGTAATATATATAAATATAAAGTTAAAGATGCAAATGGTAAAATAATTACTGGTACGATGAGTGGCTATTCTAAGTTAGATATAAATGCCTTTTTAATTAATGAAGGATATACTGTTTACAGTATTGAAACTAGTTCTATGATAAATCTTTTAAATAAAGATTTATCAAGTTCAAAATTAAAAACTAAAGAATTAATATTTTGGTTAACGCAATTATCAACTTATTTAAAGGCCGGAATTAATTTAAATGATGCTGTTAAAATATTAATAAAACAAACGAAAAATAAAAGTAGACAAAGAACTTTACAAGCTATTTATTTTGAACTAACTTTGGGATCATCTTTTTCTGCTTCTTTAGAAAAACAAGGTAATGTTTTTCCAGCATTACTTATTAATATGGTTAAAGCTGCGGAAGCAAGTGGCACACTCGTTGAAACATTAGAAGATATGGCAAATTATTATACTGAAGTAGATGAAACAAAAAAACAAATGAAAAGTGCTATGACTTATCCTGCTATTATAAGTGTATTTGCAATAGTAGTAATTACTTTTATCTTAACATTTATCATTCCTAAATTTGTAGATATCTATTCTAAAAATAATTTAGAATTAAGTGGAATAACGGCTTTTGTTATTAAATTAAGTTTATTTTTTAAATATAATATATTTACAATAGTATTAAGTACTTTAGGAATAATTATATTATTAGTATTTTCGTATAAAAAAATTAAAGTATTTAGAAAAGGTATGCAAACAATATTTATGCATCTACCAGTAATTAAAGATATAATTATTTATAATGAAATGACAATATTTACGAAAACATTTGCTAGTCTTTTAAGAAATAATGTTTTTATAACCGATAGTTTTGATATTTTAAGTAAAATAACTAATAATGAAATATATAAAGAAATATTATCTAAAGCTATTAATAATGTAGCTAAGGGTGAAAAAATAAGTGAAGCCTTTAAAGATCATTGGGCTGTACCTGATGTTGCTTATTATATGATAGTTACTGGTGAGTCAACGGGAGAACTATCAAGTATGATGCAAAAGGTTAGTGATTATTATCAAAGTTTACATAAAAATATTGTTAATAATTTAAAATCATTTATTGAACCAATTTTAATTAGTTTACTAGCCTTTGTCGTTGGTGGTATAATTATTTCTGTGGTTGTACCAATGTTTGGTATGTATGAACAAGTAATGTAGGTGGGTTATGGGTATATTAATGTTTATAATTGGGACTATCTTAGGTTCATTTTATCTGGTTGTAGGAACTCGTCTTCCTAAGGGTGGAAATATTATTACGGGAAGAAGTAGATGTGATAATTGCAAAGAAACTTTAAAATGGTATGAACTTATACCAATTATTTCTTATCTAATACAAGGTGGTAAATGTCGTCATTGTCATAAACCAATAAAAATAGAACATTTAATAGTCGAAATAGTAACAGGATTACTTTTCTTATTTGGGTATTTATATTTTGGTATGACGATAAAATTAGGTATATTTTTAGTTATAACATCCCTTGCTTTAATTATATTTATTAGTGATTTTAAATATATGATTATTTTAGATTCACCACTTATTATAAGTACTATTTTATTAATTATTTTAAAATATTTTGAAGTAGGCCTTAAAGATACTTTAATAAGTATATTATATGGTTTAGTTTTATTTATTTTTATGTATTTAATAAAATTACTTGGTGATAAAATGTTTAAAAGAGAATCTTTAGGTGGGGGAGATATTAAACTAAGTTTTATTATTGGTCTTACTTTAGGATATTATGGTATAGGTCTTAGAATGGGCTTAATATGTATTATTTTCTCGACTTTTTTAGCTTTACCTTATGCAATAGCATCAGTTCATTTAAAGAAAAAAAATGAACTACCATACGGTCCATTTTTAATATCAGCTTTAGTTGTTGTTTTTATCTTTTTTGATAAATTTAAAAATGTTTTAATATTCTTTTCTATCTTTGGATAAGATAAATAACAATACTAGCTACAGCACTGGCCACCATTAAAAATAACATTAACCAGACTAGAATTTTTCTAGTTTTTTTATTCATTTAATAATCCCACCTTCAATATAGTTAAAATATATCATACTTTTAGCATTTTTAAAAGAGTTTTCGCATAACATTTAGGGGAGATGAATATGCAAAAATTTATTAATAGTCATAAAAATTATTTATTATTTGTTGTAATCATTATTGGCATAGGTATTTTAGCAGGGGTTTTATATTATCAATTTTTAGATAGTACAAATAAAAATACTATAGCATTAACTATTACTAATTATAATAGTTATAAATTTAATAATGTTTTAAAAGATTTAATTATTATGTCTCTTTTATTAGTATCTTCCTTTTTTGTTATTGGTATTCCTTTAAGTATATTTTATTTATTTTATGAAAGTTTATCTTTAGGTTTTTTACTTAATATATTTTTTGCTAATTTTAAAATAAAAGGTATAATTTATTTTTTATTATATTTTGTTATTAATAAATTATTAGTATTATTATTAATGATTTTCTTTATAAAGAAAATCATTAATATATCTAGATATGTAATTGGTTATTTAATTTATCGCAGAGATAGTACTATTAAAGATAAGATTATGATTAATTTTAAAAAATGTTTATATAGTATATTAATTATATTTATAATAAATATTGTTTTATGTTTTATTTCACCATATATATGTAATAAATTAACTTTTCTTCTAAAATAAAATATTTACTTTTTGACCATTTTAACTTATAATACCATGAAAAAGGAAAGAGAAGTATGGTTAAGTATTTAAAACCAATTAATAATAAGATAGAAGAAATAAAAAAAGCTCCTAGTAAAGGTATTTTTCTAGTTGGAGAAGAAGGGTCAGGAAAAACCAGTACTTTATTAGAATACGTTAAACAAAATAAAAATACTAATAATCCAGTTATAGATATAACTTTAGTAGGTAATTATTCTTTAATTATATATGGTAATATTGCTAAACTTTTTCAAATGTGTAATATAATTCAAAAAATGCTTTTATATATTAAAGATGTTGATTTAAATAATTATATTGACCATTTTATCTTTTTTGATGCTAAAATAACTAATATTCAAAGAGATATAGTAACTATGTATAGTTTAGGCAAATATAATATAGAAAATACTAGTATAGATGAAATAGTATTAACTAATCCAGAAATTTTATTAGAAGATTTTTTAAGTAAATTATTTAATTATTTAAATTATCAAGATATAACAGTTATTTTAGATAATTTTGATGTAGAGAAACCTTATATGTATTTATATCAAACATATATATATGAATTATTAAAAAAATATTTTAAAGTAGTAGCAACTATTTCAGATCCAAATGTAATAAATAACCCAGAATATTTAAATGCTTTAGCCCAAAATAATTCTTTAGTTATGATGGATTATAATCGTAATGTAAATGTCGTTAAAAATATATTAAATTATGCTTTTAAACAAACACAAAATAAAAAAGTAATTTCAAAACGCATTGATTTTATATTTGATGATAATACTATAAATGAATTAATTAAAAAAACTAATGGTAATATATTTAAAATGAATTTAATTATGACTGCTTTCTTTGAACGAGCAAAAGATATTGATTTTAACCAATATGTTAATTGTCTTTTTGCAGTAGCAGATGAATATTTAACTATTAATGAATTGCTACAAGAAAATAGTAGAAAGAGAAAATTATATTTGAAATAGTATCATTTTTAAACCCCGAATAAAAGTGGTACACAAAAAAATTGTAAACTGCCTTATTTACTCTTGATTCTCGGGGGGGGTATATTATAATAATCTTATAATAAAAGAAGGTTATTATAGATGAAAAGAGTACTAAAAAATAATTATAAAATAATAATTGGTATATTAATAGGTGTTGTATTATCAGTAACAACAGTATATGCAGTAGATGCCTATATCGAAAGTAATAAAGTAGCCTATAATAATCATAATAAAAATAATGTTGAAGAAGCCATAGATGAATTATATGAAAGAAGTGGTATACATAAGAGTAAATGGGTAGATAAAACATTAAATGGAGCAGATCCGGTATTAAAGAGTCCATTAATACCAGTTGAAATAAAATCAAATGGTGATGTTTATTATGCGAATGAAAAAAGTGAATGGTATAATTATAAAGAAAAAAGATGGGCCAATGCAGTTATTTTAATTGATGAACCTAGTAATGCAAATTATCAAGTAGGAGATCATATTCTAGAAGATGATATCGAAAGTTACTTTGTCTGGATACCAAGATATCAATATAAAGTATGGGATTTAGGAAAATATACCAGTGCTCCAGATGGAAGTACACTAGTAAATAATAACTATACAACATCAACAACCCAAGCCATGAATAAATCAAGAATAATCGATATCCAATTTGGTAGTGTTGAAAGTGTGCCGAAAATGAGTGAAAGTGATGCAAAGTTAAATGAATATTATACACATCCAGCATTTACTTTAGGAAATAAAGATTTAAATGGTATCTGGGTCGGCAAATTTGAAACTGGTGGAACTAGTGCAGATTCAATGGTAATAAAACCAAATGTTCCTTCTTGGGGAAATAATACAATAAAAGAGTTCTTTACTGCTGGAAAAAGCTTTGCAACTGAATTAAACAGTCATATGATGAAGAATACAGAATGGGGAGCAGCAGCTTATCTTTCTCACTCACAATATGGTATAGGAACAGAAGTAAATATCAATAATGCGAATGATTTTTATACTGGATATTCTGCAGCTCCAAATACAGATCAAAGTACAAGAGAAGGAATATATGCAGCGCATACAGTTACTGAAATAACACAACCATGGAATACACCAGTTGGATATTTAGCAAGTACAACTGGAAATATCAGTGGTATTTATGATATGTCAGGTGGTACATGGGAATATGTAGCAGCATATAGAAAAGGTAGTATAGCTGCAGATAAAAGTGGTTTTAGTGCAGAAGAAATAACACAACAAATATCAGCTGGATATATAGATGGATATGATGAAGAAAGTTCAACAACAACTTATAATAAAAGAATATTAGGCGATGCGACAGGCGAGATGGGACCTTTTTATCAATATTTTGATAAGATGGGTTCTAATCGTTATCATAATAGTTGGTATGGCGACTATGCTTACTTCGTTGATTCTTCGTCACCTTGGTTTGGTCGTGGTGAGAACTTCGTTGCTGGTGTCTCGGCGGGTCAATTCCAGTTTGGTCAAGGTACTGGTGAGGGTATGAATGGTCGTGGTTTCCGATTAGTTCTTGCTCCAACAATTAATTAAGCAAATAAAAAAAACATTTCTATTTTTGAGTAGAAATGCTTTTTTGTTATTTAAAATTTACGGTATAAACCAATAGCTTTTCCTAATATAGTACAATTACTTAAAATAATTGGATCCATTGTATCATTTTCTGGTTGTAATCTAATATGACCATTTTCTTTATAAAATCTTTTAATTGTAGCTTCATTTTCTTCAGTCATAGCAACAACTATATCCCCATTTTTGGCATTACTTTGTTTTTGGACAATGACATAATCACCATCATAGATACCAGCATTAATCATTGATTCGCCAGATACGTGTAGAGTAAATACTGTTGCTGTAGCTGGAATGAGTGATGCAGGAATATCAAAAAATTCATTAGGTTGTTCAATTGCAGTAATTGGACTTCCAGCCGTAATCTTACCAAGAAGAGGTACTTTAACAACATCTTCATTAGTTTCTAAATATTCATTAGTTCCTAAAATTTCAATAGTTCTAAATTTATTACTTGTTGTTTTAATAAGTCCTAATTGTTCCAAATTTTTTAAATGAACAAATACAGTAGCGGGACTTGATAAATTTACTCCTTTACATATTTCTCTTATAGCAGGTGGATAGCCATGTTCTGCTACATATTTTTTAACATAATCTAAGACATCTTTTTGTCTTTTCGTAATTTCTTTAGTTTTCATATCTTCCTCCTAAATACATTTTACTATATCTGTTAATAAATGTCAAACAAATGTTTAAAATTTCAAAAATTATGAAAAAGTTCTTGATACAAACAAATGTTTTTGATAAGATGAAAATGTAGAAAGAAGGAGTGATATTTATGAAAAGAAAATTAATGAGTTTGGGAGTTTTGGTACTATTCTATAGTTCCATCGTTGTAGGAGTATTGCTCCTGAATACTAGATTTAATTATATTAATAATTATGAAAATAATAATACTTATGTAGCAATGAATAATTAAATTCATTGTTTTATTTTGGAAAAACGTTTATAATAATAAAAGAAGGTAAAAAGTATGAAAAAGAAAGTATTAGTATTATATGCAAGATATGGTTCTGGTCATAAATCTATTGCCGAATATGTGGCTAGTTATATAAAAGAACATAATCATAAATGTGAAGTTAAATTAATTGATATGTCTGACTATGGCAATTTTATTGGCCGTGCCGGTGTTAAAATAATGGACTTTGTTGGTAAAAGAAGAACTGCCCATATTTTTGATTTTTGCTATGAGCTTATGGATCATAAAATTTCAACGATTGGGCATAATGCTCTTGCTAAAAAAAGTTATGATAATGAGAAATTACGTCAAGTAATTAGTGAATTTAATCCCGATATAACTATATCTACTCATTTTTATTGCAGTAATATTATTACTTATTATAATAAACTTAATTTAATTCATAGTAAACTTTTTACTATTATTACTGATTATCGTAGTCATGAATGTTGGACAAAAAATCATAAAGTAGAAGATGGTTATATAGTTGGTAATGAAATGGTTAAAGAAGAATTAATCAGTAGAGGTATTGATGGTAAAAAAGTTTATCCTTTTGGTCTTCCTTTAAATATTAATGAAATAAACAATTTAGATAGTGAAGATGTAATATATAGAAGATATAATTTAAGTGGTAAAAAAAGAGTATATTTATTCTTTGGGGGAAGCACTACCGGAAGTATGTATTATTATGATTATTTTAAAACTATTGCTAAATTAGATTTAGATGTTGATATCATATTCATAAGTGGTAAAAATGAAAAATTAAAAGAAAAATGTGATGAATATGTTAAAGATAAAGGTATTAAAAACATAAAAGTATTAGGTTATTCTCACGATGTATTAAATTTAATGAAAATAAGTGATTTAGTTATTTCAAAACCAGGTGGGGCAACAGTAACTGAGGCAATGGAAATGAAAGTGCCAATGCTTTTAGTACCAGGTGTTGGTGGTCAAGAAAAATATAATGCTCGTTTTATTGCTTTTAAAAAATATGGTTTAAAAGTGAGAAATGCCAGAGCATTTAAAAAAATATTATTAAAAATAAAAAATAATTATAATATTGTTTTAAAAATGAAAGAGAGATTAAATAAATTAGATAATAATAAGTCAGTTGAAAAAATAAATAATTTAATAAATAAAATGTAGTTGGAGTTGATTTAATGAGTAAGTTAGAAGTAAATATTACGAATAATTTAAAGATGTTATGTATTGATATGATAAAAGAAGCGGGAAGTGGAGACGTTGGTATTTCTTTATGTGGTGCTCCAGTTATGACATCTTTATTTTTAAAGTATTTAAATTATGATTATCATAATAGTAAGTATATTAATAGAGATCGAGTTATAGTAAGTAATAGACTACTTCCTTTAATGTATGCTACTTTACATATCTTTGGTAGTGATTTATCTTTTGATGCTTTAAGAGAATTTAAAAAATTAAATTCGGTAACTGAAGGTGTATCTAATATTAAAACTCCGGGTATTGAAGTCGGTAGTAATACAGTTGGTGATGTTATTGCATCATCTGTCGGTATTGCTCTAGGGGAAAGATATATTGAATCATTAATAAAATTAGAAGATAATAAATGTAATTTAATTAATTTTAAAACTATATGCATTTGTACTGAAGAAGATTTGATGAATGGTATTTCTTATGAAGCTATGTCTTATGCAGGATGTGAAAATTTAAATAAATTAATATTTATTGTTTTAAAAACGGATATAAGTAAAG
This sequence comes from uncultured Bacilli bacterium, assembly GCA_947626115.1. Taxonomy (GTDB): domain Bacteria; phylum Bacillota_I; class Bacilli_A; order RF39; family UBA660; genus SIG200. The sequence continues at coordinate 8,479 of CANQQX010000020.1, forward strand.
ATAGTAGTACGAAAGAAACTTTTTCTGAAAATTTAGTTGATCGTTTTATTTCCCTTAACTTTAATGTAGATGAAATAAATAATACTGTATCATCTATTGAAGGAGCCATAGAAGATGCTTATGTTAGTAAGAAACCTTCTGTTATCATTATTAAATCTACTTATGCTAAAGATACCACCAGAGAAAATTCTAATGAAAAGTTTAATATACCATTAAGTGATCAAGAAATTGCCGAATTAAGAGAAAAATATCCAATTAATTATCAAAAAGAAGATTTAAAGAAAGAACTTGCTAGAAGACTTGATAAACCTTTAAGTAAATGGATTGAACTTAAAAATAGTTGTTTAGAAGATTTAAAATTAAGAGAAATAGTTAACTTTTTAGAAACAAAAGAATTTACGATTAATTTTAAACCCGAAAATATTAAAATAAATGATGGCTACGAGGAAGAATTAATTATTAGTAATAATAAAATATTTAATATTGTAGCAAGTAAAACTCCTTTTGTTTTATCTTTATCTAATGATAATTTTATTAACACTTTAGGAAGTATTACCAAAGCAAGTATTATGCATAAAGATAATCCAACTGGAAGAAATATTTTATGTGGAAGTAGAACAATGTCTATGGGTTATATTGCATCAGGTTTATCTACTTTAGGTTTTAAAGTATTTGTGAGTGCTCCTTTAATTGATGAGCCAATTCTCCAAAAAAGTATAGCCATGTGTTCCGAAAATAACTTAGATGTTAATTTTATCTTTACCCAAGATACTTTCTTAAATTCTTATTTAGATACTGGTAATAATGCGATTTATGAAATAAATAATTTAAGAAGTATTCCAAGTTTAATTAATTTTAGACCAGCTGATATCAATGAAGTAATTGGGGTCTATGATATTATTAGTCAGTTTAAAAATACAACAACGATTATTATTGGTAGTAGTAAAGTACCTAAATTAAAAGGTTCTAATTATAAATATGTGATGGCTGGTGCTTATCGCGTTAAAAGAGAAGTAAATGAAGCCAATGCCATAATTATTGCCACAGGTAGTGAAGTAGAACTTGCCTTAAAAGTAGCAGAAGAGTTAATGCCATATGGTATTGATTTTAGAGTAGTAACAATGCCATCAGCAGAACTTTTTGCACGTCAAAACGAAAGATATCAAAATATGTTATTACCTAAAAATATTAAAACATTTACTTTAGAATTTGGTGAGAAGAGTTTCTGGCATAAATATGCGACAAATGAAGATTATATTTTAGGTATTGATAAATTTGGTACCAGTGGTACGAAAGAAGAACTTTTAAATTATTACAATTTAGATATGGATTCTATTAAAGCTAAAATTTTATCTAATATGAAAAATTAATCACTCGACATATACTTACAATTATTTTAAATATAATTATTTATAATTGTAAGTAGGGTGATAAGAGTGAGAACATTTTATATTTTTAAAATAAAACCAGAAATGACTATATTAACAAAAGAAACACCATATAATTTATATCATACTATTGAAAATTTATATTATTTAGATACTGTTAATAGTAATGTATCTTTATCTATCTATCAAAATATCTTCTCTTATTTTGATAAAGAATATGTTGATAAAAGAATTATGAATTTATTTAAACATAATCGTTATTATCATTATGAAGATGGAAGACACATGATTATAAATAAGTACCGACCAGAAAATACATATTTAAAAGTATTTAGAAGTCATATTATTTTAAAAACTGATGCTGTTGATCCAAATCTTTTAGTAAATTATCTCATGAGTGATAATTTATTTGTTTGTGATTTTAAAAATAAAGATTATTTTTGGTTAAATGAATTTGTTCACTAAAGATTTTTGTGTTACAATTAAGTAGGGTATGTTTTATGAAGTTTAAATTAAATGATTACATAATAGAATATGAAATAATTAAGAAAGATAACAAAAATCTTTATTTTCGTTTTGATGAAAATTGTAAGTTAATTGTAACGGCACCAAGAGTTATTAGTGATGTCGAAGTTAAAAATTTAATTACGAAAAATTCTAGTGCTATTTTAAAAATGTATGAAGAAGCCTTAGAAAGACAAGATAAAGTTGGAGAACTAACTTACCTTGGTAAAACATATGAAGTATCTTTTGATAACAGAGTACCAACAGTTAAATTTGAAGATAATACTATTATTGGTCATGATGAAGAAGCGATCGATAAATTTTATGATAGTGAATGTGAAAGAGTATTTAATGAAGAAATAAATATATGTAAAAAATGTTTTAATGATTTACCAGAATTTACTTTAAAAATTAGAAAGATGCGTACTCGTTGGGGAGTTTGTAACACAAGAGATAAAAAGATTACTTTAAATAGTGAACTATTAAAAAAAGATATAGAATTAATTGATTATGTTATTATTCACGAAATGGCACATTTTTATGAAGGTAATCATAGTAAAGCATTCTGGAAAATAGTAGAACAAGCTCTACCTGATTATAAGGAAAGAAGAAAAAGATTGAGACATTAAAGGAGTATATATGGATAGATTTACTAAAATAAATGAAATTAATAATTTAAAAGAAGCAATTGATAAGCAAAAACATTTAGTAGAAGAAGAATTAAGAAGATTACATTCACTTGAGAGTGAATATGCTAGAGCATCTATAATTGAACTTCCCATTTTATTATTTACTTTAAAAGATTTAAAGGAAGATAATATCTATGTTTATTACTATGCTGATTTAAATAAAGTTGATTTTGTTTCGAAAGAAAATGAAATTTTACCTAATGCCATAGATTTAAGAAATATTTTTAATAGTTTAAATATGCCAACAGTAATAGATAAAGATAATGCAGTTGAATGTTCAGAAAAAATAGATTTAGCAGTTAATTTATTAACAACTAAAATAGATGAATTATTTTCGCAATATGATATTAAATCTTGGCAAGAATTAAGTGCATATCTTCAAAGTTTAAGAGAAGAAGATTTTAATTTAGAAAGCAAACAGTTAAAATAAAATTAACACCTTTATGGTGTTTTTAAATTGTGTAAAGTAACCAACAAATATATTGAATAACTATATACGAATATTGTATAATAAAAATATACATTAATACGATAATTTTAGGTTTACACCTTCCCGTGTAAAATATAAAAAATCAGTTGATTTTCGGGGGGGGTATATTAAAATAATCTTATAGTAAAGGAAGTGTATAGTCATGGAAAATGAAAATACTAATGAGAATAAGAAAAAACAAAAGATAGCAGCACTAGTTGGTTTAATAACATTACTAATAGCAGTACTCGGAGCAACCTATGCCTACTTTCAAATAAGTACAGATACAGAAAGTAGTAATACTAATATAACAGGAAAAACACCACCAAAAAGTTTAGTAACATTAAAACAAGGAACAAATAACTTACATTTAAATATAAGCGCAAGTGATATGTCACAAGCAAATGCCACAAAAGAATATTATGGAACGGATGACGACCAATCATATGTAGGAACAGAAGAATTAGGAACAAAGACAATAGCATCAGTAGAATTAACCGGTGGAGAAGCAACCACCAAATATAGTTGTACAGCTAAGTTAACAGTAAGTAAAGTAACAGAACCTGATGCAGACAAAGATACAATGATAGAAGTCTTACAACCAGGAGATATGATATTACAATTTAAAGGAAATATAATAAGTGAACAATTAGATTTAAGTGAATTAAAAGAAAATAATCCAAAAGAATATAATTTAAGTTTTAAAGTAACAGGAAATAAAGTAGAAAATATTCAAGCATATATTAAATTATTAAATAAGAATGAATCACAAAATTATTTAGCAGGTAGTAAATTAAATATCGATATAAGTACAAGTGAATTAAAATGTAATATTGCAGAACCAGAAACAATAGATAAATTAAGAAAAAATGATACACAAGGATATTTAAGTGAAGAATTACAAGGCGGAATGTATAGATATCAAGGAACAGATGATGTACCAAATTGGATATTATTTGGTACAAGAGAAAAATGTGAAAAAGATGAAGAAGAAAAATGTACAAATTCAAAGTTAAATAACATGACATATGATGAATATGTAGATAAATATATGTACAGAATAATAGGAATAACCGAAGAAGGACAAATGTATTTGTTAAAAGAAACATTCTTAAAAGAAGGAGAAACAACAAACAAATTTGCATGGAATTCTGAATATCAAATTCCAACTTGTTTAGGAGAAGCGTGTGAATGGCCAAATTCTGATATATATAAAAGACTAAATGGAGAAACATCAAATGGCAATCCAATATTTGTAAATAATGGCTATTATGAATATATGACCAAAGATGGTGATTGGTATAACTTAATAGCCGACCATAACTGGATGTATGGAGATACAAATAATACAACAAGTTCAGTAATATATAATGGAGATGCAATGTATGGAATAGAAACAGGAAAGACAGCAACAAAGAGATATTGGCCAGATGAAGAAACACAAACAACTTGTAGTTCAAGTTCACAATGTACATTAAAAGACTATACATGGAGTAAAAGAACAGATGCAACAAAAATAGGCTTAATGTATATGCATGATGTAGCATATGCATATGCAAATTGTGGTAGTGGGGAATGTATTGAAAGAGGAAATCCAGGAAATAGGGATAATGTCAAAAATAGTTGGATACATTTCCAAAAAGATGGATATAACACATCACCATCTTATGAATGGTTAATAACTCGTTATGGTGTCTGGGGTACGAGTAGTCCGGCTGTGTTTGCACGGTTTGTGCGTTATGACGGCAGTCTAGGAAACAGTGTGGGTCTGAATGATCCGTATGATGGTGCACGTCCTGTCTTTTATCTTTCATCTGATGTTAAACTAAAAGAAGGAACTGACGGAACAAAAGACAATCCATATATCTTAGATGTACAAGAAGCATAATTGAGACTTATATAGTCTCTTTTATTATTGTATTAAATTAAAATATTTGTTACTATTTTATTAGGTTGTGAGTATATGAAAGGATATGAAAAATATTTTAATGATATATGTATAAATACATATGCTGAAGTAAAACCTTTAGTAGATTTTTTAAGACAAGGTAGAAAATGTCATAATTGTGGTGGTCATATGACTGGTGACTATTGTACTTATTGTGGTTCCCTAGACATAGATGCACTTGACACTATTAAAAAAATAGAAAAACATTTGGATAGATTTTTAAGTCAAGTAGAAAACTTACCAATTAGAAAAGTAAATGCTAATAATTTATTATTTTCTTTAATATATTCAATTAATATAACTGATACTACTAAAATAGATAAATTTTTAGATACTTTTTCTTATTATAAAACTATTAAAAAGTTTTATGATGATATAAATAAAAAATTAGCTAAAGGAGAAGATATTGAAAAGTATGAAATACCTGCTATTGAAGCATTAATATATCATGATTCAATAGATTTTGATTTACAAAATATATTTAATTATTTTATTAAAAATAGATTATTACAATTACCTAAATCTACTATTAGCCTAGAAGCTTTTCAAGAATTAATTAAAAATTTTACCTTACATTATATGGAAGTGTATTGTAACTATCCTGTATGTTTAGTATTAAATGAAGAAGAATTTTTAGAACTTGGTAAAAATAATACCACTACAGCAGATTCTTGGTTTGATTTAATAAGATTATTAGATAGGCAAATTAATAATTTATATTATAATGGTTCAAATAGTATTTTAGGAGATATTTTTCATGAACTAGGTCATGAATTTATATTTGGTTTAATGGAAGATAATTCTTTGGAAGAATTACCCCTAGTATTAAACTTTATTAAAGAACATATAATATGTCGTGATAATGCTAAATATTATCAAGAAAATTATCAATTCGTTTCTTTTGAATTATATGCTGATTTATTTATGTTTAGAAAGTTTACTAGTTATTTAAAAGAAATAGGTTGTGAATATTTAGTAAATTTTGATTATGAAAAAGAAATACCAGAAAGATTACAAAATAAAAATAGGACTATTAATGGGGAAGTTACCACTATTGATATAGAGTTTGAAAAAGAAATTAAAAATAGGCCAGAATTATTAGAAGAATTTCCTAAATTAAAATTATTATATATTGTAGAAAATGGAGTAGTTAGAAGTAAAACAAAAGATGAATTATTAAGCGATAATAATAAAATGTTAGATAGTAATAACATAACTCCATCAGAAAAAGAAATATTAAGTGATTTTTATCAAAATTTAATTGGTAGATCAAGATAAATTTATGCCGGACATTATAGCTAAAATATATTGACAATATAATCCAATTGTATTAATATCATTGTCATAAACAGGATACATCTTTAACCGGTTGCCTGGTTATATAATAACCTTGCCGGTCGTTGTATCCTGTTTTATTATGAATATTGTACCGGACATAAAAGTTCAATTATATTGACAATACAATTTATTTGCATTAATATCATTAATAGAAACGAGATACATCTTTAACCGGTTTCGAGTTGATAATCAACCCTGCCGGTCGTTGTATCTCGTTTTTATTTAAAATATGCCGGACATTATAACTATGTTTATTGACTATAGCAATTAATAATGGTAATATCATTATCAGAAACAAGTTACTCTACAAACCGACTCGCTGATTATTCAGAAGACCGGTCGGAGTAACTTGTTTTTTCTTTTTATACCGGACATTATAACTAAAATCTATTGACTTTAATAATTAATAATGATAACATCATTATCAGAAACAGGTTACTCTACAAACCGGTCTAATAGTTGATTATCAACCATACCGGTCGGAGTAATCTGTTTTTTTATATTTGATAATTTAAATATTCTTAATATTCTAAAATGTTTTTGATTATCTTCACTTTTAGTTACTATATCAAATTCAATTATAAATTTTGTTCGATTAATAATTATAGGTACTAAATAATAATCCCATTTTAAGTTTTGATATCTTTTTTTTCTTTCTATAGTACTTGTAATTTTCTCTCCATTTTCTATTATTTTATCTAAATGGGCAAATGTTACTATATGTTCTTTTAGTAATTGCTTTTGTTCTGAATTTCTTACAGTTTTGGCAATACTTTCTTTAATATCTCCATTGGAGACATGTATAATATCATTATTATTGTTAAATATTTTTTTGCCAATATGTTGAAATTCTTTTTTAGCATATCTAAAAATAACTGTTTGTAATTCTTTGGAGTAGTCAATTATTTCATCTTTATTAATTTTGATAATAATATCGGTATGAAAATTATCTTTTATACTATTAGCATAATCAACTACAGCATCAGTTATATTAGTATATTGTTTAATGTTTTGGATAGATTTTTGAATTTGTTTTGTTGTCAAATGAGCTCCTTTCTAACATCTTCCAACAAAAAAGAAGGTGTGCTACCCTTAACCTTCAAATTAATAATAACTTATCTATTTATAAGTGTCAATTAAATTTATGCTCTTTTCTTGTCAAAAGTATGATGTTTTAGTATACTAAAGATGTGGTGAAGATAATGGAAATTACTAGTACTAATAATGAAAAAATTAAATTTTACCAAAAATTAAAACAAAAGAAATATCGTGATCAAGAAAAGTTATTTTTAGTAGAAGATGAACATTTAGTAAATGAAGCCTTAAAAAAGGGCGTAGTAAAAGAAATATTCACTTTAGATAAAAATAAAACATATGATGTACCTACCTTTTATGTTAATGAAAAAGTTATGAAAGTGTTATCTAGTCAAGTTACTAGTGCCAAAGTAATCGCTGTATGTAATCATTTAAAAGAAAGAGAATGTAAAGGTAATATAATAGTTCTAGATAATATTCAAGATCCTGGTAATTTAGGTACGATAATAAGAAGTGCAGTTGCCTTTAATTTTGATTCCATTATTTTAAGTGAAAATTCCGTTGATTTATATAATCCTAAAGTAATAAGAGCATCGGAAGGAATGCTATTTAATATTAATGTGATAAGATGTGATATATATAAGTTTTTAAATAATTTAGATAAAAGTTATACCAAAATTACGACTGATGTTAAAAATGGCAAAAATATTAAAGAAATAAAATTTAATAAATGTGCTATTGTTATCGGCAATGAAGGTAATGGAGTAAGTAGTGAAGTATCTTCTTTATGTGATGAAAAAGTTTATATAAATATGAATAGTAATTGTGAAAGTTTAAATGCCGGAGTATCTGCAAGTATTTTAATGTATGAGGTAAACAATGAATGATTATGTATTTGTAGGTAAAATAATTAATACTTTTGGCATAATTGGTGAACTTAAAGTACTAAGTGATTTTGAATTTAAGGAAAGAGTATTTAAAAAAGATTTTAATATTTATATTGGTGAAGATAAAATAAAAGAAGAAGTAAATACTTATCGTCATCATCAAGAATATGAATTAATAACTTTGATGGGTTATAATAATATTAATGATGTTTTAAAATATAAAGGTAATGATATATATATCAAAAGAAGTGATTTAAACCTAGAAGATAATGAATATTTATTAAATGATTTAATTGATTTAGATGTCTATGATGAAGATAAATATATAGGTAAAGTTATAGATTATACAAAGACGAAAGAATATTATTTATTAAAAGTTCATTTAGATAAAGATTATTATATACCTTGTATTTCGCATTTTATTAAAAAGATTGATTTAGAAAATAAAAGAATAGATACTAATAAAGGAAGTGATTTAATATTATGAAAATAGATATATTGACACTTTTTCCGAATATGTTTAATGGCTTTTTATCAGAATCTATTATTAAAAGAGCGATTAATGATAAGTTAGTGGAAATTAATATTATTGATTTTAGAAAGTATTCTCCTTTTAAACATAAACAAGTTGATGATACACCATATGGTGGGGGAGCTGGGATGGTTTTAATGTGTGAACCAGTAGTAAGAGCAATTGAAGATTTAAAAACTGATGATTCATTAGTTATTCTAACCTGTCCTCAAGGTAAAGTATATAAACAAAGTATAGCGAAAGATTTAAAAAAATATCATCATTTAATTATTGTGTGTGGTCATTATGAAGGTTATGATGAACGCATCAGAAATTTTGTCGATTTAGAAATAAGTATTGGTGATTATATTTTAACGGGTGGTGAAATACCAGCGATGGCTATAACTGATTCAGTAGTAAGATTAATTGATGGTGTAATCAAAAAAGATTCTTATGAAGATGATTCATTTACCGATAACTTACTAGATTATCCAACCTATACTAAACCAGTGGATTTTAGAGGGCTTAAAGTACCAGATATCCTTTTAAGCGGTAATCATCAAAAAATAGATGAATATAGAAGATTAGAACAAATAAAAAAGACTAAAGAAAAAAGACCAGATTTAATGGAGAATAATAATGAAGATTAGAGAAGTAAAAAATGATTTTAAAATAATTGAATTAGAAGAAGAAAATGGTTTTAAAATTCAAAGAGATAATCTGAAAATAACTATCTATGATGAAGAAATTATTAATGATTTAATTAATAAAAATTTACAAAAAAAATATGAACGATTACTATATTTAGTGGCTAGTTTAAATGATGATAATGATACAACCGATAGTGATGTTTTCTTAGTTAGAAACAAAATAGATGAGTTAAAAAACATAATTTTAACTAAATATGCTAAATATTTGCCTAAGAATGCTATAAATAAATATCTAAAAGCATTAATATTGTTAGAAGAAAAAATTATCGTACCTAAAAAGGCTAAAAGTCGATAATTTTTTTATTATTTTGTTGACAGATACATATGTTTGTATATATAATGGTATTGTTAGGGTACATTTAGAATAAAATTAAGTATGCCTAACTAGTTTAGGGGATGATAAAAGATGAAAAGAAAGATTATTTTAATTTTTAGTATTGCTTTGTTAGTTTTTAGTTTGTCTTTTTTAGTAGGTCAAAAAATTGTTAGTAGTAGATTAAATGATGATAGTGTAAGTGATAATGTAAAAAAAGAAGAAAAAACTACTAAAAATGAAGAAAAAGATAATGAAAATGAAATTAATGATGGAGAAACAGAAGAACCTGTAAAAGAAGAAGTACAAAAAACTGAAAATACTCAAGAAAAAGAAACAGAAAAGAAAACTGATACTAAAACAGATACTAAAACAAATACTGATACTAAAAAGAATACTAATGTAAAAGATAATAGTAGCACTACAATTACATCAAGTAATAATGAAACAAATAAACCTAAAACAGAAACAATTGAAGAGAGTGAATTATTAAGTACTAAATATGGAGTTAAATTTTTAAATATTAAAAAATATCAAGTTACTACATATAGTGATGGTACAGTAGATAAAAAATTATTATCTTCTTATAAAAGTATGGATACATCTGGTTATAACGCTACAGCTGCTGATTTAAAAGAAGAAGCTACAAAATTAGTTGATAGTAATTGGAGTAAATATAATGAAGTTTTAGGTTATGTAAATACTTATCGAAGTGAAAAAGGCGTATCAGCACTTACGCTAGATCGTGAATTAAGTATTGCTGCCACAGTTAGATCATTAGAAATGGCTTATACTGATAATGTGTCACATACTAGACCAAATGGTAAAGATTGTTTTACAATATTTACTGATTTAGGTATTTCTAGGGGATCTACTTGGGGTGAAAATATAGCTGGTGGTTATTCTTCACCTAAGGCAGTAGCTGAAGGTTGGAAAAATTCTCCAGGTCATTATGCTAATATGATTAAGTCAGAATATAGTAAAATAGGTATTGGCATGGCTCAATTATCTGGAACTACGTATGGTACTTATTGGGCACAACTTTTCGTAGGTTAAAAAGTATTTGCTATAAAGTTAAAGTTGTGCTATAATTACTAGCGAGCCCAAAAGGCATGTAATCCGCTTAAAATAATTAATGATTACAGTAGATATATTTTATTAGAAAGGAGTGTATAAAAGATGGCTAATTTAGTAGATAAAATTAATGACCGTCATATACGCAAAGACATTCCTGAATTTCGTGTAGGAGACACAGTTCGTGTTGATGTTTGGGTAAAAGAAGGTAAAAAGGAAAGAATCCAAGCTTTTGAAGGCTTAGTAGTAGCTAAAAAAGGTGGCAGTGTATCTGAAACTTTTTCTGTTCGTAAGACTTCAAGTGGTGTTGGGGTAACTAGAGTATTCCCAGTTAATGCTCCAACAATTGACAAAATAACTGTTGTTAAAAAAGGAATGGTTAGACGAAGCAAACTTAACTTTGTTAAAGAAATGCGTAAAAAGTATAATAAAGAATATAAGGTTAAGGAAAGAAATTAAGGTAATTAACCTTAATTTCTTTTATTTGTAAGGAGATGCTAGAATGAAAATAATTAAAGAATTAATTCCCTATTTAGTTATTATTCTTGTGGTATTAGTGCTTAGAACTTTTGTAATTACCCCTATTGTAGTCCAAGGTGAAAGTATGGTGCCCACTCTTGCGGGTGATGAAGTAATGATTTTAAAAAAATATGATACTAGTTATGAAAGATTTGATATAGTAGTGGTAAATAAAAGTGTTGAAGGAGATAACTTAATAAAAAGAGTTATTGGTCTTCCCGGAGAAACTATTAGATATACTGATGGTAAGTTATATATTAATGATAAAGTTGTAAAAGATAAATATGCCTTTGGTAACACTAATAATTTTAGAGAAATTAAACTTGGTGAAGATGAATATTTTGTAATGGGAGATAATAGAGCTATTTCTCTTGATAGTAGAGTTTTAGGTATTATTAAACATGATGAAATTGAAGGAACTGTGGGAATGGTTATTTATCCATTTAATAAAATAGGTAAAGTTAAATAATACTTTAAGTTAATTTATTAAAATCTTAAAAGGGCATACTAGATATATGCCTTTATTTTATTGTTAATTTTAGATATAATTAAGAATATAATAGAATTTTATAATATTGTGAAGAGGTGACATATGAATACTATTGAAAAAACTTTAGAATATCATGAATTATTAATGACTTATTCTGATACTTCAAAATATAATGAAGATACATTACCAGATGGGTTTCATTATGAATTTTATAAACCTGGAGATGAAAATGATTGGGCAATGATTCATATTAAATCTGGTGAATTTATGAGTATGGAAGAAGGACTTAAAATATTTAAAGATTTTTATTCTTCTTTTATAAAAGAATTGCCAAAAAGATTATTTTTTGTCGTAAATAATAATGGTAATAAAATTGCAACTGCAACTATATCTTTATTAAAAGAAAAAGAATTTGGTTATGATGCTGTAGTTGATTGGTTTGCAATAGCAAAAGAATATCAAGGTTATCATTTATCTAAACCTATGATTAATAGATTTATAAAATTAGCTCATGAATTAGGACATAAAAAATTGTTATTGCATACCCAAACTCATACTTGGTTAGCAGCTAAATTATATTTAGATTCAGGGTTTGAACCATTTAATGTTAATAGTGATATTAAGGGATGGCAAATTTTAAAGACAATAACTAACCATAATAAATTAAAAAATATCAAAAAAATATCAGAAGAAGATATGTATTTTGATATAGCATTAAAAACTAAAAAAGAATTAGATAAACTATTTGGAAAAGATTATGAATATTCTATTTGGCATAAAGAAAATAGACATGATGTAGAAGTTAATTATAAGGGAACTTTATATAAATATAAATATTATAATGAAAATAATAAATTTTGGTTAGAAAAAGAAAAATAAAAAATATATTAAACTTTTCTGATATAAATTGTTATAACCAAAAAAGAATAAAAATAGGTACAGAATATTATTATTCAGATTTAATTTTTTATAATCGTTTAGCAAAATGTTTTGTAATAATTGATCTAAAAATTGGCAAATTTATGCATCAAGATATTGGGCAAATGCAAATGTATGTAAATTATTAAAGAAGAATTGATTAGAATAATTAAAGACGAAAAAGAATTATATGAATTAGCAAATGAAGAAGATGGTAATAATGAATGAAAATAAAACTAATATAAATTGGTTGATTAATTTAATTAAGAACACCTGTAAACCATCATAAATAAAAGAAATTATCTGATTTTGATTTTTCATATTTTTATTAAATAATGGTTAAAATATTAAAAAATTATTAAGATGATAGTAATTTTAGTATAATTTATATTAGGAATTAGAAAGGTGATTACGACATTTAAGAACAGATTGCAAAGGAGATGAGAAAATGGCAAAAGATTTAATTATAAGAAGTAGTAGTGCTGAATTTATTATTTTTGAAAGACAAACGCATGATAAAGGGATTCAAGTTCGATTCGAAGATGGAGATTTATGGTTGACACAAAAAGCAATTGGGGAATTATTTAA
>CANQQX010000021.1 GCA_947626115.1 uncultured Bacilli bacterium
TTCCCTTTTGCTTAAGATATAAATACTAATACTATAACTTAAAATTTCGCATAACCTAAAATTTCATATAACAACAACAACTTGAATAATGCGAACGGCGTGCGGCCTGTAGCTCTCTATAGCTTTAGGGGTTATATGATTAAGGTTATATAGTGAGAAAGATAGAGAACAAAGGCTGTCTAGGAAGAACATCTTCCGAATTAGAAATTAGGACGGATAAATTTACGAATTTTCCTATTTGCCTAATTAGTTATTATTAATATTATTTTATAAATTTTTCGCCTATAAATAAGATTTATAAAGTAAAACAAAAACTAAACCCTTTTATCTCACTTGTTTTATTGACCAAAAATGCCTAATATTGGTCAAGCTATTTAGTGTCCCACGGCATCAAATTATTAAAGATTTGATTCTTTAATGTGTTTCGAATTAAGTGCCTAAGTGAAAAGTTGATATGAGTAGGGGGTGTCATAAGAAAATTTTTTTGACACCCCAATTTCATTGTTTGATGAAAAAAATAGAAGGGACAAAATGATTAATGAAAAATGAAGTAATAGAACTTAGAAAAAGTGGTAAATTTTATAACTCTTTTGGTGATGATGCCATTATTATTCATCATCTTATGAAATATAAAATTGTGCCTAGTAAAGGTGGAGTAGGATTTCCGGAAATCTCTTTTAATAAAGTTATTAATGCTTTAGAAGAAAATAATATATCTTATAGAGTATATGAAAAAGATAATTTATTATTAGAAAAAGATTATCAAAAATTAAATAGTTATAAAAAATTACTTGCTAATGCAAGAAAAGAACTTTCTTTTGAACAAAGAATAAATGATATTGAAAAGAAAATTAAAACTTTAAGTAATAGAAAAATTAATCAACTATTGGAAGTGATTGAAGATGCAATATCATAGTGAAAAATTTTTAATAATCAAAAATATTAAGAAATTTATTTTAGATATTGAAAAAATATTAGTAAATTTTCCAAGTAAAGATTATTTAAATAAAGATATGTTTTATAAGGAAGCATTAAACGTTTTAGAGTTAGTTTATAATGCTAATGAAATAAATGATTTAAAAGAAAAGAAAAATGTTCAAATACAAGTGTTAAGTAAACTTAATATGTTAGATTTTTATTTAGAAAGAGCTTATAAGAAAAAATATATTAGTGAAAAACAATGTTTAAATAAAAGTAATGATTTAGCAAATATTTCGAAAATGATATATGGATGGGTTAAAAATGAAAGAGAATGCAACCCTAAATAATATTTTAAATTTATATGAAAGCGAAATAGCTAAAAATGTCAAAAATAAAAATAGAATATATTATTTTGAGAAAAATAAAATGCAAAATCTTGAAGAAATAATAAAAACAATTAAAAATGGTAATTATAAAATAGATAAATATAATATATTTATGATTAGTGAACCTAAACATAGAATTATTATGGCATTAAATATTAAAGATAAAATAATTAACCATTATATAGCTAAATATGTTTTAGAAGAAAAATTAACAAAATATTTAGATGATAGAAATATTGCTACAAGAAAAAATATGGGGACTGATTATGGTATAAAAATGATAAAGAAATTTATTGAAAAAAATAAAAAGTATGGTAACTTTTATGTTTTAAAAATGGATATAAGTAAATATTTTTATACCATAGATCATAAAGTATTACTTAATTTATTAAAAGATAAATTAAGTGAAGATGAATATAACTTTTTAAAGGCAATTATTGATAGTACTAATCAAGATTATATAAATAAAGAAATAAATAATATTAAAAATAAATACATAAATAAAATACCTAAATGTGCTAAAGAAATAGAAGAACTTCCCTGTTATGAAAAAGGTAAGGGGCTTCCTATAGGTTATGCAAAGTATTTTATTATGCAAAGTAAAGATTTAATGAATAGATATTAATAAAATATATTATTTTTTACTTTGCATAATAAATAAGTTATAGTATTGGCTGTATTCAAAGGAAAGGAAGATGATATTATGAATACAACCGAACTCAGTGAGTTAATGCAAAAACTTTTAAAAGAAATGGAGGTGAAAGGATATAAAGAAGAAACTATAAAGAGTGAATCTAATACATTTAATCAATTACTTAAATATTGTAAAAATAAAAAAATAAGTAATTATAATCTTAATATTGGAATGGATTTCTTAGAAGAACATTATCATTTATCTATGCATAAAATACCTAGATATCGTTGTCGTAGACTTAGAAGTATATATTTACTAGAATGGTATTTTAATGGTAAAGATATTACAAAAATGACTATACCAAAAGATAATGTTCTTACTACACCAAAAGAGTTTATGGATATAATTGATGATTATAAAGAATATCTTATTTTAAACAATTATTCTTTAAAAACAATTAATCATAAGATACATAGTTTAAACTTATTATTTGAATATGCTTTAAATAATAAAGTTACTATCTATCAAAATATTTCCAAGGAATTAATTTATAATTTTTTAAATGATATTAAAGAAAAATATGCTGATAATACAATTTATTCAATAAAATATCATATTAAGAATTTTTATGATTATTTATATAATTTAGATAATAATTTTATGAGTGGAAAATCAATTTTTCCTAGAATACTAAAATATGACAGAGAAAAACTTCCTAGTTATTATACAAAAGATGAAATCAAAGAAGTTTTATCACTTGTTGATACCAATACAAAAATTGGTAAAAGAGATTATGCTGTACTATTAATAGCTATAACTTATGGTTTAAGAAATAGTGATATAGTTAACTTAACTTTTAAAAATATTGACTGGACACACAATAAAATTGTTATTGTTCAATATAAAACTAAAGAAAACTTAGAATTAAATTTAACTGAACAAGTAAAGTTAAGTTTAATAGATTATATAAAAAATGCTCGTCCCAAAATAGATAGTGATAAACTCTTTTTAAGATTTAGATTTCCATATGAATTTAGTGGAAATAAGTCATTATACAAAAGTTTTGCTAAATATTTAGTTAATTCTAATATAGAAATTAATGGTCGAAAAAAAGGAATACATAGTCTAAGACATTCCTGTGCAACTAACTTATTAGCAAATAATGTCCAATTGCCTGTAATTTCTGGTATTTTAGGACATAAAAGTATTGAAACAACAAAAAAATATTTATCAATTGAAAAGGATCAATTAAAAAAAATATCTTTAGAGGTACCAGATTATGAATAATACCGTATGTACTGGACCATTTAAAGATATAATTCCATTATATGTTAAATATAAACAAAGTCAAGGATATAAATATGAAGCTGGTTTTAGATTATTAAATGCAATGGATAAATATTTTATTGACAATGGTTGTAAAAAAATAGAAATGCCTGAAAAAATAGTACTTAATTTTTGTAAAAGAAAAAATGATAAGGAAAGTAATAATACTATATATAAAAGGCAACATGTTGCTAAAGAATTTGCTTTATTTTTAAAAGAACAAGGCTATCAAAATATATATGTATATGGTTATGATTATTTAAATAGTCATTCTAATTTTCAACCTTATATATTTACAGATGAAGAAATTAAAAAAATATTTAAATATATAGATTCGTCAAACTTTAAAGATTTTTTAAATGTAAGTGATAAAAATTATGCAGATAACTTTAAGACAATTATAAAACTAACTTATTGTTGTGGACTTAGATTGAGCGAAGTAAGAAACATAAAATTACAAGACATTAATTTTAATGATGGAACAATATTAATTAGGGAAAGTAAAAATAATTGCACTAGATTAATACCTATTTCTAATACAATTTTAGATATATTAAAAGAACATAATAAAAAACTCAATTTATCTATCAATGATTATGTTTTTAAAAGTTCCAAAGGTCAAAAATTTGATAAACATTTAAGTGAAAAGTTTAAAAAAGTTTTAGAAAAATTAAAAATTGCTACAGAAACAGGAAATAGTCCAAGATTTCATGACTTACGATTTACCTTTGCAGTTAAAGCTCTTGAAAAAATGCAAGATGAAAATCAAGATATTTATTGTACATTACCCATATTAAGCATATATATGGGACATAAAAATGTAACTAGTACTGAGTATTATTTAAAATACACAAAAAATGTTAGAAATAAAATAAATAGTAAAATGCTTGATTTTAATAAAGAAGTGTTTTTAGAAGAAAATGGTGATGAAAATGAATAATTATCTTCATAATTATATAACAGATTTTTTTGCATCTTATTTACCAGAGCAAAGAAATTTTTCTAAAAATACAATTATATCTTATAAATATACATTTATATTATTTATTGAATTTTTAAAAGACAAATACCATTTAAATATAAATAAATTAACATTTGATGATTTCAATAAAAATAAGGTAATAGCTTTTATTGAATATTTAGATAAAGAAAAAGGTAATACAGTAAATACAACTAATCAAAGACTATGCGCTATTCATTCATTTTGTAAATATTTGCAACGTAAAGATATTTCCTTTTTTAATTTAACCGCGGATATATTAAATATAGAAATGAAGAAAAAAATAACAAAGGAAGTATATTATTTAACTAAAGAAGAAATAAAAAGATTATTTGAAGCATTCAATATAAGTATTAATAAAGAACTTAGAGATTATACTATTGTATCATTACTATATGATTCAGGTGCTAGGGTTCAAGAATTAATTGATTTAGAAACAAAAGATATTAATTTTGAAAATCAAACAATTAGATTGTATGGCAAAGGAAATAAGATTAGAATTATACCAATTTCATCACAAGTAATAAAAATAATTAAAAAATATTTTGATATATTTAAAATAACACCAAATACTAATGATTTAGTATTCTTTAATAACAGAAAGATGAAATTAACACGTGAAGGTATTAAATATATTTTAAAGAAATATTCTAAATGTGCAGGTCTAAATTTTGATAAAATAACACCACATGTTTTAAGACATACTAAAGCTATGCATTTATTAGAAAATGATGTTAATATAGTTTACATTAGGGATTTTTTAGGTCATAAATCTATTACTACTACAGAAATATATGCAAGAGCGAATCCTAAAGTAAAAAGAGAAGCTATAGAAAATCTATCTAATGAATTAATAGATGATAAGAAATATGATAATAATAAGGCAGAACTTTTAGCGTGGTTAAAAAGCAATTTATAAAAATTTTATGCAAAGTAAAAAATAATATATTTTATTAATATCTATTCATTAAATCTTTACTTTGCATAATAAAATACTTTGCATAACCTATATTATGCAAAAAATTGCATAATATAGGTAATATGACTAGTCAATTTTTATCAATATTCTATTTATATGAATTAGATCATTATATAGTAAATAATTTACATATAAAGTATTATATTAGATATATGGATGACTTTGTTTTAATACATCATGATAAAGATGTATTAAAACAAGCTTTAAAGAAAATAGAAAAGATATTAGAGAGTATTTATAAATTAAAATTGAATGCTAAAAAAACAAAAATAATAAGTATTAAAGAAGGATTTTCTTTTTTAGGCTATACTTATAAAGTTATTAATAATAAAACTATTGTTAAAATAAGAAAAGAAAGTTATGAAAATATAAAAAAGAAAATCAAAGAAATCCATTATAGATATAAATATCAAAAAAATATAAGTAAACCATTTATGAGTATTATGTCTTATTGGTATAATAGAAAATATGGAAGTCAGTTGAGAGTTAGAAGAATAATAAATAGATTTTGGTTTAAAAGATTAGAATATGAAAAGTAATAGATATATGTTTTTTAAAAGATGTTATCCAGATTATCTTATATTAATAAATAAAAATAAGAAAATAAAAAGTTATAATATAGATAGGGAAATATTAAACTATTTAGAAATAGAAGATATAAATAAAATAGATAAATTAAATATTAATTATCTTATATTAGAAAATGTTAATATAGTTAATAAGAAAAATTACAAAAATAATAAATATTATTTATATTATAAAAGATGTAAATTTAATATTTTAATAGACAAAATAAAGGATATTTTAGAACTTTAACAAGTTAAAATATCCTTTATTTTTGTCTAATTTTGACTAGTTTTGTCGAATGTATTTACAAATAATTTTTTTTACTTATAATAGAGCGTTATGGAAGTTGTGTTATAGACGTCACCAAAAATCTGAAATTTCGGGGAGGTAATCTCAGGAAGGACGGTGAGGCTGGTGAAAGCAAGAAATCGCGAGAAAGTATTGTTAGTAATTATCTTGACGTTATTGTATATTTTATATACTTTAATTGAAAGAGGCGTCGTCCAAGTAGTAATACCTGGATAACGCCATTTTGCTTAATGTAAGGTGACGCGAAATTCACGCTTCCTATAACTTAAGTATAATCAATTATGATAAAAATATCAATATAATTTACTCGATTTTGTAAAATGTAATTTACAGAAGTTATAAATATAGTAATTTGTAAATTGTATTTTACAAAATAGTTTTAAAAGTTAGAAAAATTTGATATGATTAAAGTGGTGATGCAACAATGGGTTTATTTAGTAAATTTAAAAATATTATTAAGAGAAAAGAAGAAATTGTAAAAGAAGAAGAAAATGATATAGAAGAAGTAGTATCTGAAGAAATAGAAGAAACAAAAGAAATAGAAGTTTCTGAAAAAAAAGTTAAAAGTAAGAAAAAAAATAAGAAGAAAGTTACAAGTGAAGCCGAAGAGATTAAAGATTATGATAAAGGATTAAAAAAGACTCGGGATGAATTTGTATCTAAGTTAAATTTTTTAGGTATTAAGTATACTAAAGTATCAGAAGAATATTTTGAAGAATTAGAAAGTATTTTAATTATGGCTGATATTGGGGTTAATACTGTTATGAAATTTATGGATAAATTAAGGGACAGAGTCAAACATGAAAATATTACTGATACTAAATATTTAAATGAAGTAATAGTAGATGAATTATTAGTCATTTATGTTGAAGGTGAATCTTTATCAGATAAAATTAAAATGAATGAAGATGGCCCAACTGTTATTTTAATGGTTGGGGTAAATGGAGTAGGTAAAACAACTACTATTGCAAAACTTGCTTATAAGTATATAAATGAAGGCAAGAAAGTAATGATGATAGCTGGTGATACTTTTAGAGCTGGAGCTGTTTCGCAACTTGAAATATGGGCCAATAAAACTGGCAGCTTATTTTATGGTAAAGAAGGTAGTGACCCAGCAAGTGTCATTTATGATGGATTAGTTCAAGCTAAAGAAAAAAAAGTAGATATTGTTTTAATAGATACAGCCGGAAGACTTCAAAATAAAGTTAATTTAATGAAAGAGCTTGAAAAAATAAATAAAGTTATTTCGACGCATATAAATGGTGCGCCACAAGAAACTTTACTCGTAATTGATGCTTCAACTGGTCAAAATGGCATAATGCAAGCCAAGGCTTTTAAAGAAATAACTGATATTACTGGCATAGTTTTAACTAAACTTGATGGAACTGCTAAAGGTGGTATAGTTTTAGCTATTAAAGAAGAAGTAAATCTACCTGTTAAGTTTGTTGGTTTAGGAGAGGCTATGACTGATTTAAAACCATTTGATATAGAAAACTATATATATGGTTTATTTAAGGATATGATTTAATGGAAAAGTTTTTTTACTATAATAATTTATATTTAATTTATAAAGATTTATTAAAAGAAAATAATCGAGAAGTATTTGATCTATATTATGGGGAAAATATGACTATGCAAGAAATTGCTGATTTAAAAAAAGTTTCTAAAAGTAGAATTGGTATAATTATTAAAAATGTAGAACAAAAATTAGATAATTATGAAAGTATATTAAAATTAAATGAGAGAAATACTAAATTAAAAGAATTATTAGAAGTAGAAGATATTAAAATAATAAAAGAAGAAATTGAAAATATTTTAAAAGGAGAATAATTTATGTTTGAATATATGGGTGATAGAATATCTAATGCCATTAAAAATATTCGTGGTATGGGTAAAATAACCGAAGATAATATTAATGATGCCATGAGAGAAATTAGAATGGCTCTACTTGAAGCTGATGTTAACTATAATGTGGTAAAAGAGTTTGTCGCATCTGTTAAAGAAAAAGCCCTTGGAGCCGATGTTGGTAAAAGTTTAAAACCAGATGAAGTTTTTATTAAAATTGTTAAAGATGAATTAGTAAGTCTTTTGGGTGGCGAATATGAACCACTTGATACTAAAGAAAAATTTGAAGTTATTATGCTTTGTGGTCTTCAAGGTAGTGGTAAAACAACTACAGCCGGAAAACTTGCTAATTTACTAAGGAAGAAACTTAATCGTAAACCACTTTTAATTGCTTGTGATATTTATAGACCTGCTGCTATTGATCAATTAAAAGAGATTGGTGCTTCTCTAAATATTCCCGTATTTACGGAAGATAAAAAAAGTGTATTAGAAATTGCAAATGATGGTATTAAATATGCTAAAGATAATAATTTGGATTTCGTTATTATTGATACAGCTGGAAGACTTCAAATAGATGAAAAATTAATGCAAGAATTAAAAGACTTAGAAGATAATATTACTTTTAATGAAATACTTTTAGTAATTGATGCAATGATGGGTCAAGATGCTATTAATGTTATTACTGGATTTAATGAAGCATTAAAATTAACTGGTTGTATTCTTACCAAAATGGATGGCGATACTAAAGGTGGAGTAGCACTATCTTTAAGACATCTTACCAATGTTCCAATCAAATTTGTTGGTGATTCCGAGAAAATGGATGGGTTAAGTGAATTTTATCCGGTTAGAATGGCTGAACGTATCCTAGATATGGGTG
The DNA here is from genome assembly GCA_947626115.1 of uncultured Bacilli bacterium. Lineage (GTDB taxonomy): Bacteria > Bacillota_I > Bacilli_A > RF39 > UBA660 > SIG200. The sequence continues at coordinate 8,845 of CANQQX010000021.1, forward strand.
ACATTTTATCTATTGCCGAAAAAGTAGAAGATATCGTATCTGAAGAAGATGCTAAAGAACAAGCGAAAAAAATGCAAAAGGGAACGTTTGATTTAGAAGATTTCTTAACGACATTTAAACAAATCAAAAAATTAGGACCACTTGAAAATATTATTAAAATGCTTCCGCAAGCAAGAAGTATGGGTTTAAATAATATTTCTATTAATCCCAAAGATATGGCGCATGTAGAAGCCATAATCCTTTCCATGACTCCATATGAAAGAAGACATCCTGAAGTATTAAAAGCCACTCGTAAGCAAAGAATTGCTAAAGGTAGTGGCCGTTCAGTTGAAGAAGTAAATAGGCTTCTTAAACAATTTGATATGATGAAAAGCATGATGAAAAGTATGAGTAATGGTAAAATGAAAATGCCATTTTAATGTCTAATTCTTTCTAACTTCATACTTTCTTCTTGTAAATCTCTTTCATAACTACGTAAGCTAAAATTAGGAATAATTCCTAATTTTTTAATATTACAGTAATATTCTTCTTCACTCATTTCATCTAGTAATATCATTCTTTTTAATAAATCTAGAGCCTTATCTTTATTTTCTTTATATAGCATATAAAGTTCAATAGCATTCATATAACTTGCTAAATATTCTTCATGAGCATAACCAGAGAATAAAAAGGCATCATCAAATATATCATCACTAAAAGATTCTTTAGTAAGTTGTTGTCTCATTTCTTTAGTAGATGTATATTCATGCCCTAGTAGTTGTTCTTTTTTGATAAGATAAATAATTAAATTAACTATTTCGGCATTATCAATATATTCTAAATGGGTATTTATTTTATAAACACTAGCATCATAATCTTTAGTTTGTTCTAAATAATAATCTGCTCCTAGAAGTTCCATAAAAAGGGCAATAGTTTCTGAAAAAGCTCTTTTATCATAATCAATATGATTAGGATTTATTTGAAAACTAGTAGCATGAGCAAATTCGTGAACAGTTGTTAAGTAATCTTCTATAGTAAAGAATCTTCCTATACTTAAAAATGCTTCTTTAGTGGATTTAATGGCAACTGCTTCACCACAATAAACATCATCAGGTTCATTTAAAAATACAACATGATCTCTTCTATGACGAAAATTTTTCATAAAATTGCCAAAGAAATACCTATTTAAAGATTTATAAAAATCATGAGTTAATGTCATTAAATCATCTTTTGATAAACTACTATGATGAAAGATATGTTCTCTTATTTTAGGATCTTTACTTTCTCTATAAAATTCTTCATAATCACTCCATAAAAAAGCTAAAGAATTAATGTCAGATTTAAATAGTTTAAATATATTAGTAAACTTTTCCATGTCATATTTTTCTGTATCATAGAAAGCATCAATCCATGTTTCTAAGTTATTAATATCACTAGCTAATAAATTTTTAACATCTTCATTTTCTTCTTTAGCATAAGCTCTTCTTAATTCATCAACTTTTAATTGTAATGTGTCTACCGTCCAGTTGTACTTTGCCATTTCAAAACCACCCTATACTTCCTTACTTCTATATTTAAATTATCATATGTTTAATTTAAGTTCAATATTTTTAATGAAATTTATAAAAAATTTTAAATAAAAAAAGGAAATCGAAGAAAAAAAGCTAATAATATAAGTAGAAGGAGAAAAATTGTTAACTAAAAAACAATTTATTTAATATTAATATGTCAACTAAGTTAGAAAAAAAAGCAATAAAAAATAATATTAATAATTATGAAATAGATAGTGAATTAAAAATTGCTAAAAGCAAAGTATGTACTTTCAAAAAAATATATAAAAATTCTTTTGATGAAAAAGGAAAATTAAAGCCTTTTAATGAAATATTAAAAAATTATTTTGATAAAAAAACCTATCCAGGTGAGAAACTTATAGTTTTACCAAATAATCAAAAAATAAAATATGCTAATATTATAAATGCTCCACTAGAAATAACTCCGCATGCTATAAATAGTCATAATAAAAAAATAAGTAAAGAAATAATAGAAAATTTACCTAAAGCATTGGAAAATAGTGTTATGGCAATGGATTCTATATCAAGGCCAGAATTAAATGCCAGAATTATAATTCTTAACAAGTACGATAGCAATGGTAATCCTTTAATAGTGGCTATACATCAAAAATCAGAAAGAGTGGCAATAAAAATAAATAAAATAAGTAGTATCTATGAAAAAGAAAATATGCAAGATTTTATAAATACTACAATAAGTAAAGGGGGAAATATTTATACAAATGAAAAAACCAATGCTTGGTTATCCTTCAGTGGGCTCCAATTGCCCAAGGAGGTTACCAAAAACTCATTGGTTTCTAATAAAAATAGTAACACAAATATTAAGCCAAGTCAAATACATCAGCAGTAATAATTTGCAAATAATTTAAATTTAATATATAATTTAGGCGGTGATTAATTATGCAAATTGAATCGGTTGAAGAACCAATAATTGCAATTAGAGTAAGTCAATATCCGGAAGATAATAAGTGTGAATTTTTACTATTGGGTAGAAGTAATGTAGGTAAAAGTAGTTTTATTAATACTTTAATTGAAAGAAAAAACTTTGCTCGTACATCATCTAAACCTGGTAAAACGCAAACATTAAACTTTTATCTTGTTAATAAAAATTTCTATTTAGTAGATGTTCCTGGTTATGGTTATGCTAGTGTATCTAAAGATACCCAAAAGAAATTTGGTATTATGATTGAAGATTATTTACAAACAAGGGAAAATTTAAAACATGTATTTTTACTTATAGATTATCGCCATAAACCAACTGAAGATGATATTTTAATGTATAATTTTTTAAAATATTATAATTTAGATATATCTATTGTAGCTACTAAATATGATAAAGTTAGTAAAAATGGTAGAGTAAAACAAGATAAATTAATTAAAGATACTCTAAAGCTAGGAGAAAATGAAAACTTTATACCTTTTTCAACTATTACGAAAAAAGGTAGAAGTGAAGTATTAGATAAAATAGCTAGTTTTTTAAATTAGGAGTAAATAATGAATAATAAGGGTTTTACATTAATTGAGCTTTTAGGAGTTATTGTAGTACTTGGGGTAATTACTGCTATTGCTGTACCTGGTATTGGTTTAATTTCTAAAAATATTCAAAATAATATGTTAGATAAAAAGATTACTTTAATTGAATCTGCTGCCACACTTTTAGGAGAGGATATTAAATCTTCTATTATAGGTAGTAATTTAAAATATGAAGAATATCCTTGTAAAAGTTTTATAGTTAGTAATTTAGTACCAGATTATATAGATAAAGATAATGATAATAATTGTTTAACAAATGACACTAGTGGGGTTGGTTGTATAGTAGATCCTAGTGATAGTAATAAATATTTAGATAAATTAGAAGTTATAATTTATTATAAAAATAATAAAATAAATGCTAAAGTAGATAAAGATAATAATCTTACTTGTAGTTAGGAAGTGTATTATGAAAACAGTTTCTTTAATTGGTAAGCCAAATGTTGGTAAAAGTAGTATATTTAATAGACTTATTAAAGAAAAAAAGTCTATTATTTTAAGTGAGCCAGGAATTACCAGAGATCGTATATATGGGATAGTTGAATATAAAAATAAAAAATTTAATTTAATTGATACTGGCGGTATTCATGGTGATGATGATGACTTTAATAAAGATATTATTATGCAAGCAGAACTTGCAATAGATGAATCTGATTTAATTTTATTTGTGGTAGATGGCTTAGAAAATATCGATGATGCTGATAAAAAGGTTCGTAATATGTTAAAAAAATCAGGTAAAGAAGTTATTGTTTTAGTAAATAAAATAGATAATGAAAAGAGAAAAGAGAATATTTATGCTTATTATGAGTTAGGCTTTGAAACTATTTTACCAGTATCTGCCGAACATAATTTAGGTTTTAATGAACTTTTAGATTTAATTACTAAAGATATAAATGAAGTAGAAGAACAAGATGAAGATATTTTAAAATTTTGTTTTATCGGAAGACCTAATGTTGGTAAATCATCTTTGATAAATGCTTTACTTAATGAAGATAGAGCAATAGTTAGTGAAGTAGCAGGGACAACAAGAGATGCCGTTGATACGAGATTTACTTATGATAAAAATGATTATATTGTAATTGATACTGCTGGTATGCGGAAAAAAGGTCGTATTTATGAAACGGTGGAAAAATATAGTTTACTTCGTAGTATGAAAGCAATTGACAGGAGTGATGTCTGTGTTTTAGTAATTGATGCATCAACTGGTATAATTGAACACGATAAACATATTTTATCTTATGCGATGGATGCGGGTAAAGGAATAGTTATCTGTGTTAATAAATGGGATACGGTAAAAGATCCAGATACAGAAATAAAAAAATGGAAAACAGAACTAGAAGTATATTTTAAATTTGTTCCTTATATTAATTTTGTATTTACTTCCGCTAAAACTAAAAAGAGATTACATACTTTAATGCCAGAAGTAATAAAAGCTTATGAAAATAATAATAAGGAAATAAAGACGAGTTTACTTAATGATGTTATAACTGATGCCGTATCTTTACATGAACCACCTTCTTATAAAGGTAAAAGATTAAAGATATATTTTGTCAGTCAAACTGGTAGTAAACCACCAAAGTTTACATTTAATGTAAACAATAAAAATTTAGTCCATTTCAGTTATGAAAGATACTTAGAAAACAAAATAAGAGAAGCGTTTGATTTAGTAGGAACACCAATTATATTACAATTTAAAAATCGAAGTGAAGAATAAAAATTTCACTTCTTTTTCATTTTTTTAATTAAAAATATTGACACTAATTTCATTTTTTTGTAGAATTAAATTAGAAATATAGAGAATAGTATTTCGGAAATATTATTAAAATGGAAGGGAGGGAAATAGAATGGATAAGAAAAATACAATGTTATTAACAGTTATTGCTGTTGCTACTTTATTAGTTGCAGTTGTTGGTGCTACATTTGCGTACTTTGCAATTAGTACAGATCAAGGTGCAAGTTCTAAAACTACAATTACTGGTACTACACCAGAGAATGTAAGTTCTGCTGTTGCATTAACTGGTAGTAAAACTTTAAAGTTAACACTTAGTGCTGAAAATATGTCATCAGCAAATAAAGGACATTATTTCTATGCAACTGAATCAGGTACACCAGGAGAAGAAACATTAGCCAGTACTCCTAAATCACATTTAGTTACTGTTGGTACTGCAACATTACAAGGTGGTGCTGAAGGGTCAACTTATGAATGTAAAGCGCAATATAAAGTAACAGTTTTAAAAGATGGTGCAGGAGAAGTAAACGAAGGAAATATCTCAGATATTGAATTTACTGAAGATGATGAAGCAGTATTATTCCTTTATGGTGAAGATACTTCAGTAACAGTTCCAACTGAGTTAAATTCTGAAGATGCTGGCTTAAAATTATCTGATATAATAACTGCTGGTGAAAGTGGTAAAACTGGTGAAGTTGTCTTTAAACTTGTTTCTAATGGTAGTTCAGTAAATAAATCTTTAAAAGCTGCATTACAAATCAAAAATAGTGAACAACAACAAGAAGGCCGTTTAGCTGGTAAGACATTTGCTGTAAATCTTGAAGCAACTTCATTTACTTGTGATGCTGTTAAAGCAGAATAATAAAATAAATAGTTAAATTATATAATTAAAGAAGTTGAAATAGCTTCTTTTTTTAATGCTCTAAATGTTTGAAAAAAGTTATAATGTCCGGTAATAAAGCTAGTTTTCTATGATATAATTAAAGTACGGGAGGTTTTGAAAAAAATGAAACAAGAAAAAATGAAATTAGTAAATAGGTTATTTAATAATGAAACTATTAGAACTGTGTGGGATAAGGAACAAGAGAAATATTATGTCAGTGTTGTTGATGTAGTTGGAATATTGTCTGAAAGTGATAGGCCACGAAAATATTGGAGTGATTTAAAAAGTCAATTAAAAAAAGAAGGAAGTGAAGTGTCCGAAAAAATCGGACAGTTGAAATTAAAATCACCAGATGGTAAATATCGTATGACTGATGTATGTGATATTGAAGGAATGTTTAGAATAATTGAATCAGTGCCATCCAAAAATGCTGAACCTATCAAAAGATGGCTTGCCCATTTAGGTAGAGAAAGAATAGATGAAGTATTTGATCCATCTATTGCTATGCAAAGAGCAATTGATTTATATCGAGAAAAAGGTTATGATGAAGCATGGATTGCTAAAAGAATAAAAGCCTTACAAGATAGAAAAAAATTAACAGATGTATGGAAAGAAAATGGTATAGTAGAAGAGAAAGAATATGCTATATTAACCAATGAAATATACAAGACATGGTCTGGAATGACCGCAAAAGAATATAAAGAGTATAAAGGATTAAGACAGGAAAACTTAAGAGATAATATGGATAGTTTAGAAATATCTTTAAGTGATATTAGTGAAGAGGTAACTAAAAGATTAGCTCAAAAAAATAGACCACTAGGTTTAAAAGAAAATTTAAAAGTAGCAAGGCAAGGTGGACAAGTAGCTAAAAATACTAGAACTGAAATAGAAAATTTACTTGAAAAATCTGTTGTTACCAAAGATAATAAATTAAATTATGAATATATAGATGAAAAATTACTAGAAGAGAGAAGTTAAAATATTTAGTTAAAGAAGTTGAGATGACTTCTTTTTTTAATGAAATTAAATGCTAAATGCACAATAAAAATCGTGCTAAATGCACAATGAAAATTGCTTTTTCATTTATAATATGATATACTTTCGGTTATAGAAAGGTGATTAAAATGGCTTTAACAAAAGACAATTATACCAAAAGATTAGTTGATGATGAAATAAGTGAATTATTAAAAATGTTTGGAGCAATAAGTATTGAAGGCCCAAAATATTGTGGTAAGACTTGGACAGCATTGAATCATGCAAACTCATCTGTGTTACTTACAAAATCTGATAATCCTAATTCTGATTATCAAAAAGCATTAATAAATAGAGAATTAATATATACGAATGATTATCCAGAATTAATTGATGAATGGCAATCTATTGAACAAATATGGGATGATGTAAGAACTAAATGTGATGAAGATGGCAAAAGTGGTAAATTTATTTTAACTGGTTCATCAGTTCCAGCAAGGCCAGATAAAATATTTCATTCAGGGGCAGGTAGAATTTATAAATTAAATATGTATACAATGTCATTATTTGAATCCGGTGATTCTGAAGGTTTAGTTTCCCTATCTGATTTATTTAAAGGTAAAAGTATTGCCGTTAATTTAAAAGAAAAACCCACTCTCGAAAATTATGCCGATTTAATCATTAGAGGTGGTTGGCCCGCTAGTTTAAATTTTGAAAAAAAGAATTATTATAGATTACCTATAAGTTATATAAATGACGTTTTAGATCACGATATTAATTATGATGGTGTAACAAGAGATAAAGAAAAAATGCGCTTGTTATTAAGATCTTTAGCTAGAAATGAATCAACTCTTGTAACTAATGAAAAATTAATTAATGATATAGAAAATTATCAAATAAGTAGAAATACAATTGCCGATTATTTAAATATACTTAAAAATATTCATTTATTGCAAGATCAATTACCTTTTTCTGAAAGTATTCGTTCAAGTGTTAGAGTAGGTAAAACTGTTAAAAGACATTTTGCAGATCCATCTTTAGCATGCGCTGTATTAGGTTTAAAACAAGAACAATTAATGAATGATTTAGAATTATTTGGTTTTATGTTTGAATCACTAGTTATAAGAGATTTAAGAATATATATTGAATATTTAGATGGTCATATCTATCATTTTCACAACAATAATACTGGTGAAGAAGTTGATGCCATTGTTGAACTTAGAGATGGTAGTTACGGGGCAATAGAAATAAAATTAGGTGTTGGAAAAATAGATGAAGCAGCTAGTAATTTATTAAAATTTTCAGATAGTTGTGAAATACCTCCTAAATTTTTATGCGTAATAAGTGGTATGATAGATTATGCTTATAAAAGACCAGATGGTGTTTATGTAATACCATTAACGGCTTTAAAACCATAATTTAATAAAGGAATAGTTTATGAAAATAGTAGTATGTGTTTATGTTGATGAATTAGAAAAAAAATTAAATAGGACAATAGTTGTAGATAAAAATATATCTTTATCAGATTTTTGTGAAATTATAAATATTTCTTTAGGTAATATTTATTCACCTCTATATATTTTAAAATATAAAAATAATTTATATTCTTTATATGATTTCGAAACTAAAAATATAAATGATTATAAACTTAATGATTTAAATTTAAAGATTGCTGATGAAATGAATTTAATATATGATGAAACAAATTGTTATAATTTTGTGATTAATGTTGTAGATATTTTAAATACTAATATTTATAAGGATAATCAAGTAATTGATGGAATTGGTTATGGAGTTTTACCAAAAGAAGATAGTATTTCTTTATATAGAATTTTAAATTATTCTAGTGAACAAATAGAAAAATATTGTACGAAAACGCAAAAAGAATTTTTAACAAAAAAATTTGATATAGATGATTGTAATCAAAAAATAGAAGAATATTTAAAGATAAAAAAAGAAATAAATAAACCAAAAAGTTATATTTTGAATATCAGTTTAGATGGTTTTAATAAAGAAATAAAAAGAAAAATAATTGTTAATAATAATTTATCTATAAATACTTTTTGTCGTATGGTTATTGCATCTTTTAAAGGCGATTTATCTCATTTATATGGTATAAAAATAAATAAATACTTTATAGAAGGAGAATATAAAAACTTATCTCTTTATCATTTGCATTTAAATGATAAACAAAAATTTTCTGTTATTTATGACTATGGTGATAATTGGTGTTTTAAAGTATCTGTAAGTAAAATTATTGATGGATATTCTGAAATGAAAGTAATATCAGGAAAAGGATATGGCATTGTTGATGATTGTGGCGGTGTTTGGGGACTTTATGATATATTTTATGGAGAAGATAATTTAAATGAATATGGTGAAGGATGGGAACATCATGATATAAATGATTTTAATTTAGATATGTGTAATGTTGATGTTATGGAAGAATTATAAAAATAAATGAGAAAGGAGTTTGTTATGAATAAAAATATTAAAGAATTAACTTTACTTCTTATGTATTTAACATCTTGGGATGAAGATAGTTATATAAGTGATGAAGAAGATAATATTAAAGATGCCAAAATAAAAACTTGTTGGAAAGGTTATGATTTTGATGTAATAAATACACTTACTGATGAAGGATATTTATATTATAGTAAGCATACAACTAAGTCAGTAAGTTTAACAAAAGAAGGCGAAAAATTAGCTTAAGAATTAGTACAAAAATATTTAAAATAGTTAGGATGATTTAATGAAAGTATTATTATGGGGAGTACCTTGTGTTGGCAAAGTTGAAGTAGGAAAGTTATTAGCAAAAAAATTAAATTTAAAATTTATTGATATGACCGCTATTGTTAAAGAAAAATATGGGACAGTCGATAAATTTCAAGAGAAATTTCCTAATGATTATGAATTATTTAAAGAAAAAGAAAAAATAGCCTTAGATGTTATTAATAATAATGATAATTTTATCATGGTAATAACATTAATTTATATAAAAGAAATAGTAGATAACATTACAAATACAGATACTATTTCAGTAGAACTTGTTGATAGTGTTAAAAGCATTTATGATAGAATTTTATTTTATGATGAAAATGATGAAGTAATGCCTGATAGTAAAAAGTATCGTGATGATCATAAAGCATATTATATGAATCAAGTTAAAAATGATAAATTAATAAGTATTTCAGAATACAAAGATATACCTAAATTTAATATTAATGATAGAAAATTTAATGATATTATAGATGAATTAAGCGAATATATTTTAGAATTGGCAAAGAAAAAATAAAAAAAGAAAGATATGATAATATAAATTGATTATCGCGTTCAATTGCGTTCAATTGTATTATCATAGTATTATTTGGTGGGCTTTGGTATAAAGAAAGGCGATAAAAAGATGTTGCAAAAATACGCAAAAAATTAAAAAAATGCGTTAAAAAGCAACAAAATTTTATTTACAGAATTTTATTGACAATTTATATGTAAATTAATAAAATATAATTGTAATTAAGTGAGATGATTTATATGTATAGTGCTGAAATTATTGCTAAATATTTTCTATTTAAAGATAAAAATAAAGTATTATTTAATAATAATGTAGTAGAAAATAATAATAGAAAATCTTATGAAGGAAATATTAGACTTAATAAATATTTATTTTTCTCTCAAGTAGTATATTTAGCAAAATATGGAAAGAAGTTATTTAATGATGATTTTATAGCTTATGAAAACGGACCAGTTATAAAATCAATAGTAAATAGCTATCCATTAATGTCAGTTAGAAGAGAAGAGGTAGATTTACCAGAAAATATTAAAACTTTTTTGGATAAAATTTATGATTCTCTTAAGAACGCTTCATATAAAGAATTAATCGAAATATCTCACGAAGATCCTGAATGGATCAAATTAAGTCACAATACATTTAATGCTCCTGTTATGAATTTAGAAGAAAATATTGAAGAATATAAAGAAAGATATAAAGGTTTAATTGCGGCATTAAAATTATGATTTCAACTTGTGAATTAGAAGTTGGGCAAGTATTATGGCTTAAAGTTAAATATCAAATAGATATTATATCTAAAATTAAACATCCTATGCTAATTGCTGAAATAAAAGATGATTATATTGAGATAATTGCTTTGGATAAAACAGCAGGAAAAATGCATCAATTATTTCATAACTATAATTATTTTATTAATTCAGATAATCCAAAAGAAACTGTGATTTTTGAGGATAGTTATGCTCAATTAAATACTAAATTAACAATTGATAAAATTGATGAATTGAAAAATGCTAGAATGTCTTTAGAAAAATTATCAAAAAGTAAATTAAATGATTTATTAAATGAATATAAAAGATATCAAGATAAATATGGTATAGATGAACAAAGAATAGTGCATATGACAAATTTCGATATACTACTTTTAAATCCAGATTTACAAGAAAAAGTTTATAATAATTAGTTATACTGACCTAAATCAAAATAATTGTGTTTTAAAGCCTTGTATGATAAAATAAAATCATAAAATTAATTCGATTTTGAAGGTGAATATATGAAGTCATTTTTAGTTGGTTATACTGGGTTTGTTGGCTCAAATTTAAATAGAGAATATCATTTTGACAAAGTTTTTAATTCCAAAAATATTGCAGATGCATTCAATGAATGTCCTGATTTATTAGTCTATTGTGGTATTCCTGCTCAAAAATTTATTGCTAATCAAAATCCTGAAGAAGATTTTAAAATTATTGAAAATGCAATTGATAATATAAGAAAAATTAAACCGAAAAAGATTATATTAATATCAACAATTGATGTGTATGAAAATCCTGTTGATGTGGAAGAAGATTTTATACAAAAAAATAATCCGGAAGCATATGGTAGAGATAGGAGATATTTAGAGTGTTGGGTAGAAGATAATTTTAAAGACTATTTAATTGTAAGACTTCCCGGTCTATATGGTGAAAATATTAAAAAAAATTTTATTTATGATTTAATAAATTATATTCCTAGTATGTTGAAAGATAGTAAATATGATGAATTAGTAGTAAATTATCCTGAAATTTCTAATTATTATACATTAGGTAAAAATAATTTTTATGAGTGTAAAAAATTAAATGAAACAGAAAAAGAAAATTTAAAGAACATTTTAAAAAATGCTAACTTTTCTGCCTTAAATTTTACTGATAGTCGTGGTTCATTTCAATTTTATAATTTAGCTTACTTATGGCAACATATTGAAATAGCTTTAAAAAATAATATAAAAATATTAAATTTAGCCACTGAACCTATTACAGTTAGTGAACTTTATCAATACATATATGGAGAATCTTTTATAAATGAATTAAATGGGAAAATACCTCAATATGATTTTAAAACTAAATATTCAAATATTTATAATGGAAAAAATGGCTATATTTTAAATAAAGATTTTATTTTAGAAGATATAAAAAATTTTGTAATAAATAAAACTAATATTTTAAAAATGTGTATATCTAACATTGCTTGGAATGAAGCAAATGATGAAGAAGTATATAAGTATTTAAAGGAAAAGAAAGTGAAATATATTGAGATTGCTCCAACTAAATTGGTTGGTCAAGATCCATATAATAAATTAGAGGTTGCTCAAAAAAAAGTTAAAGAATTAAAAGAAAAATATGATATAGAAATAGCTTCTATGCAATCTATTTGGTATGGAAAAACTGAAAATATTTTTGCTAGTGAAGAAAATTATCATAATTTATTAGAATACACTAAAAAGGCAATCGATTTTGCTAATTTTATTGGTTGTTCCAATCTTGTATTTGGTTGTCCTAAAAATAGAAATATAAATAATTATGAAGAAGATTATCCTAAAGCTGTTAAATTTTTTCAAGAATTGGGTAATTATGCCAAGAATAAAAAAGTAATTATTGCAATTGAACCTAATCCAACAATATATAATACAAATTTTATAAATTCTACGAAAGAGGCTTTATCTTTTGTAAAAGATATTAATAATTTTAATATTAAAATAAATTATGATTTAGGAACTGTAATTGAAAATAAAGAAAGTTTAAAAGTTTTAGAAGATAATATTAATTTTATAAATCATATTCACATAAGTGAACCAAATTTAGTTTTGATAGAAAAAAGAAATATTCATAAAGAATTAGTAAAAATATTAAAAAATAAAGGATATTCAAAAGTGGTTTCTATTGAAATGAAAAAACAATCTTTTAATGAAGTTAAAAATGTAATAGATTATGTAAATGAATTGATAAGAGGATAAGGTTGAAAATAAAAATATGAAAAAATAACACACAAAAATGATTTTGTGAAAAACGCAAAATTTAAGTTTTAT
>CANQQX010000022.1 GCA_947626115.1 uncultured Bacilli bacterium
TTTTGTTTTAATATTTAATTAACTTAATTATTTGGTGTTTGATTTTAATCTCTCACCCGTAATTATTCTACACTATCCATTATCTATTATAAAATTATTATAGTATACCCCCCCCGAGAATCAAGAACTTTTACAAATAATTTTGAAATTCACTGTCTTTTTTGGAAGTAATATTTATTACTTGATGATTTTTAACTGCTTCATAAATCATCTCTTCATAGTTAATTAATTTTTCATACTCAACACACTTATTTCTATCTGGATTAATGATTGGATGATCTGGTACAAAAATAGTACAACAATCTTCATAAGGTAAAATTGATGTATCATAAGTATCTATTTTTTTGGCAATATCAATTATTTCTAATTTATCAAAACACGCAACTGGACGAATTACTGGCATTTTAATTACTTCATTTATCGCACTCATACTTGTTAGAGTTTGACTGGCTACTTGACCTATAGACTCGCCATTTACGATTACTTTAGCATTTACACGACTAGCAATAATGGCACTAATTCGATACATCATTCTTCTCATAATTGTAATTAAATACTCATGCGGAATATTTTTATAAATAGCTTCTTGTATTTCCGTAAAATTAATAATATGTAATTTAATATCATTATTATAGATAGCTAATTTTTGGGCTAACTTTTTAACTTTATCTAAAGCCGCTTCACTAGTATGAGGTGGGCTTTCAAAATAAAGTGCTTCTAATTTAACACCACGTTTGATAGCAAGATAGCCCGCAACAGGAGAATCTATTCCGCCACTTAACATTAAAATACCTTTACCTAAAGATGATACCGGATATCCTCCTAAACCTTTAATACTATCAAAATATATTAATACTTCATTAGCTCTTATTTCAATATTTATAGTTATATCGGGATTATTAACATCTACCTTTAAATTAGAAATATTTTTAAAAATAAATGAACCAAATATTTTTCTTAAATCCATACTATTTATTGGATATTTTTTATCACTTCTTTTTACTTCTACTTTAAAAGTAGTAAATTTTTTATCTTGTAATAATGCAAGTATATTATTATTAATATCATCTATTTCTTTTTGATTAGATTTATAAGCAATAACTATTTCATGAATACCAAAAATATGTTGTAATTCATCTATTACAGCATCATAATTATTATCAGTTGGTTTAATAAACATTCTCCCAAAATCATAAGTAATTTCGATATTATTTAATCTTTTTTTAATAGTATCATTTAAAGTTTTAATAAAAAAATTACGATTATCTTTTTTCGTAGATAATTCGCCATACTTTAAAAAGATAATTTTTTCCATCAAATCACCCACCAATTAAATTATTAAGACCATTATATTCTAACTCAAATATTTCTAAAAATCTATTTATTTCTAAAACAGTAGTTAAATGGGATAAACTAATTCTTATAGTAGATTTACTTCTTTTTAAATCATTATAAATAGCCATAACACTACTAGAAAGTTCATTAGTTTTATTGCAAGAGACATAAACTTCTTTTAAAGATAAATTACCTGTTAATAATTCAGCATTAATATTATCAAAACTAATACTTAAAATATGGGGAATAGAATATTTAGTTTTATTTATTTTAATACCTGCCATAGTTTCTAATTTAGTTACTATTCTTTCATTTAACAAATTAATATATCTTTCTCTTTTATCTAAATCTTTTAAAGAAGATCTTAAAGCATCTTTCATACTAACTATTAAAGGAAGTGGTAATGTGCCTGGTTTAATACTATTTTTAGAACCGTATAAAAGAGGTTTTACTTTAACTTGACTATTTATATATAAAAGGCCAATACCTTTAGGGCCATAAAATTTATGGGCAGTTACACTACCTAAATCGATATCGCGAAAATTAACTGTTGTCTTACCTATTGCTTGCGATAAATCAGAATGAAATAAAGTAGTTGGATTTTCTTTCTTTATTATTTGGCGTAACATTTTTAAAGGTTGTCTTACACCCGTTTCATAATTAACAGCACTGATAGATACTAAAATAGTATCTTCTCTAATAAGTCTTTTTAAATCATCAAATATAATTAAACCATCTTCATCATTAGAAATATAACTAATTTCAAAGCCAATACTTTCTAGATATTCACAAATATTATATATATCTGGTGATTCTAATTTAGAAACAATAATATGTTTACCTTTTTTATGATTAGCAAGAGCTACCCCGATTAAAGCTAAGTTATTGGCTTCAGTTGCGCCACTAGTATAAACTATTTCACTATCCATAATATGAAACATATCACTTATTTCCCGTGTAGCACTATCAAGAATTTTTTTAGCATCTTCTCCTAGTTTATTAGGAGCATAAGTCGTACCAAAATATTCTTTACTAATTTTTGTATATGTATCTAGGGCATCTAAAGATATTGGACAAGTATTACTATAATCTAAATAAATCATCTTATCACTTCCGTTATTATAAATAAATTATATCAAAAAAATACATATAAGAAAAGTCGAGTTCATTTAATTATATAAAAAGAGAAAGTCATGAAACGATAAGACATTCTCTTTTAACTAAAATGTTAATAAACAGATAAGATATACGGATTTTTTTGCGTTCCATCTCCATCAACAATTTTTGCTTTTGATTCAAGATAAAAGACAGGACGTACACCATTCACAGTAGGTAAAGAGTGGCTGTACAAATCGCCACCATAACCCACACGTAATGCACGAACATCAATCCCACTAGTACTACCAACACCTAAACGAGTGCTAAGCCATTCATAAGCTGGTGATATATTATATCCATCTTTTTGAAAGAAGAGCCAGCTATTTTTTGCTGTATCTTTATTTTGGGGATTTCCACGGCTCTCTTCTGTTAAGCCATCAAAATAGCTATATATATAATCATGTATGTACATTAAACTTATTTTTGCTTTTAATTTATTTGTATTTGGCCATATATATTGTTCTTCTACTACTGTTGCTGATCCTACTGGTTGTTGAACATAATGTTTCGTTTTTGATTTTCCTGTCTCTACTTGATACATATAATTTCCATTATATGAATTTGTTGTATTATATTCATTTGTATCTCCATACATCCATTCGTGATTTGCTATTAGATTATACCATTCACTTGCTTCCCCACCATTACTATCTCCTGATTTTAAATAATCATATTGTGCACTGTCAACAAAGATGTCAGTATTGTCATCTAAATTATCATTATTATTTCCTTCTCCTGCCTTTGATCCATTTGCTGTGCCATTTATTCTTTGAAATAAGTCTGCTTCATTCCATTCTGGACATATTCCATTTTCACATGAATCTCCACCAGTTCCAGTTATTTGGTAAACATCATCCCATACAAAGCCTGTATTTGTTCCTTCTTTTAAGAATGTTTCTTTTATTAAATACATTTGTCCTTCTTCGGTTATTCCTATTATTCTGTACATATATTTATCTATTTTTTCTTCTTCACTTAATTTTGCAAATTCATTTGTACATTCTGCTCCAAAGATTATCCAGTTGGTCATTTGAGCCGCTGCATTTTCATCTGTTGGGGCTGCTTGATATCTATACATATTTCCCTGAATTGTTGTACTTAAATCCTTGGGATTATTTGCTCGTAACTCACTTGCAGTTATTGGGCTTCTTAAGGTTTTGGCTGTAAAATCATATTCTTTTATTGCTGATTTTTTCCCATCACTATCTGTTACATATGCATATATTTTTTTGTTTGTTCCTGCTTCTATTCTTTGGATTGAATATAGATTTTCACTACCTTTGGTAAAATCTTTACCATTTGTACTATAATAATATTCTCCTACTGGACCTGATGTAGTAAATTCGATACTCATACTTGTTCCCATATCACATATTTTATCGGCATTTGTTATTTCTGCTTGAGATTTCTCATCAAAATACAATGTACAATATATTGTTTTATTTGTTGTTAATGTTGCCTTACCATCGGCAAATGTTATAGCATCATTTACGAGTGAACCATTATTATCTATACACCTTGCTTCTTTAAATACGTAATCAGCACCTGGCCACCTATTATCATCACTACTGTATTCTTCATAACCATCGCCATTTTGTACCATTATGGCAAATGTCTTTGTTTTATTTATCTTTCTTAATTTTACTTCTGGTAATGGTTCATCTTTTTTATGTTTCATTAAATAATTTATTTCTAAAAATAATGTTGATAGCATCATTACTATTGCTAAACTTATAATATACTTTTTATACTTAGTAAATTTCTCTATCATTTTTACTCTCCTATTATCTTTTATTATACCACAAATATCGTATTTATGTATATGGTCTAATTATATATTATAAAGTAATTATAATATACCCCCCCCGAGAATCAAGTAAAAATTTCAAAAAAAATGAGACGCTATGTCTCATTTATACTCTTCTAAAAGTCTTTTATGAATACCAGGTTCAATCACATTAATAGCTGTAATTGCATTTTCTAAACTATTTTTAAAATTGCCTTTATAAAATAAATTTTCGGCTTTTGTAAGTCCTAAATCAACATCTCTATTAGAAACACGATATCTATTACCATAAACAATTGCCGTCTCTGCCATTTTAGCAGTTTTAACTGTTTCGTTAATGGTATTATAAACTTTTAAAACTAAATCTCTGGCTGTATCTACTCTTAAATTTAATGTTTTAATAGATATTGGTCTTTTATCTAGTTCTTTAACCATTTCGTTTATAGCTAAAGTAGCTTCTGATAATTCAATATAATAATTTTTCGGTATAACTGGTAATTTATAACTTCTTACCTTTTCTTTAGCTTGGGTTAAAATATCTTTAATTTCATCAAGTTGATCCCTGGCTCTAAGTTCATCTTCTTTTAGACTACCTAATGTTCTTAAAGCTACATTTAATTTCTCTTCATTTTTTGCAAGCTTATTATTAAGTATTTCCATTTCATGATTAAGTCTAGAATAAGCTAAAGTTTTATTTCGTTCCATTTCAACGACATGATCATAAGATGATCTAATACTTGAAAATTCTTCTTTTATTTCCCCGATTACTGCTACTTCATCATCAGATAAATCATAACTATATTTTATATCATCAATTTTCCGATATAATTCATTATTAATTTTTTCTAACTTACTAGCCTTTATTAAAATACTTCTTTTATAATCTTCATATAAAGTCTTAGTTAATTTTTCTTTATCAAAATCATTATATAAAGAATCAAAATAATCTAAAATTGTTTTAAGTTCAAATACTGAATCAACAACATTTAAAACATTTAAACGACTAAAAACATCTTGTACTTTTTTATTAGCTTCTTCAATATTATATTCAATATTTAAATACTCTAAATTATAACCTTCTAATTTCATTTTATGATAAATACTATCAATATCTGCAACTTTTTTTGGTATTAGGACACTACCAAAATTAACAATAGTTTTAGTTTCTTTAATAACTACCTTTAAATTACCTATAATATCATCAATAGCTTTAACCATTTTACTTACTTCTAAATATTCATTTTTTTCCATTGCATCTTCAAAAGCACTAAATAATTTATCAACGTTTTCAAATTGTAACTCCAATGGTTTTTTAATAATTTCATAATCTTTTTCATTTGCACTATATAAACTTCTAATCTCTCTATAATCAGCTTTTAATTTAGTGATTGTTTCTCTATTTCTCTCTTCTGATAAAGTAATTTCTCTTATTTCATCTAATAAAAAATCAGCTTTAGTTTTTAAATAATTAATTTTAAGTTCCACATCAAGTAAACCTTTTTTAAGTTTTGGATAATCTTTTTCATTATAATCATTTTGCAGTTCAATAATTTCATCAGTTATTTTGGGTATTTCTTTATCTCTAATATTCTCAAATCTTTTAACCCAATTTTTATATTTTTTCTTTAAATCAGCATTATTAACTAAAACTTCTACTTTATTAAGTTCAGTTAAAATATTACTGGAAATAATTAAATTTTTTTCTCTTTCAAGTTCATTTATTTCATCATTTAAAATTCTTTTATATCTTTTATCCATGAATACTAAAACAATTACAACTACAACCATTGTAAAAATATAATAAGCTACTGCAATTAGTAAAAATGTTTCTCTTGTCATTTAGTAATCACCTTACTATAAACATTTTAACATATAATTAATTATTTTAGAATACACGAATTGACAATTTTTTTAATTTGTTAATAATTGTCAAATTTTTGGATTTTTATTGCTTATCAAAAATATTTTAATTATAATTAAAGAGAGCCTGATAGTTCTCAAACGAATTATTAGTTTTTTTATTTGGGAGGTAATTATGACTAAATATGTATTCGTAACTGGGGGTGTTGTTTCTGGACTTGGTAAAGGTATTACTGCTTCATCGGTTGCTCTTTTACTAAAGTCACGCGGCTACAAAGTATTCATGCAAAAATTTGATCCTTACTTTAATGTGGATCCAGGCACCATGAATCCAATCCAACATGGTGAGGTTTATGTCACATATGATGGATGTGAGACAGATTTAGACTTAGGCCATTATGAAAGATTTATTGATGAAGAGTTAAATTATTCATCAAATATCACGAGTGGTAAAATTTATAAATCAGTTATTGAAAAAGAACGTAAAGGCGATTATTTAGGGGCCACTGTCCAAATGGTACCGCATATCACTAATGAAATTAAAAACAAAGTTTATGAAGCTGGTACATCATCTAATGCCGATATTGTTATTACAGAAATTGGTGGTACAGTTGGTGACATTGAATCTCAACCTTTTATTGAAGCTTTAAGGCAAGTGCAATATGAACTAGGACGAGAAAATACTTTCTTTATTCATTGTACTTTAATTCCTTATATTTTTGGTTCTGGGGAGTTAAAAACTAAACCAACGCAAAATAGTGTTAAAGATTTACGAAATATGGGAATTACACCAGATGCTTTAGTATGTCGAGTACCTTACGAAACAAGTGATTCATTAAAAAATAAATTATCACTATTCTGTTCTATTCCTGTTAGTAATATTATAGATTCAGTTGATGTTAATAATATTTATGAAATACCTATTAATTATCATAAACAACATATTGATGAAATTATTTTAAAACAATTCAAGTTACCACTTAAAAGAGCCCATTTAAAATATTGGGAAGATTTAATTAAAACTGTTGAAAACTTAAATGGCGAAATTGAAATAGCTTTAGTAGGTAAATATGTGGAACTTCATGATGCATATCTATCGGTAGCAGAATCTCTTCGTCATGCAGGATACACCGTAAGTAAAAAAATAAATATTAATTGGATAGATTCTGAGACCTTAGAAAAAGAATCTGTTAATTTAAAGAAAATATTTAAAAATGCTCAAGGAATATTAGTCCCTGGTGGTTTTGGTTCACGTGGTATTGAAGGCAAAATAAAAGCGATTAAATATGCCAGAGAAAACAAAATCCCATTTTTAGGTATTTGTTTAGGTATGCAACTTGCTGTAATAGAATTTGCACGTAATGTTTGCCATATTGAAGATGCTAATTCAACAGAATTTGATCCTATGTGTAAAAATCCCATAATAGATTTAATGGCTGATCAAAAAGCGATTATTAATATGGGTGGAACTTTAAGACTAGGTAATTATGAATGTAAAATAAAGAAAAATACTTTAGCTTATAAAGACTATAAAACTGATACAATATTAGAGCGCCATCGTCACCGTTATGAATTTAATAATTTATATAAAGATGTATTAGAAAAAAATGGCATGATATTCTCTGGTATTAATACTAAAGCAAATTTAGTAGAAATTATTGAACTTGCTAATCATCCTCATTTTATTGCTAGTCAATTTCATCCGGAATTTAAAAGTAGACCAACTAAACCTCATCCATTATTCTTAAGCTTTATTGAAGCTGCAAATAAAATCAGAAACAAGTAAATTTGTTTCTGATTTTTTATAATTTATATATCTTTTTCTTTAAATATTTTTTGTAAGCAGTAATTATTATAACTAATATTATTGCTATCATTGTTGTTATTTCTATTATTATTATGTTTTGACTTGGCCCTGTTTGGGGATTATTAATATTTGGCCTTGAACTACCATTTCCACTTATCTTTCTAAAATAGTAATTTACTTCGATATCTCCTGTTACTTCTCCTTGATAATTGTCTGGCATTCCTACTAGTTTCCATATTCTTCCATCAACTATACCATAATCTGTAACATATTTATCTCCATAATATACCACTATTTCACTTGATTCTGCTACCTTTTTATCTGTTCCTTCTTCATAGTAATTTACCTTTAATTTATATTCTCTTCTTTTATAATAGTAATTTACTTCGATATCTCCATGTACTCTTCCTTCTGCATTATCTGGTACTTCCACTAATTCCCATTTCTTCTTATCTATTTTATCATCATTTGTTTTATATTCTTCATCATATTTATGACTTGTTACTTCTGATTCTTCTATTTTCTCTCCAGTATCTTTATCATAGTAATTTACTAATACTCTAAATTCACTTGTTTTGAAAAAGTAATCTACTTCTGTATCTTCATATATTCTACCTGGTGTTTCTCCTTCTGTTCTTACATATTCCCAATATTCTGGATCTATTTTATCATAATTTGTTGAATATTCATCTTCATAATCATAGGTATAACGATCTTCTTTTGCTATTCTAGCTTTTGTTTTATCATCATAATAATTGACTTTTAAGCGATATTTTAATCGATTAAAATAATAGTTTATGGTATATGATGCTTGTTCTCCATCTATATCTCCTTCTACCTCATCTCCATCTGTTGACACATATTCCCATATATCTCTATCTATCTTATCATAATTCGTATAATAATGCATTGTATAATAGTATATGGTCTTATCTGATGGGGCTATCTTTTCTTTTGTTTGGGCATCATAATAATTGACTGTTACTGGATATTCTCTTTTTTCAAAAATATAGTTTACTATTGTATTTCCTTTTATTTTTCCTTCTATTATTTTACTATCTTTATCTACTTGATTTCCTTCTCCTGCTTCTACTTCACTTTTATCTATGCGCCACATCTTTAAATCTACTTTATCATAATTTGTCTTATAGGTATCATCATAATAATATATGAAATCTGAAACATCTTGAGGTGCTATTACTCTTTTTGTACTTCCTTCAGTATAATTTACTGTTAATTTATATTTTATTTTAACATCTGATTCATTTGTATCTTTATTTTCAGTTGGACAATCATTATCATTTCGACATATTGTTGATGTTGTAGTAGCTTTATTGGTTACTTTATCTATTCCATATGTATCACTTTTAACTGTTACTGGTATTTGTAATTTATAAGTATGAGCATAAAAATTGACATTATTTAGCATTCCAGCATTAGCTGTGGCCGTTACAGTATTCCCTGATACCTCTATATTAAAATAACTAGTTACATCTGCATTATTTTCATTTAATACTTTAATATTTCCTTGATTAATTGTTAAGTGACTATCTAATGTATCTTTTATTACTACATTACTAAATCTTGATGTTTTATAAAGTTGGGAATATATTTCATGGAAAGAAAATAAGGTACCATAATAGTTATTTGGTATATATTGTGATACAGTATATATAAAGTTTCCACCTGTTTCTACATCTGCTTTATCAGCACTTTTCATTGGACTATCTATTTCAAATGGATATGGAGATGCAAACATATACCATATACCACAGCTTGTACCACTATATGTAAAGGAAAAAGTAGAATCACTTACACCATTAGTAGTCATAAAAGCCGAACTTTCATAGTATATAGTATTTGTATTACTACTATTTCTATCACCTATAGCAATACCATTTGATTGTTCTTTTAAAGTATGGTTATAGCTTCCATGTCTTTTGGCTTTATTGTAATATATGTTAGAATTTCCTACTATTGGCATCATGCCTTCATAACCATTAAATAATTCATCATTATATTGAGATTCACCATTTTCAATATCAAAATCCCAATATATACCACTTACAGAGTTTATTTCACCAAGAACACCTTTTTGAGATTCAGATACATAAGTTCCAGCTTTATAATAAGTCATTGTAAAATTTGCTTGGGCATAATATGTATCAAAGGCAAATACCAATGGTTGATTAACTTGTTGGGTATATTCAGTATATGATCCTGGATTATTTTGGGAATTAGCTATTCGATAAGGAGATCCAATTTGAATCGTAACATAGCCATTTGATGCTCCACTAAATTTTCTAACATTATTAATTTTTACTACAACATCTAATAACTCTCCCTTTTTATTGGTAGCACAATTTGTTATTAATACTATTAGTTCATTACCAGGCTTAATATTATCTCTATTAAATGTACTCTTACCATTATCACTATTATAATTTCCAGCATCTTTTATTACTCTAATGGCAGTATTACTTGACATAAATAAGGTTGAATATGAATAATCTTCTGTTATTTTATCTATATCTCCCCAATCATGATAGATTGTTGTACCAACAGAATAAGCCTTATTGTTAATTACAATAAAGCTTATTGCTACTAATAATATTAAAAATAATCCAGATATATAATATAAAATCTTTCTTCTTTTCATATTTAATCCCCATTTATTATTTTTACTATACTAATAAAAGTATACAACCTTTACTCTAAAATTGCAATAATTCATTTTTTAAAGTATTTTATTAAATTAAATCTTATATATCTTTTTCTTTAAATGAATACGATATATTAATCCCGTTATGAATATGATTGTTATTAACACTATACTTGGTATTATTGTTTTTGTTATATTATTTTGATTTGTTCCTGTTTGGGGATTTTTTATTTCTACTTGTTTAAAGTAATAGTTGACTATTGTATCTTCTTTTATCTCCCCTTGATAATTGTCTGGCATTCCTACTAGTTCCCATACTTTTCCATCTACATTATTATAATCTGTTATATACTTATCTCCATAATTTGCTTCACTTTCTCTTGATTCTGCTATCTTATTTTCGGTTCCTTCTTCATAGTAGTTTACTATTATTTTATATTTTCTTCTTCTATAATAATAGTTTACTTCGATATCACCATCTACTCTTCCTTCTGCATTCTCTGGTACTTCCACTAATTCCCATTTCTTCTTATCTATTTTGTCATCATTTGTTTTATATTCTTCATCATATTTATGACTACTTATCTCTGGATCATCTATTTTTTCTCCTGTTTCTTCATCATAATAATTGACTTCTATCGTATATTCATTATTTTTAAAATAATAATCTACTTCTGTATCTTCATATATTCTGCCTGGTGTCTCTCCTTCGGTTCTTACATATTCCCAATATTCTGTATCTACTTTATCATAATTGGTTGTATACTCATCTTCATAATTATAAGCATATTTATCACTTGTTTCTATTTTCTTTTTTGTCTTATCATCATAATAATTGACTTTTAAGCGATATTTTAATCGATTAAAATAATAGTTTATGGTATATGATTCTTGTTCTCCTGTTATTACTCCTTCTATCTCATCTCCATCTGTTGATACATATTCCCATATATCTCTATCTACCTTATCGTAATTTGTATAATATTTCATATCAAAATAATAGATTGTCTTATCTGATTCTTCTATCTTTTCTTTCGTCTGTGCATCATAATAATTGACTGTTACTGGATATTCTATCTTCTCAAAATAATAATTTATTACAGTATTTCCCCTTATTATACCACTTATTGTTTTATTCTCTTGATTGTTTACTTCTCCTTCTCCTTCTGCTACTTCACTTCTGACTATTCGCCACATTCGATGTTCGATCTTATCATGATTTGTTTCATATGCATCATCATAATATACCGGTCTTGTTATATCTGCATCCGCTATGACATTATTGGTTCCTTCTTCATAATAATTTACTGTTAATCCATATGGTATTTTTTCAAAATAATAATTTATTATGGTATCTTCTTTTATTTGGCCACTTATTGTTTTATCTTCGGCTGTAGTTCCACTTCCCTTTTGCACTTCACTTCTTATTATTTTCCATTTAAGAGAATTTACTTTATTATAATTTGTACTATATTGACTATCATAGTATAAAGGATTAGTTATATCCGCTGGCATGTCTATTGGTTTATTAGTTCCTTCTTCTAAATAATTTACGGTTAATGTATATGGTCTTCTAACAAAATAATAGTTAACTGTCGTATCTTTAGTTATATTACCATTGACTGCATCTCCACCACTACGAACAAATAGCCATACTTTTAAATCAACTTTATCATAATTAGTTGTATAAGCATCATTAAAATATTTATATCCTTCATCAGTTACTGCCACTTTATTGCTAGTACCATCTTCAATATAATTTACTGTCAATTTATATTTTATTTTAACATCTGATTCATTTGTATCTTTATTTTCAGTTGGACAATCATTATCATTTCGACATATTGTTGATGTTGTAGTAGCTTTATTGGTTACTTTATCTATTCCATATGTATCACTTTTAACTGTTACTGGTATTTGTAATTTATAAGTATGAGCATAAAAATTGACATTATTTAGCATTCCAGCATTAGCTGTGGCCGTTACAGTATTCCCTGATACCTCTATATTAAAATAACTAGTTACATCTGCATTATTTTCATTTAATACTTTAATATTTCCTTGATTAATTGTTAAGTGACTATCTAATGTATCTTTTATTACTACATTACTAAATCTTGATGTTTTATAAAGTTGGGAATATATTTCATGGAAAGAAAATAAGGTACCATAATAGTTATTTGGTATGTATTGTGATACAGTATATATAAAGTTTCCACCTGTTTCTACATCTGCTTTATCAGCACTTTTCATTGGGCTATCTATCTCAAATGGATATGGGGATGCAAACATATATTGTATACCACAGCCAGCACCACTATATGTAAAGGAAAAAGTAGAATTAGGAATATTATTAGTAGTTATAAAAGCTGCACTTTCATAGTATATAGTATTGGTATTTTTGTTATGCCTTTTATTTATTGCAATACCATCTGATTGTTCTTTTAAAGTGTGGTTATAATCATTGCTACTATGTTTACCATTTTTATTATAATAAATTATAGAATTACCTACAATAGGTTTAACTCCTTCATCGCCATTAAAAAGATTACCTTCATATGAATCAGACCAATTGTGAACATCAAAATCCCAATATATACCGCTTACAGAGTTTATTTCACCAAGAACACCTTTTTGAGACTCAGATACATAAGTTCCAGCTTTATAATAAGTCATTGTAAAATCGGCTTGAGCCGTGTCAGCATCAAACCCAAACACTAAAGGTGCATTAACTTGTTGACTATAAGTAGTATATGATGCCGGATTATTTTGGGAATTAGCAATTTCATATGAATCACCAATAGTAACGCTTACACTTCCACTTGATGATCCACTAAATTTTTTAACATTATTAATTTTTACTACAACATCTAATAACTCTCCATTTTTATTGGTAGCACAATTAGTTATTAATACTATTAGTTCACTACCAGGAGTTAAACTATCTCTATAAAATAAACTACCAGTACTACTATTTTTTCCGGCATCTTTAATAACTTTTACTTGGGTAGATGGTGATCTAAATAAAGTTGAATATGAATAATCTTCAGTTATCTTATTTATAGAACTCCAATCATAATAAATAGTTCCAGCAGAAAAAGTTTTATTCATAAATGTAATAAAACCAATTAATAATATTACAACTAGACAAGATAATATAGATATATATAACTTTTTTTTGCTTTTCATATTATATCTCCACAACTATATTTATACTACTTTTCTACTATATATAAAGTATACAACTATAAGCTAAATATTGCAAGAACATACAATCAATTAAAAAAGAGTAAAATTTAATTTACTCTTAGACATTAAATATTTTCTTTTTGTGTTGTTTATAAATAACTATTGCTCCACCCAATAAGGCTATCATAGCAAATATTGGTAGAACTATCATACCTGTAGGTGGGTTTTCAATTATTACTGGTGTAAAATAATAGTTAACAACTATATTACCATTTACCACTCCACTAGCATTACTAGGAGTTTCAACTAAAGACCAACTATTATCAATACCATTATAATCAGTTTTATATTCATCATTTAGGAAATATGTTAATTTTTTACTATCTGCAAGTTTATTATCAGTATCTTTTTCATAATAATTAACAGTTACTGTATATTTAATTCTAACTTCAGCTGATGCAGTAGTAAATCTTTCTTCTTTTGGACAATCTAAATTTTGTTTACATCTTGTTGAAACTACTCTTAATTCTTTTGCCCCAACTATAATTTTATCAACATCTTTAATATCTTCTTTAATCTTAACTGGTAAACTTATTTTATAAGCATGACCATAGAAAGTTGATACACCAAAAGAACTTTCTTTAGCTTCAATTGTCAAAAGATTATCTTCAAAGGTTGAAGTAAAATATTCGGTAACATCTTCACTTAATTCATTAACTACTTTAAGTTTCTTTAAATCAAATTCTAAATTTTTATCAAATGTTTCTGTAAATCTAAATGTTTTATACCTAGTATTACTATATATATTATCATAAGCGCCTTGGAAAGCAAAAGTTGTACCATAATAGTTGTTTGGTATATATTGAGTTATAAGATAATGAATTTGATCACCAGCAGTTACTTCTTTAGCATCAAAACTACTAATAGGGTTGTCTAAATTATATGGATATGGTGATGCAAAAACAAAATATAAATTACTTCCTGCCCCACTAAAAGTTAATTTAAAGGTTGAATTACTTAAACGGCTATTTTTTAAGAAAATAGAGTTTTCATAACATAAATTATTGATATCACCACCAGTTTTAGTTCTAATAGCTATACCACTATCTTGTTCTTTGTATTCATAAGAATAACCAGGGTTTTTATGAATTTTAGATTTATTATAATATATATTAGCATCACCAGAAGTTGGAACAATACCTTCATCACCATTGAAAAGATCTGTTGTATAACTTCCACCAACTGTACTAGCTAAATTATCAAAATCCCAAATAGTACCACTAGCAGCAGTTATACCACCTAATTTTCCACCTTCAGATTCATTTTTATAAGTACCAGTTATATAATATGTTACATTTAAATTTGCTTTAGCTTTTGATGTTCCTAATTCAAATACGATAGGTTCATTTTCTTTTGGCGTAATAGTTTTAGCTGAACTAGGATCAGAAACAGAATTAGCTACATTATAAGATGATTTAATACCAAAAGTAACAAAGCCATCTTCAACAGAAGCAAATTGTTCTACATTATTTATTTTAACGACAGCATCTAATAATTCACCATTTTTATTAACGGCACTTTTAGTTATTAAAACAATTAATTCATCATTAGTTTTAATATTAGTTCGATAAAGTTTATAATTACCAGATGATTCTTGTGTATCAACAGTACCAGCATTTTTGATAACTTTAATTTCAGAATCTTTGGACATAAACAAAGTTGAATATGAATATTCCCTTTCTATTTCATAAGTACTACTATAATTATAATAAGTAGTTTGAGCTGCTACTATTTGAAAATTAAATATAAAAGCAGCGAATACGAACAGTAATAATTTAAAATTTTTCATTCTACATACTTCCTTCTAGTATAATTATAAATGACTTTTTTTATTATTGTAAATATTTTTATACAAATAAATTAAAAATTAGTGTAAATATTTGTATATTCAAAATTAATTTTCCCATTTTTTTATATTTAATACCCTTTTATTAAGATTTTAATATATCTATTTGTTTATTAAAATCATTACTCATACAAATAAATGAACCACTAATGATATTATCTATTTGATAATCTTTTAAATATTTAATACTTTCAGCATTAATACCACCATCTATACCTATTAATACTTTTTTATTATATAAATATGGTATTTTATCTAATACTTTAGGAATAAATTCTTGTCCTCCCCTACCAGGGAATACACTCATTATTAAAACATAATTGATTAAATCTAAATAAGAATTTATTATACGAATATCTTCATCAGGATTAATAGCTATGCCTACTTTGATATTATGATTTTTAACATATTCTATAATTTCTATAGGCTTAGAAGTAGCATCTAGATGAAAAGTAATTGCCCAGATATTTAAATTAATTAATTTTTTTATTATTTCTAAAGGTTCTTTAACCATTAAATGAATATCTAATTTTTTCTTAGTATTACTTAATTCTTTTACTAATTCATCTATATCTAAATTATTTTTACCGGCATAAATACCATCAAGCAAATCGACATGAATTAAATCAGCTTTACTCTCATCTATTTTTTTTATAGTGTCATATCTATTATAATTACTTTTTAAAAAACTAACTGCTATCATTTGGACTCCTTTATAAAACTTAAATAATTATCATATCTAGATTTTAATATTTTATTACTATTTACTAATTTAATTACTTCACAGTCACTCTCTTTTAGATGCATACAATCTTTATATTTACAAGTAATATTTCTAAATTCAACAAAGCTATTTTTTATTTCATCTTTACTATATTCATTTATATCAATAGATGAAAAGCCTGGGGTATCAACAATATAAAAATTATCGATATTAAAAAGTTCAACTATTCTGGTTGTATGTTTACCTCTACCTAAAGCATTACTAATTGTATCAGTTGCTAAATTTAATTCTTTATTAAATTTGTTAATTAAAGAACTTTTACCAGCACCCGTTTGCCCACATACTGTAACTATCTTTTTAGCAAGATATTTTTTTATTTTTTTTACCTTTTTATTAGTAAAAGTTCTAATACCAATACTTTCATAATATTTACTTAATTTTTTTATTTCTTTTAATTCATTCTTACTAACTAAATCTAACTTAGTCCATATAATAACTGGTTCTATTTTATTAATTGTAATAATACTTATTAATTTATCTAGTAAAGTTAAATTAATATTAGGTTCTTTGATACTAGTTATTATAAGAGCAATATCTATATTAGCAACTGGAGGTCTTAATAAATAATTATTTCTGGGTAAAACTTCTTCAATAACTTTATCTTCTTCATTTATTAAGACATTATCTCCAACTAAAGGTTTAATTTTTAAATTGCGAAATTTACCTCTTGATTTTGTTTCAATAATTTTTTCATTTACTTTAACTGTAAAGTCGTCACTATTTATTTTTATTATTTTACCATTTGCTAACATATTTTAGAAAAGTCCATCTTCACTACTGATTTCGCCTTCAGGTGTATCATCTAAATTTTCATCATTATCATTACGATAAACATATATTTTAAATTCAGCATTTTTAGATACTCTACTTCCGGCTTGTCTACTTTGACGATATATATCACCATCAGGATTAGTTTCACTTGGTGTCTCAATAATATCTAATTTAATTTCGTTATCTTCACAGAAGGTTTTGACATCATCTACAGTATAAGACCCATCAGTAAAATCTGGATAAGCTATTCCTACTTGAGCAACATAGAAAGTAATTGATTCACCAGCTGTTAAATTTTCTCCTTTTTCCACAGATTGACTTACAATTTCTCCTTCTTTAAAATCACTATCAGTATCGACAACTTCATCTTCAAAATTTACAATTATGCCATATACTTCTAAAGCACCTTTTATTTCTAAGAAATTTTTGTGAGTATAATCATCTATTGTAATGGTGTTATCACGAGAAATAACTAATTTAATTTCAGCATTTCTTTTTCTTGGCTCTCCTGCTCTTGGTAAAGTTCTAATTACATTACCATCCTTAATATTTTCAGAATATTCATAATTTTCATTTTCTGATATAGTAAAGCCAGCATTTTGCAATATTTTTATAGCTTCATCAACCGGCTTATTGGTTACATCTGGAACAATAATAGTTGAAGTTCTACTAACAACCATTATTATGACAAATACAAGTGTTACAACTATTACTAAACCAGTAAAAATTGACGCCAGTAATATTAATGTTTTATTTTGCTTTTTCAAATCATCACCTGTAATTTTTTTAGCAATTACTTCTTCCTTTTCTTCTTTTTTATTATTTACTTTTTTATTATCACTATTCTTTTTAACATCTTCTTTAACTTGTTTTAATACTTTTGTATCATCTGATATTTCTTGATATTTTAAATGAATTTTTTCTTCATTTGCTCTTGCTGGATCTAAACAAGTTTTTAAATCTTCATGCATTTCTCTCGCATCAGCATATCTATTTTTGGGATTCTTAGCAGTTGCTTTAATAATAATATTTTCGACACTTTGTGGTATATTAGGTACTTCATCTCTAATTGATGGAAGTGGCTCTTTTAAATGCTTTAAAGCAATCTCAACGGCATTTTCTCCCTTAAAAGGTAATTTACCAGTTAAAAGTTCATAAAATAATATTCCGATTGAATAGATATCACTTTGTAAAGTAGCCCCTTTACCATTTGCTTGTTCTGGTGGTAGATAATGCACACTACCCATTACGGAATTGGTTTGGGTAAGTTGGGTTGAATTCATGGCCATTGCTATACCAAAATCAGTTATTTTAACTAAACCATTTTCCAGTATCATAATATTTTGGGGTTTTATATCTCTATGGATTATATAAGAATCATGTGCAACAGATAAACCATCAGTTATTTGGGATACGATATCAACAGCTTCTGTTACGGTAAGTTTACCGCGTTTCTTTAATAGTTGTTTTAGATGTTTTCCTTCAATATATTCCATGACAATATAATATTCACCATTATCTTCGCCAACATCATAAACTTCCACAATATTAGGATTAGATAGAGATGAAGCTGCTAGGGCTTCTCTTTGAAAACGACGGACAAATTTTTCGTCATTAGCAAGATCCCCACGCAAAACTTTAACCGCCACATTACGGTCTAAAATTGTATCATATGCTAAATATACATTAGCCATGCCACCTTCACCAATTGATTTAATCACTTGGTAACGATCACTAATCTTTTGCCCTTTCATTATCATATTACTCACCATTCCTTATAAGAAGTGCTACCGAAATATTATCATTTCCACCTCTGGCATTACACTTTCTTATTAATTTTTCTACTTTTTCTTCTATCTCTAACTCAGGATCAATCAAAACCTTTTCAATTTGTTCATCAGTTAACATGTTAGTTAAGCCATCACTACAAAGCATAATTGCTTCACTTTCCATATCAACATCAAAGATATCAATATCCACTTTTTCTGATGCTCCGATTGCTTTCATTAACACATTTTTCTTCGGATGAGTTTTCGCTTCATCTTCGGTTAAATTACCAGCATCCACAAGTAGATTTACTAAAGTATGATCATGTGTAACTTTATGCAATTTATTATGTTTTACAACATAACCAGAAGAATCCCCGATATTACCAAATATTAAATAATCTTTTGTAAGTAACGCAATTACTATAGTAGTACCTAAACCACTTGAATCAATATTTTCTTCACCATATTCTAATACTTCTTTATTTATTTCATTAACATTATCATTAAGCCAATTAACGGCATCAAGTTTAGAACCGACAGATGGTGTTTCATTAAATCTTTTACCTAAATGAGTAACCGCGATAGATGAAGCAACTTCACCTTTACGGTGTCCACCCATACCATCAGCAACAACTAATAAATATTCGTCACTTTCATTTTTAAGTATTGTAACACTATCTTCATTATGACTTCTAACCCGACCTGAATCAGTCATATAACACGTTTTCATAAATTACACCTCTTTACTTCTAAGTTGACCACAAGCAGCCGAAATACCACTACCAAATTCTCTTCTAACCGTAGCATTCATTCCCATCTTTAATAATGTGTCTTTAAACTCTTTTATTCTTGTACTACGCTTGAAATCTATATTATTTGTTTCATTATATGGTATTAAATTAACATAGACATTCATTCCTTTTAAAAGGGATGCAAGTTCTCTTGCATTATCTACGCTATCATTTACCATATTAAGCATAACATATTCAATGGTTACTCGTCTATTAGTTTTTGCAATATATTTCTTTATTGCTTCCATTACTTTACTAATATTATACACTTTATTTATGGGCATAATTTTATTTCTTATTTCATCATTCGGAGCATGTAAACTTAATGCAAGATTTACTTGCAGTGGTAAATTACTAAACTCTTCTATCTTTGGAACTAACCCACAAGTAGATACTGTAATATGTCTAGATCCAATAGCTAAACCTTTCGCATGATTAATAATTTTAATAAAGTTAATAACATTATCATAATTATCAAAAGGTTCTCCTATACCCATTATAACTACACTTTGAATTTTTTCTTTTATATCATTCTCTATTAATATTATTTGTTCAACCATTTCATAAGTGTCTAGCCCTCTTACTTTTTTAAGTCTTCCACTTTCACAAAACTTACATCCCATATTACAACCAACTTCGCTTGATACACAAACAGACTTACCATAATCATGTTCCATAAGTACTGCTTCAATATAGTTGCCATCTAAAAGTTCAAATAAATATTTTTTAACTTCCATTCCTTCTTCTTTTTTCTTTATCTTAATAAAATCAGTATTAAAATCTTCCTTTAATCTATCTCTAATTTCTTTTTTAATATTACTATAATTATCTATATTATATTCTTTATGAATATATAACCATTCAAAAACTTGAGAAGCTTTAAACTTCTTTTCTCCAATACTTAAGAAATATTCTTCTAAATTTTCCATAGTCATACTTAATAAATTTCTCATAACTTTATTTTACTATAATTTTATTCATTTGTAATTAAATTTTTTATTAACTTACAAGCATTTACTAATTTTTCAAAAATTTCATTTAACACTTTTCAAGCATTTTACTTAACACTTTTTCAGAGAATTGTTTAACACTTTTCAAAAAATATTTTAATATTATTTCTAATTTATTTTATTTTCTGTTTCTTCTTCATAAAGATGTCTTTATTACTGATAAAAGATTTAAAACTAATATTGTCTATTCTAATTCTTTAAATACTTCTACTCCTTGGATTATTGTTTCTAATAAAGACTTAGAGAACACGCTATTTTAAATTATAGTTTTAGATTTGGTTTCATTGAATGTATTTTTAAAAATCAAAAATCTAATGGTTTTCATCTTAATAATATTTCTAATATGTCTATCCATTCTTTTACTAATATGTATTCTATTTTATGTTCTTGTATTGTTTATTTAACTATCCTTGGTACTGATTTTTCTAAAAATTCTAGTTGTTATAAAAATATTAGAATTACTACTCATAAAACTTATCTCATTAATGATAAACGTATTAAGAAAAGAATTATGTCTTTATTTAATACTGGTCT
>CANQQX010000023.1 GCA_947626115.1 uncultured Bacilli bacterium
AGCTATTTAATTATATCGCTTTTTTTATTATTTTTCTATATATTTAACTCCACCAATCTAATACACAGCACATTTTTGTGCCTTAAAAGGTTTTAATTTTATGTTAATTTACAATTATATATGGATCTGTTTCTATTCCCGTTCCTTCCATTTCTATAGTATTTGGTAGATAGAATGTGGGGTAAATTTTTAATCCAGATAAATATGGATAAACATTTACCACAGAACAATCTGTATACATTCCATTATTATTATAACTTTTTATACTAGTATCTGTAGAAGGACCAGCCTCCCCCCATACAGGGTCGCACCTATCCATTGTTGCCCCCGCAAAAGTATCGACTTTATTATTTAGCCAAACGCTAAAACTAGAATTATTTGGATTTCCACGACTTTTCTCTTTTTCTCCATCATAATATGTCAATAATATATCATAAGAATATGGTAAACCTATTTTTGATGATACTTTATCTTTTTCAGTATTCCAAAAATATGTTCCTTCAACATAATGACCTTTTTCTTTATCTAAATATCTATATTTAGTTTCAATTTGTCCAGTTTCTATTTGATACATTTTGTGTCCATCATATATTTCTTCTATACTATCTCCATACATCCAATTATAATCTGCTATTAATTGGTACCATTCACTTCCTTTATTATCTTTTGTTCCATTTATACTATCTCCTGATTTTAAATAATCATATTCACTACTATCTACAAATATATCTGTATCAGCATTGATATTTTTGTTAGTACTATATTTTGCGGCATTTTGACCGTCTCCTGTTATTGTTCCATTACTTAACCCATTTAATCTTTTGTATATGGCACTCTCTGGCCAAGTTTCTAATCCATCTTCGGCTGTCCCATATAAGGTATTTCCATTTTCATCAGTTCCTGTTGCCTTATACCAACTAAATACTGTATTGCCTTGTTCTACTACTGGGGTTTGTTTAATTAACTTCATTTCTCCTTCTGGTGTTATCCCTATTATTCTGTACATATAATGGTCTTCATCATTTGTACATTCTTCCCTTTCTTTTGTTCCGAAGCATATGTAGTTATCATTTACTAGTTCACTTGTTCCTTGATATCTATACATATCTCCTTGGTCTGGATTTGGACTTAAACTCTTTGGTTTACTTGCTACTATATCTAATGCACTTATTCCTAATTTTTTATCAAAGTATAAAGTACAATATATTGTTTGATTTGTTGTTAATGATACTTTTCCATTATTGTATGTTATGGCTTTATCTACTAATGAACCATTATTATCTATACACTTTGCTTCTTTAAATTTATACCCTTCTGTTGGCCATGTATCTTTATTATATTCTTCATATCCTGTTTCATTCTGAATCATTATCGCAAATGCTTTACTATTCTTTATTTCTCTTAATTTTACTTCTGGTAATGATTTATTATTTTTATTTATTAATAATTTGGGTATTTTATATATTACTACTATACTTATTATTGCTAATAGTATTATCAAGACATCTTTTATCTTTATTTTCATAATTTACCATTCCTTTTCTTACATTTATATAGATGTATTATATGTATAATTTTACATTTATTTAAATGTTATGTCAATACATCTAATTAAATGTATGAAATTATATTATTAAGGAATGAATAAATATGAATATAATTAGACTTAAAGAAATTAGAGAAGATAGAGATCTTTCACAAAAGATAATTGCTAAAGCACTAAATATTACACAACAACAATATTCTATGTATGAACTAGGAATTAGACTGATACCAATAGATAAATTATGTTTACTTGCTGATTACTACAATGTTAGTTTAGACTATTTAGTATGTAGAACAGATGAAAGAAAATCTTATCCTAAAAGTAAATTATATTAATTTTTTTACAAAATATTGACTTTATAACCTTTTAAAACTTGTATATAGGTATTATTTTAAATTATAATTATATATAGGAGTGATTCCATGAAGAAAAGTGGATTTATGGAAGGCGCTATTATTGCCACTTTAGCTATCTTCTTTACTAAATTTTTAGGTATTGTTTATGTAATTCCTTTTTATAGTATTGTTGGTACACAAGGTGGAGCTTTATATGGTTATGCCTATAACATTTATAATTTATTTTTAATTATTTCAACTGCGGGTATTCCTCTTGCGATTAGTAAACTTACAAGTGAATACAATACTTTAAATATGCAAAGAGAAAAGGCTTATATGTTTAAATCAACAAGCAAAATTATCTTAATATTTTCAGTTGTTTGTTTTTTAGTTTTATTTTTGTTTGCTCCTGCTATTGCCCATTTAATAATCGGAAATATTACAGGTGGTAATACACCAGAAGATATAACTTTTGTTATAAGATGTGTTTCATTTGCTATATTAGTTGTTCCAATGCTTGCTATTAGCAGAGGTTACTTACAAGGTCATGGTTATATAAGGCCAGCCTCATTTAGTCAAGTAATAGAACAAATAGTAAGAATTGCTGTTATAATTGGTGGTAGTTTCCTAGGATTAAAAGTATTTAATTTAAGTTTAAAATCTGCCGTAGGTATTGCTGTATTTGGCGCATTTGCTGGTGGAATTGCTGCATACATCTATTTAATTAATAAATTATTTAAAGTAAAAAATGAAACAAAAGCCGATATTAGTACCTTAAAAAAAGAAGAAAAAGCTGCCATTACAAAAAGAATAATAATGTATGCTATCCCTTTTATTGTTGTTAATATTGCTAACTCTTTATATACTTCAACTGATATGATACTTTTAATTCGTGGTTTACATTATTTAAAATTTGATACTCCATCAATTGAAGCCATCAGTAGTGTATTTACTACTTGGGGTGGTAAAATAAATACGATTATAACAAGTATTGCTACCGGTATTGCGATAAGTTTAGTACCTAATATAGCAAAAAGTAATACTAAAAAAGACTATAAAGATATTAATGATAAATTTAATAAATTATTACAAATATTTTTCTATGTGGCCTTGCCTTTAGCAATATTTATGAGTATCTTTGGCGATTCTATATGGAAAATATTCTATGCAAGTCAAAATGAATTTGGTCCAATTATAATTAAATTTTCTATAATAACTGCTGCTGTTGATGCCCTATATATAATGATTTGTAACGGTTTACAAGGTCTTAATAAAACCAAACTTATTTATACATCTGTTATTTTAGGTTTAGGAATTAATTTATGTTTAGATATACCATTAATGATCCTATTTAATCATTTAGGTATTTATCCTTATTACGGTGCTATTGCTGCTACTCTTATTGGGTATATAATTTCTCTTATAATTCCATTTGTTAATTTAAAAAAAGAATTTCATTTAGAATATGCAGAAACTTTAAAAAAACTACCTAAATTATTCTTAGTATATGTTTTAATGATATTTTTATCTTTAATATATCGTGGTATAATTATAAGTGTAGAAAGTAGAATATTATTAATTTTATTACTAGCTATATTTGGTATTATATTATTAGGTATTTATATATTAATAAATAAAAATGAATTATTAGATTTATTAGGAAAGAAAAGGGATAAATAATGGATTTTTATATTACACTTGCAGTAATAGTTATGATTATAGCAATATTAGTATTTACTTATTTTGTATGTATAACTAATTTAAAAAAGTATCAAGAAAAGATAGATAAAGCTGAAGAAATAATTGATGAAAATTTAAATAAAAAATTGGATTTAGTAAACACTTTAAATAACACAATAAAAAAAGTTACTGGTAAAAAAGATTATTTAAAAGATTATACTTCTATTAAAAATTTAAATATAACTAATATTGAAAAAGATATGAAATTAAATGAAGGAATTAAGTTAATTGATGAACTTACTGGTGATTATAGAGATTTAAATAAAGATAAAGAATTTATGAAAACATTTAATTCCCTAAGAGAACTTGATGAAGTATTAGTTTCTGCTAAAAATTTATTTAATCAAAATGCTGTAAAATTAAATCAATTAATTAAAAAGTTTCCTTATAATATAGTGGCTAAAATAACCAATTATCGCATAAGAAGTTTTTATACAACAAATAAAACCGATGATGGTGATAACTTTTAAAGTTGCCAATCAATCGGTTTTTTATTATTTTTAGTTAAAAATTCATTTGTTTTCGAAAAAGGTTTTGAACCAAAGAAACCACTATTTGCAGAATATGGAGATGGATGGGGACTAGTTAAAACTAAATGCTTCGGATTAGTAATATATTTTTTCTTTTCTTTAGCAAAGTTTCCCCATAAAATAAAGACTACTGGTTCATCTTTTTCATTTAAGGCTTTAATAATATAATCAGTAAGTAATTCCCAACCTAAATTACGATGTGATGCTGGTTTATCTTTTTCTACTGTTAAAACTGCATTAAGAAGAAGTACTCCTTCTTTTGCCCATTTAGTTAAATCACCATATGGAGCAGGTTTAATTCCTAAATCATTATATAACTCTTTATATATATTTTGCAGTGATGGTGGTATTTTAACACCTTTTTGAACACTAAATGAAAGTCCATGGGCTTCTCCTTCACCATGATATGGATCTTGCCCCACAATTACTACTTTAGTATCTTTATAACTAGTAAGTTTTAAGGCATTAAATACATAATTTTTAGGTGGATAAACTACACTCGTATTATATTTTTCATTAATCATTTGCATAAATTTTTTAAAACCTGTACTTTTTTCAATAATTTCTAATACTTGGTCCCAATCATTTCCTATCATAAAACACTCCTACTTATGATAATTTTCATTATTATTTATTTTAAATGAACGATATATTTGTTCTAGTAAAATACCTCTAAATAAACCATGCGGATAAGTTAAATTACCAAAACTTATTTGTTCTTTACATATATTTAATACATCATCACTTAAACCATTTGAGCCCCCAATAATAAAAGATATTGTACTATTATAAATAAATAGATTATCAATATGATGAGCTAAATCTACACTATCAAAAGTTTTTCCATCTAAACATAAAGCAACGTTATAATCTTTTGGATTAATAACTTTGAGTAAATTATCAGTCTCTATTTTTAAATTGTCATTATCTTTTACTTCAATAATATCAATTTTATGATATTTACTTATTCTTTTTAAATAATCATCAATTAGTTCATTTAAATAATTTTCTTTTATTTTACCAACACAAATAATTTTAATCATAAAGTTATCACTTCACTTATTTCATTTTGCGTCGCACATTTTATTTCTTTGAAATTAACATCATATTCTTTTAGAGAATCTTTAACTGTTTTTAAAGCTATTTCTGGTTTGTTATTAACTTCACTTAAATGCATTAAATAAACCTTTTTAGTTTTATCACCAATTAATTTAGATAAATAGAAACCAGCTGCTTGATTAGATAAGTGCCCTTCATCAGATAATACTCTTTTTTTAAGCCAATCAGGATAAGGACCATGTTGTAACATTTCGACATCATGATTACTTTCTAATAAATAAACATCTCTATTTTTAAGTAAGTTAAAATATTTACTCTTTATATACCCCGTATCAGTTATTTGGACAACTGAAGTACTTCCTTCTTCAATGATAAAGTTATGTGATGCAATAGCATCATGACTAGATTTTAAAGCATATATTTTAACATCATCAAAATCCATTTCATCATCATATATTTTGATGTGTTCATAATTTTGCAAACTATCTAGGGATGCAAACATATCTTGTGGCATACATACTAAAGCAGGATAACTTTTAATAAATGTTTCTAAAGCAGATATATGGTCGTTATGTAAGTGACTAATTAAAATGATATCAATACTTTTTGGATCTACACCAATTGATTTTAAAGAATCTACTATATATTTTTTATTTTTACCCATATCTAGTAAAATGTGATGGCTTTTTGTTTCAATATAAGTAGAATTCCCTTTGGAGCCACTGGCTAATACACAAACACGCATTATTTAAACAAACTCCTTGGATTTTGCCATGTACCGCCACTTTGAGGATTACCTAAAGATACACCGAAGTGTAAGTGAAAACCTTTTGATTGACCACTATTACCCATATAGCCTACAACATCACCACGACTAACTGTTTGACCAGTTTTAACGCGAATATTTTGAAGCATATGACCATAAAGAGTATAAACATTATTACCGTGGTCAATTATTACGTAGTTACCATAACCACCACCACAATTATTAGGGTAACTACCATTATCAGGGCAACCACTTGAAGCATGAACAACTACACCATCATTCGCTGCAAATATTCTAGATCCTTCACCTGGACCGGATATATCGATACCATTATGTTGTTTACCCCAACGCCATGCAAATTCACTTGTAATAGCATAAGGATTAGCGGTAGGCCAACGCCAACCAGTACCAGTGTCATAAAAATTATTCCAACCCCAAACAACACTTTTTCTCCCTTTTGTAGTAACTTGATCAACTTTAGCTCTTAATATTACTTCATTATCAATTACTTCATCAGTATTTTGTTCACCATTAACAACTGTATAATGGCTTGTTACTAAAGATAAACCGGTTACACCATTTTGAGTTATTTGTGAATAACTTGATGGTTTAGATTCATCTCTTTCAATTTTTGTTTCATAATCATATTCAACTTGTTTCATTTCATAAGCATTATAAGCAAATGATATTTGCGGATTAATTAAAGTAATATTAACAGTATCACCAATAGTTAAAAGAGAATCTTTACTAGAATATTCCGGATTAGCTACTAAAAATTCTTGAGTATTTAAGGAATTATCATCAGAAATTGATTCAATAGTATCCCCTTCTTTAACTGTATATGTTTTAGTTTTATAATCAAAGCCAAATAACAATTGTTGAGCAAGTTCTTCACTATCTTGATATATTTTATCATTAACACTAATATATTTTTCTCTTATCACAATATTTTCTAAAATACTCATGCTATCATAAGTTTTACCTATATCATCTAATATTTCTTGTTCACCATTTAAATATTTTTGATAATCTTCTTCATCAATAAAGGATAAAATAAAATCTCTAACAGCATCACGAAAAACAGTTTTATCAAGAACATATAGACTAAATTCAGGATGATCACTACCTTTAGCTACTTTAATTTCATAGCCTTTAATTGTAAAATCTTGTGAGTCTTCTATTTTTTGATAAATATTATTTATCTCATCTACTTTAGTATCATAAGCATAATTCTCAACAATTTGTAATCCACTTGGTGGATAAACATTATTAACATGATATTTATTTTTAATATTTTGTTGTTTTTCATCTATTAAATTATATAAAGCATCTTTATCAGTAATAGCACCGATTACTTTACCATCTAAATAAACATTGTATACTTTATCTGCCTCGGCTACATTTTGATAACCTTTAATAACTGCAAATAAAGATATCGCAATTAAACATATTAAACTAGTAATAATTTTCTCTTTTATTTTCATTAATTCTCTTCCTCTATATTATCAACACTTCTAAAAGCACTCATATTTAATTCGAATAATAAATCTATTGTACCTAAACTACCTTTACGATGCTTAGCAATAACAAGCTCCGCTGGAACTATTTTCTCGGTTTGATCCTTTTTTGCTTCATAATAATCTTTTCTATTAATAAATAATACGATATCGGCATCTTGCTCAATTGAACCTGATTCTCTTAAGTCGGCAAGCATTGGCATATTTGATTCTCTTCTTTCCGCATTTCTTGAAAGTTGGGCACAAGCTATAACTGGTACTCCAAGTTCTAAGGCCATTGTTTTTAAATTTCTTGATATCTCTGATACTTCAACTTGTCTTGATTCTACTCTTTTACTACCAGTTGTAACAAGTTGTAAGTAATCAATAACTACTAAACCTAAACCTTTTGGCATATTAGCAAGTCTTCGACATTTAGCTTTGATTTCCGATACCGTAATACCAGAATTATCTTCAATATAAAGATTAGTATCAGCAAGTTCATTCATTGCTTCATTATAGCGTTTCCAATCTCTCTCTTGCATATTACCTGTTTGAAGTTTATAAGCATCAATAGAACCAATTGAACTAATAATCCGATTTACTAACTGTTCAGCTGGCATTTCTAGGTTAAATATAGCTATTGCTTTATCTGTTTTAGTTGCAGCATATGTTGCCATATTAAGGGCTAGTGCTGTTTTTCCCATACCAGGACGAGCCGCTAAAATGATAAGTTCACCAGGTTGAAATCCAGTAGTTATTTTATCAAAATCATAAAATCCTGTTTCAAGTCCAGTAATAAGTTTTTTATTTTTAGCAAGTTCTTCTAATTTAGCTTGGGCTCTTCTAAGTATTTCATGAATTGGCACAAAATCTTTAACAGTTCTTGTTTTAACAACATTTAAAATATTTCTCTCGGCATCATCTAAAACAGTTGTTACATTTTCTTCATCATATGCTTCATTAATAACTTCTGTTGCAGCATTAATTAAGTTTCTTCTTGTTGCATGTTCTTTTAAAATAGCAATATAATGTGATAAATTAGCAGTAGTAATAACGGAATCTATTACTTCACTTATGTAAGATAAGCCACCAATTGCATTTAATTTTTTCTTTTTATCTAACTCTTCTTTAACCATTCCCGCATCTATAGGAATATTTTGATTATGTAAATCATAAATGGCCTCAAATAGTATTTTATTTTTTTCATCAAAAAACATATCTGCATTTACTTCTTCACAAATACTATCAACTAAACTATTATCGATGAACATTACCCCTAAAACGCTCATCTCAGCTTCTTTATTGGAAGGCATTACTCTTGC
Source organism: uncultured Bacilli bacterium (assembly GCA_947626115.1). Lineage (GTDB taxonomy): Bacteria > Bacillota_I > Bacilli_A > RF39 > UBA660 > SIG200. The sequence goes on from CANQQX010000023.1 coordinate 8,798, forward strand.
CATAATATCACCTACTTATCTAATACAACATTTATATAAAATTTTACTTTTTTATGAAGTTCAATTAGAACTTTATGCGTACCTAATGAATCGATATTACTATTTGGTTTAATACATTTTTTATCGATATTAAACCCTAATTTTTTAATCTCTTCACTGATTTGTTTAGTCGAAATATTACCAAACACTCTATCTTCTTTGCCAGTTTTAACTTTAAATTTAATATTTTTATTCTCTAATTTTTCTTTTATTTTAGTTAAATCACTAACTAAAGCATCTTCTCTATCTTGTCTAATTTTAATTTCTTTATCTAGTACTTTTTTACTACCTTCAGTATATAAAACCCCTAATTTATTTTTCAGTAAGTAATTTTTACCATAACCATCACTTACATTAATAATATCATCTTTCTTACCTTTTCCTTTAACATCTTCTAATAAAATAATTTTCATAATGTCCTCCTAAAGGTTATAAATATTATAACATAATTTTCTACTTAATAGAATATTACTTTAGAATAATCCATTTCCTTTTTCTTCCTGTTCCTTCCATAGTGATATATTTATTTTCTTTTAAGATTTTAATATACCTTCTAATAGTTCTTTCAGAACAATAATATTTTTCTGCTAATAACCTTTCAGTTGTCTTATCATTATTAGCAATTTCCTTATAAATTTTTTGCAATAAATCTTTGTCGATAAGTTTCATAAAACTATCCCCCTTCACTTATATATATAGTGAACTAGATAGCCAATTTCCTTTTTTTTCGTGAAATTTTTTTAAAATTTAACATTTTTTTACTAAAACAAAAAAGAAGTTACTTAAAACTTCTCCCTAAATAGTTAATTATATAATTAAAGATTAAAATCTTTATTAAGATGCAACTGTATCACATTCAAATGATGTTGCTTCAAGATTTACTTTAAATTTTTTACCAGCTAATCTATCTTGTTGCTCACTTTGAGAGTTTTTAATTCCTAAAGAAGCTTGTAATATTGCTGTTTCTGAAGTTCCACCAGTTAATTTAAATGTAACATTTACTGTCTTTCCTGTAGCTGCTGCTGTTTTTAAATCAATTAATTTAAGACCAGCAGAAGTATAATTATCATCTTCTGTTACAGTTACATTACCATCTGCACCATATAGCTTTAATACCGCAGCATCATCTTCTTCCCATGTAATACCACCAGCATTAATTACATCTGAATCATCATAAGTTACTTTATATACTGCTTTACAAGAATAAACTATACCTGTATCACTACCAGATAAAGTAACTGTACCAACCGTTATTTTTTCTTCTGTATCCATTGTAGCATTACCAGATTCATTTGCATAAAAAGTATGATCAGCATGAGTTAGTGCCATATCTTCAGCAGTTAAATTCATTGTTAAGGCTTCATTTCCTTTTAAAGCAACACTACCAACCTTGGTATTTTCTGTACTACCAGTAATAGTAGTTTTAGAACTTGCACCTTTATCAGTACTAATTGCAAAATAGGCAAATGTAGCACCAACTACTGCAACTAATAATGTAGCAACAGCAATAACTGTTAATAACATTGTATTTTTCTTATCCATTTATGTTTCCCTCCTTCCTTTATTCTATTTTTGATAGAATATCTTTTACCTTTTATGTAATACCTTATCTATCTATAATAAGTATACCCCCCCCGGTTTTTGATTTGTCAACACATTTAATTTATTTTTTTATATTGGTGTAAATTTAGCCAATAAAAAAAGAGCTTTTAAGCTCAATTATTTAACATATGGTATTAATGCCATGAATCTTGCATATTTTACTTGTTCAGCAATATGTCTTTGATGTTTAGCACATGCACCAGTTACTCTTCTTGGTAATATCTTACCTTTTTCATTGATATATTTATTAATAATCATTACATCTTTATAATCAACGCTTTTACCAGCACACATTTGACATATTTTCTTTTTCTTACGATAAAATTCTGCCATTTAAATTCCTCCTTTTTTAGAATGGTAAATCATCACTAGTTAAAGTAATTTCTTCGCCAAAACTTTTAAATGGATCTTCAGATAAGTCAGCAGTTTCCATTGGTTCAGTTGGTACTGATTCACTTGCAGAAGGAGTACTTCCACCAGCATAATCAGGTACATCTGGAGTATAGTTAGAATTTTCATTCTTTGATGATAAGAAATTTACATTCTCACATGTTACTTCAGTAACATATCTTTTAGTACCATCTTGAGCATCATAACTTCTAGTAGTTATTCTACCTTCAGCAGATACTAATGAGCCTTTATGACAATATTTTGCAATATTAGCTGCTTGTCTTTCCCATACTACACAATTGATAAAGTCTGTACCTCTCTCACCATTACGATTAGTAAAGTTTTGATTTACCGCAATTGTAAATCTTGCAACAGCAATACCACTTTGCGTAGTTCTAAGTTCTGGATCTCTTGTTAATCTTCCTACTAATAATACTTTATTCATGAGTTACTCACTTTCTTTTTTTAATATTAAATGTCTTAAAATATTTTCATTAATTCTAAGTTTACGATCAAATTCTTGAATTACTTCATGAGTAGCTTCAACATTCATTAAATAGTAAAAACCACTTACCTCTTTATTAATTGGATAAGCAAGTTTCTTTCTACCCATATCCTTGAATTCGATAACTTTTGATTTATTGTCTGTTATTAATTTTTGAACATCTGTTGTAAGTTTCTTTAATGCAGATTCATCTAAAGTTGCTTTAACAATAAACATAATTTCATAATTAGTCATCATTCCACCTCCTTATGGTCTTTTGGCTTTTTAATAAAAGCAAGGAGTAATAATTTTTACTCGCTTTATAGTATAGCAAATATATTATTAAAAGTAAACATTTTTTTGCTATAGTAAATTATATAAAATTTATGCTCTTTTTATTAATTTTGTATCTACACCAAACTCTTGAGTTAAATATTCTTCGTATATTTCTTGAGATATAGATCCAGTTTGATATAATAAATCAACTAAAGTTTGACAATTTTCTCTACCAATTGCTGGTATTAATAAACGAAAAGCAGATGCATCACTAATTTTTTTAGTAGCAAAGAACGCAAATAATTCATCAAAATTATTTGTTACTACTATACTTTTACTTTCAGCATTTCTCAATTTAGCAAGTTCTTCTTGACTAAATATATCCCATTCTGCTAATTCATCGATTAATTCTTGATATTCTTCATCAGAATATGATATTCTTAATCTCTCTACCATATCAGTTGTTAATTTACCATACAATCCTAATAAAATTAAATCACTATGAACTTTATTTCTAAAATTTGGTCTAATACCCGTAGTACTATTTATATCTATTATTTGTGGGCCATTCTTCTTTTTCTTATCATCAATCATTTTAGCTTGTTCAATATATTCTCGCAAACGATCATATTGTTCATGATTTTCATATAGTATACGATTAACTTCACTTCTTCTTTGTTCTTCCGTCATTGTTTTTTCATCTACAAATAAATTTGCTTTACGCATTAACCATAAAAAGCGATTTAATCTTTCTCTTAAAATATAATATCCTTTATATTCAGTTAATAAAAAGGCACTTTTACCATATGAATCAGTAATTATTTGCGCAAGTTCTTCATAAATGTAGCTATTATTTATACTGGGATTTGAATTTTCTTTACAATCAAATAATAATTGTTTAGTTTTATCTAAGCAAGAAAGTGGTGATGCTTGTTTTAATTGCATAAATGTTCTTTCAGCATCAATTAATTCTTTAAATTCTGATGCTAAATCAACATCAATATCATTATAAAGAATATAAGCAAAATGTTTATTAAAATTTGCTTTAAGTTCTTCTGGTGATAATTCTCTTTTCTTTTTTTCACTAAGACTGATAATTTCCATTATTCTTTCAATTATATCACCATATTTTTTCATTTCTTCATTATTTTTTTTCATAAGTTAATCCCTTTCTACACATTAAATCTAAAATAGCAAATGTCTCCATCTTGAACTAAATATTCTTTACCTTCTAATCTAAGTTTGCCATTTTCTCTTACCTTAAGTTCACTACCAGCATCTTCTAAATCATTAAAACTCATCACTTCAGCTTTAATAAAGCCTTTTTTAAAATCAGTATGAATAATGCCAGCACAATCTGGAGCTTTCATTCCTTTTTGAAAAGTCCAAGCTCTGCATTCATCAGTACCAGATGTAAAGAATGTTGCTAGTCCAAGTAAATCATAAGTCGCAAAAATGAGTTTGTCAAGACCACTATTGGTAATACCAACACTTTTTAAAAATTCTTCTCTTTCACTATCTTCATAATCGGCTAAATCACTTTCGAGCTTTGCACACATTACTACTACTGAAGCACACTCTTTACCAGCATATTCTTTTAATTTTAAAGAATAATCATTATCACCAACGGAAGCAGAGTCTTCATCAACATTAGCTACATAAATTATTTTCTTTTGCGTAATAAAATTAAAATTTTTAATTATTTCAAGTTCATCTTCATCAAAATCTAATAATCTAATTGGTTTACTTGCTTCTAAACTTATCTTTATTCTTTTTAAAACATTGACTTCTTTTAAAGCATCTTTATCTTTCGTAGTTTCGGCTTTTTTTTCAATTTTACCGATTCTATTTTCGACTATTTCTAAGTCTGCTAAAATAAGTTCAGTATTAATTATTTCCACATCCCGAATTGGGTCAGTTGCACCTTCTACATGCGTAATGTTTTCATCATCAAAACATCTTACTACTTCAACTATGGCATCAACTTCTCTTATATGCGATAAAAATTTATTACCTAAACCTTCACCAGTGGATGCCCCACTTACAAGGCCAGCAATATCAATAAATTCAAAAGTTGTTGGTACAACACTTTTGGGCTTATATAAACTAACTAAATAATCAAGTCTAGTATCAGGAACAGTTACAACCCCGACATTTGGCTCAATCGTCGCAAATGGATAATTGGCCGCTAAAATATGTTTTTTTGTAATGGCATTAAATAATGTTGATTTACCAACATTAGGTAAGCCTACAATTCCTGCTTTTAAAGACATAATATCACCTTTCTTACATTGTTGGTAAAGTATTTATTCCTAGTGGAATTCCTACCACATACCATAAAATTAATATCACAAGTAAAGTTATTCCAATAATTATTGTATAAGGCATTTGATATCTAATTGATTCAAATAATCTTATCTTTTTATCTCTTTGATTATATTTTTCTAAAAATGCTAAATAAACAATAAAATAGGCAAGCATTGGTGTAATATTCATTGTCGTAGTTTCCGCAAATCTAAATACTATTTGGGCAAATTCTGGGGTCATTTCTGATTGCATCATAACCGGAACTAAAGTAGATGATAACATATACCACTTTAGTGTACTTGATGGCACAAATAAATTACATAAAGCTACCCCAAAGAATATTAAAATAATTAAAGGTAAACCAGTAAATGTCGTATTATCAATAATTTCGGTAACGGATGCCACAATAACATTGCCAATATTAGTTTGTTTAAAGATACTTATAAATAGAGATGCTAAGAATATCATTACTAACATATTACCAATACCATCTAGAGAATGACCTAAATTATCACAGAAATCTTTATGATTTTTAATTGTTTTAACACCAATACCATAGAATAAACCTAATATTATAAATAATAAAGTTATAACGAAGACAGCACCATTGTTGAAGAAAGCATTAACACTAAATAATTTATCAATATAATATGTTTGACTATTATCAAGTAAGGCTCCACTTAAAGGTAGTCCTGGAATAATACTATATATAAAGACTAATAAATATATACCAGCACTAGTACAAGCATATATCATACCTTTTTTCTCATCTTTAGTAACAATATCTTCTTCTAGTTCAGTTTCACTAAATTCATATTTTGGTAATCTTCTCACAATTATGTTTTCAGTAACAATTGTTATTATGTACGTAACTAGTAACACTGCTACTGCCATAATAAAGACAAACGCTAGATGAGAAATAATATAATTAGGATTTAGCGTATGTGATGCTAAAAGAGTATAATTTAAAAGCTCTGAATCACTACTTGTAAATATAACATTGATAGCACTACCACAAGAAAGAGCCGCAAAGGCTGCAATTATACCTATCGCTGGATTTCTCTTCCCATAATAGAAAAGTAATGCCCCAATTGGGATAAATATTAAATATGATAGATTACCAAATATACTTGATAATACACATAATAAGACAAAGATAAAAGTAACAGTTTTCTTTTTTAATCTTTTAGTAGTTAGCGTAATAGCAGTTTGTAAGAAACCACTTTTATCCATAATACTTATACCCATTAATAAAATTATTAAATTAGAAAGTACGGTAAAATTAGCAAAATTAGATACAGTATTAGTAAATATGTATTTAACTCCACTTAAATTACATAATGATTTAATAACTTCTGTAACTGGATTTAATTCTAAAGTAATATTATTTACGGTCGTATAAGTTGCTTGGACATCTATAATTCTTAATATACCGCTTAAAATAATACTAAATACTATTAGTAAAACATAAGCCATTAACGGATGTAATTCAAACTTAGTTTTCCTTTTTATTCTCTTCATTTTTAAGCACCTTCTTTAATTTCTTTTGAAATTCTAAACGATCCATCATAATTTCTCTACCACAATTGTTACATTTTAATTTGACATCAACACCAACTCTCGTGATAGTCCATAGATTAGTACCACAAGCATGTTGTTTTTTCATAATTACTTCATCATTTAGAGCAAATTCTTTATTCATTATTATTCATCTCCAATGGTAATATTTAATATTTCCATTATTCTTTCTAAATCTTTAACTGAATCAAAAGAAATCTCTATTTTATTTTTATTTATTTTAACTTTGTTACCAATTTTATCACTAATAACATTTTCATACATTTGATATTTTGGTTCTATCTCTTTACTTACTATTGGTTTTCTTTTAGGTATTTCTTTATTACTTACTAAATGTTCTAAATCTCTTACATTTAAATTATCTGCAACAATTTTCTTAGCAAGTTCATCTATTTGTTTACTATCTTCTAATTTACTTAAGACTCTTGCATGAGATGCAGATATTTCTTTATCAATTAACATTTTTTGAATATTTTCAGGTAAATTTAAAAGTCCAAGTAAGTTAGTGATATAACTTCTACTTTTACCAAATTTTTGGGCAAACTCTTCTTGCGTAATACCTCTTAAATTAATAATGTTTAAAACACTTTTAGCTTCATCAATTGGATTTAAATCTTCTCTTTGAATATTTTCAATTAGAGCAATTTCCATCATTTCTTGATCAGTAAATTCTTTAATAATTGCAGGTACTTCAGTTAAACCAGCAAGACGAGATGCCTTACATCTACGCTCACCTGCAATTAACTCATAACCTTTAATGCTTTTTTTAACAATAACTGGTTGAACTATCCCATATTCTTTAATAGATGTCGCAAGTTCCCTTAAACTTTCTTCATTAAAAGTTTTTCTTGGTTGATGAGGATTACTTCTAATTTCATCTAATTTAATCATTACCACATTATTTTTATTTTCCGAAACAATTTCTTTTTCAAAGTTATCAAAATCAATAACATTGTTATTAGTAAATAATTGTTCTAATCCTCTACCTAAGGCTTTCTTTTTATTCTCCATCTCTAAGAATCACTTCCTTTGCTAAATTGTGATAGGCCTCAGTTGCTCTACTAGTTGGATCATATTCATTAATTGGTTTTCCATGAGATGGAGCTTCAACTAGTCTAACTAACCTTGGAATAATTGTATTAAATACTTTATCTTTAAAATATTTTCTAATTTCTTCAATAACTTCTAAACCAATATTAGTTCGTCCATCAAGCATTGTAAGTAGAACTCCTTCAATTCTTAAATTTGGATTCATACTTGATTGAACCATAATAATAGAATTTAAAAGTTGAGTAATACCTTCAAGCGCAAAAAATTCACATTGAACTGGAATAATTACGGAATCACTTGCAACTAAAGCATTCATTGTACCAAGTCCTAAAGAAGGTTGGCAATCAATAATAATATAATCAAAAATATGTCTTACTTCTTGAATATTATTTTTTAATTGTTCATTTTGATGAAATGATTGATCATCTAACATTTTTTTAACAAACTCGACATCAACACCAGCTAAATTTAAGGTTGAAGGAATTAAGGCCAAATTTTCATATTTAGTTTTAATAATTGCACTTTCAATATTACATTTACCTGTAATTACTTCATAAATATCGTGTTCAAAATCATTAGAATTATAACCAAGTCCCGTAGTAGCATTACTTTGGGGATCTAAATCAATTAATAAAACTGATTTACCTTCTTTGCCTAATGCTGCTGCTAAATTAATACTAGTAGTTGTTTTACCAACTCCACCTTTTTGATTAACTAATGAAATAACTTTAGCCATAATACACCTCTAATTTATACTTCTTCACTACATACTATTTTAACATATAAATATCAATTGGGGTAGAAAAAAAAGAAAGAATTTTATTTCTTTCAACGTATTTTTTAACATTTATAATTATACAGATAATATAAACGGATTTGCTTTTGTTCCATCTCCACTTGCTATTTTTGTTTTTGATGATAAATAGAAGACAGGACGGACACCGGTTTCCACACCCACGGTACCGTCGGTAAAACCGCCACCTATAAGACACAGCCACGTGCGGACACCCGAATTAGTCTCACTAAGGGCACCCTTGCGAGTTATCAACCACTCAGAAGTCGATGATGTGTTATATCCATCTTTTTGGAAATGTATCCAACTATTTTTTACATTTTCAGCACTTCCAGGGACCCCTCTTGAACTACATTCTCCACTACTACAATTTGCATATGCATACATGTAATCATGAATATACATTAATCCTATTTTTACATTGTTTGCACTTTTACTCCATGTATATGGTTCATTTGTACATTGATTATCAGTACTACATGTTGTTTGCCCTTGTTTTTCATCTGGCCATATTCTCTTTGTTGTTGTATTCCCCGTTTCCTTTCCATACATTACATCTCCATTCGGTGCGTATCCATCTCCGATATCTCCATACATCCAGTTATGGTCTGCTATTAATTTGTACCATTCACTTGCATCATCACTTCCAGATACTTCATCATTATCTTCCAATTTTAAATAATCATATTCACTACTATTTACAAAGATATTTGTACTTCCGCTACTTCCAGATATTTCTCCGTTACTTGTTCCATTTATTCTTTTATATAAATCGACATTTGGCCATTCACATGCTTCTCCTAAACAATCTTTTACTAAATATTTTGTGTTCCATGCAAATTTGTTTGCTGTTTCTCCTTCTTTTAAAAATGTCTCTTTTAACAAATACATTTGTCCTTCTTCGGTTATTCCTATTATTCTATACATATATTTATCTACATATTCATCATATGTCATGTTATTTAACTTTGAATTTGTACATTTTTCTTCTTCATCTTTTTCACATTTCTCTCTTGTTCCAAATAAAATCCAATTTGGCACATTATCTGTTCCTTGGTATCTATACATTCCACCTTGTAAGTTTGGTTCTGGGCTCAAATGTTCTACTCCGCCTGATACTTCTTTATCTTTTGCTCTTAATATGTCTATTGTAGGTTTTGGTTTCTCATCAAAATATAATGTACAATATATTGTCTGATTAGTTGTTAATGTTGCTTTGCCATTGGCAAATGTTATAGCATTATCTACTAATTCACCATTATTATCTGTACATTTTGCTTCTTTAAATACATAATCAGCACCTGGCCATGTATTATCTTCACTTGTGTATTCTTCATAACCATCACCATTTTGAATCATTATAGCAAAAGATTTACTACTCTTTATATTTCTTAATTTTACTTCTGGTAAAGTTTTATCATTTTTATTTATTAATAATTTAGGTAATTTGTAAATAATTACTAAACTTATTAGAAATACTACAATTACTATTAATTCCTTTTTACTTATTTTTTTCATAGCATCACCATATATTACTTTTTAAGTTTAAAACAATTTGTTTTAAATGTCAATAAAACATAATGTTTTAAAATAAAATTGTTTTGAGGTGATACAATGGACAGATTAAAAGAAATAAGAGAAGATAAAGATCTAAGTCAAAAAGATATTGCTAAAATTTTAAATGTATCACAAGTTGCTTATTCATATTACGAAATTGGTAAAAGACAAATACCTATAGATTTATTAAAGAAACTTGCTAAATATTATAATGTATCAATTGATTATTTATTGTATTTAACTGATGAAAGAAAACCATATCCAAAATCTAAAATTAATTAAAAAAAACTACTAACATATGCTAGTAGTAAAATTATTTGTTTATTCTTTTAAGTGTTAATTTATTAGTAGTATATTTTTGCTCAATTTTTATTTGATTTATTATTAAACTAAATTTTTTGTAATTTTCAAAAAATTCATTTAAAAATTGTAATATCTGTAGTACTTCACTATGAGTTATTTCTTGCATATACATAATATCACTATTAATTTGTAAACATAAATCTTCTAGAGAAATTACATCTCTAACTTCTATATCATAATCACTATCAACTATATCATTATTTGCTTCTTTAGTTGCACAATCAAATGCAATTAAATGATTTCCTACTATACTTTTATATGATAAATGATTACTTATATAACCAGTACAATTATTTTTAACTCTTACCTTTTCATCATATTTAAACGCACCAAGATAATAATCTTTGGTATTTTTAGGTGTATATATTGCAAACAATATATCACTTATTTTATATTTAGGCATACCTTCTTGTAGTAACAATTGTTTTCTTTCTTCTAAAAGAGATATTTCACTTCTTAAAGTATCGACCATATCTTTAGTAATTTTCATTTCTTTTAAAATACCCAGTTCTTCTCTTAAAGATACTATTTCTTCTTCTAATTGCTTCTTTTCCACAGTTCTTTCATAGTATTCTCTATTAACATCATTTAATTGATTTTGTCTTGTATTTAAATCTTTTTTTACTTTACTTTTTTCAAACATATAAACCACCCTAAATAAGTATAAATATGATATCACTAATAAATTTTATTGTAAAGAAAAAGAATGATTGCTCATTCTATCTATGCATATTTGTATTATTAACTCTACTATTTCTTATTTCATTTAATGTATCTGTTAAACTATAATCTTGAGCCATATAACTTTTAAAAGTATTCGATATATTCACTACTTCTTCATAAGTTAGATATCCTTTTAGTTCAATGCCTAATGCAGAGCATATTTCTGCATAAGATATATAATCAATAAGTTTAACATCAGCAGGTTCATCATAAGTACGATAGCTTTCACCTAAACTAGGTACATAAATCATTTTATGAATTCCACCAATTTCATTAAAATATATAACTTTTGTACTAGAAGAAAGAACATTAATATATCTTTCCCAATCTTTTATAAAAGCAGAATTATAAATTTCTTTACCAGTTATGTTATAACGAGCAAAAATAATATCTTTTACATCATATTTTTTAGTTTCAAGATAATCTTTTTCACTTTTAAGTTTAGCTACTTGTTCTTTTAATTCAGTATAGCCACCAACTTCTTCTGCCAGTTGATTCAATTCTCTTCTTTGTTTTTCAATTGCTTCTAAACTTTCATATGGACCTAGCTCACTTTTCAATCTTGCTAATTTATCTTCTAAGTTTTTTAATTCTACACTTTTATTAGTTATTTCTCTACTAATATTATCTAAGATTTCATATCTTCTGTTTAAATCTTTCTTTATTTTGTTTTTTTCTTTAGTTTTTTCAAACATAATAATAACCCCCTTAAAATTGAATACTATCTTAGCACTTTTACCTGTTAATGTCAATAAAAAAACTACTAACACAGCATTAAGGAGTGAAATTTTTTCGCAATCACCAATTTGGTATAATATAGAAAAGGTGGTTGATTAATTTGATGAC
>CANQQX010000024.1 GCA_947626115.1 uncultured Bacilli bacterium
AAGTGCTAATATAATTTTGTAGGTTTTTCGACATTTTTATATTCGTCTTTTCCTACATTTTTATATTAGCACTATCATTATATTCTTTAGTAAGATCATTTAAATCAAATTCACCTGAATTTTTATATTCTTTTTCTTCTCTATTTTTATATAATCTAATAACATACAATAAAAAATAATCAAAATTTAAGATAGATTTATCATCCATTTCATTATTATTATCTTTTTTGGAGATATTATCCTTATCTACTTTGTTTTTATTTAATATTTCATTAATAGTTTTATCTTCTATTTTATCTTTTTTAAAACTATTAAAAGTTTTATATTTGTTTTTATCATCAATCATTTTTTCATAGATATACCATAAATTATTAAGTCTATATTTATCGTCATCATTACTTAAATGTTGTATTAAAATAGATTTTACAATATCACTTCTACTTAATTGTATACCACGTGAATTCATAACTTCAAAATAATGATTTATATCTATACTTTTATCTAAATTTATTTCATAATAATAACTATTTTTAAAAGCATCCCACTTATTTTGACCTTGATTTAATTTTTCAGCTAATTTTTCTTTAATACAGTCATAGGCTTCAATTAATCTTTTAGGAATATTTTTATATTTACCTTTTATTAAATTAGCTAAATCATTTTCTTTATTTGCTAATTTTTCATATTCTGATATTAACATAATATCATTCGCACTTTTTATTTTACCACAAGCTATGGCAATTAAATAAAGAGTTGTTATTCTTTGTTGGCCATCTATTAATAAAATATCTTCATTAGCTTTTTTTACTGTAACTATTCCTATACAATAATCTTTGTTATCTATAATGTCATTAATTAACTCTTCAATTTCATCTTTTTCCCACGAATATTCACGTTGAAAACAAGGAATAATATATTTTCTTTTTAAAGCACTATCTATTTTAGTTTTTTCCATAATTTACTTCTCATTTCTCCTAATTTTTCCGATTTACTTGGTTCATTCCCTTTATCTTCTATTTCTAATTTTAAAAGTTCTTCTACATTCAAAGCGTTATTACATTCAAAGAAAAAATTATATTTCGTATTTAAAACATAATAATTCACAGTAGTAAAATTAACTGATTTATTTTTTATACGATGTAAAATACTATAATTATAAATAAAATCTTCTATAAATTTTTTATAGAAACATTTTATATTTTTACCAAATTTATCATAAAAAGTAAGCAATGCCCCATAATACAAATAGTTAATAAATTGAAAATTTGGGTAATATATATTATCTATATCTAATTCTTTAAATAAATTATTATATTTTATTAAATCGTCTAACATTTTTATATAATAATTTGTATAATTAAAAAATCCTTCGCCTGCTTTAAAAAGTTTATTAATTTGAAAATATTTTTGGGAAGAATCTGAATAATATTTTATATATGAATATTTATTTTCTGACTTATACCCTTTATATAAATAAATATCATTTTTAGTAAATGGTTTTATTTTTTTATTAATAGACCAATTATAAATATTAAATAGAATATTATTATAAAGATACTCTATTTTATTAGTATTTTTATCTATAGTAAACTCGCTATTAATATTCGCATCCCACTCTTTTAATAATTTAATTTTTTTATCTTTTGGATAATTTTGGGGTAATGCTCCTAGATGATATGCTTTAAGAAGATCCACTGGTGTTAAATTTTTAAATTTAGAATTACGGCCATCAAATAATTGAAAAGTTTCTTTTTCATCTTTAGCTTCTATTAAATAAAATAATACATCATTACATAAATAATTAATAAATTTTTCAGTATCTAAATTCTCAGCTTCAGTTAAACTTGTTATAAATTCTTCAATAGCTTTATAATTATTAACTATTATTTGCTCAGTATTAGATGCGCAAATAATTTTATTATCAAGTAATTTTAGTTTATTGTTATAATTTAAAAATTTTAATAGCAAAGATAATGTTATTAGTCTTTGTTGTCCATCTACTAAATCATATTTACCTTCATTTTTATATATAATAATTGATCCTAAATTAATTGGTTCATTTTTAACAAAATTATTATTTATATCATTTAATAATGTATAAACATTTTCTTTATTCCATTCATATGTTCTTTGATAACTAGGAATATTAAATTCTTTATTTAATAATTCTTCTAAACTTATTATATCTTTTTTCTGCATAAAACACCATCCGTTTATTATAGTATATCATGAAATTAGATTTTATTAAGTTGATTTAGATAACTTTTTATTCTATTTCTTCAAATTTTTTGGCTTTTTCTATTATTAATTCAGTAATTTTGCTTAAATCTTCTAATCTTATTTTCCATATTGTAGTAGGACTAGGATTTTCAACTATATTATCATCAACTGCATTTTGATTAGTTTTTAAAATATATTTATTCTCAAAATCTAAAATTACTTTTATAACATCTTGTTGAATTCTAACAAGTTCTTTTAAATCTTTTTCTTTTAATTCTTCATTATATATTGGCACTACCATATTTATCACTCCTTTTTAATTATTTTTATGTAAATAAAAAAAGTAGCACATTGGCTACTATTTTATAATTTCTGATACTACACCAGCACCAACAGTATGTCCACCCTCACGAATAGAGAATTTAGTACCGTTTTCAAGAGCAACTGGAGCAATTAATTCAACTGTCATGTCAACATTATCACCAGGCATAACCATTTCAGTACCTTCTGGTAATTCGATAACACCTGTTACGTCAGTAGTTCTGAAATAGAATTGTGGACGATAATTTGAGAAGAATGGAGTATGTCTTCCACCTTCTTCTTTAGAAAGAACATAAACACTTGCTTTAAACTTAGTATGAGGAGTAACACTTCCAGGTTTAGCTAGAACTTGTCCTCTTTCAACGTCTTCACGAGCAATACCACGAAGTAGAACACCTGCGTTATCACCAGCTTGAGCATAGTCAAGTGATTTACGGAACATTTCAATTCCTGTAACAACAGATTTTTGTGTAGGTCTTAGACCAACAATTTCAACTTCATCGTTAAGATTTAATCTACCACGTTCAACACGTCCAGTAACAACTGTACCACGTCCTGAAATAGTAAATACATCTTCGATACTCATTAAGAATGGTTTTTCAGTATCACGAACTGGTGCATCGATATAACTATCAACTGCAGCCATTAAGTCACGAATACTTTGAACAGCAGCTTCATCACCTTCAAGTGCTTTAAGTGCACTACCACGAATGATTGGGCAATCTTGATCAAAATCATATTCACCTAATAATTCTCTGATTTCCATTTCTACTAAGTCTAATAATTCTGGATCGTCTACTTGATCACATTTATTCATGTAAACAACGATCTTAGGCACACCAACTTGACGAGAAAGTAAAATATGTTCTCTAGTTTGTGGCATTGGACCATCAGCAGCAGAAACAACAAGGATAGCACCATCCATTTGAGCAGCACCAGTAATCATGTTTTTAACATAATCGGCATGTCCTGGACAGTCTACGTGAGCATAGTGACGTTTTTCAGTTTCATACTCAACGTGAGCAGTATTAATAGTAATACCTCTTTCCCTTTCTTCTGGAGCTTTGTCGATATCAGCATAATCAACAAATTCACCGAAATATTTAGTGATCGCAGCAGTTAATGTAGTTTTACCATGGTCAACGTGGCCAATAGTACCTATATTAACGTGTTCCTTAGAACGATCAAATTTTTCTCTTGCCATATAAGTTTTCCTCCTTTTCCTATATACTCTTATATTTTATCTAATGCTTGAATATTTTTCAAGTATTATTCGGCTTTTAATGTATCAATTTTTTAATTAATTGACACTGTTTTTCTTAATAATATCATCAGCGATATTTTTTGGTACTTCTTCATAATGATCTAGTGTCATTGTAAATGTACCACGACCTTGGGAATTAGAACGTAAAGTAGTCATATACCCAAACATTTCTGCTAAAGGTACCATTGCATTAATAGATAGAGCATTACCTCTTGATTCATTACCTAAAGGTTTTCCTCTTCTACTAGTAAGGTCACCCATAACATTACCCATATATTCTTCTGGAACAACTACTTCTACTTTCATAATTGGTTCTAGAAGAACTGGTTTACATTTTTTAGCAGCTTCTTTTAAAGCCATTGATGCAGCAATTTTGAAGGCCATTTCTGATGAGTCGACATCATGGTAAGAACCATCAAATAATGTTGCTTTAACATCTACTACAGGATATCCGGCAATCATACCACCAGCCATTGCTTCTTGTAAACCTTTATCAGTTACTGGGATATATTCACGAGGAACTACACCACCAACGATTGCATCAACAAATTCATAACCTTTTTCAGGATTAGGTTCAAATTTAACCCAAACGTGACCATATTGTCCACGACCACCAGATTGTTTAATATATTTACCTTCACAATCAGCTGGAACTGTAATAGTTTCACGATAAGCAACTTGTGGACGACCGATATTAGCCTCAACACCAAATTCATCTTTCATACGACGAACTAATACTTCTAGGTGTAATTCACCCATACCACTAATAACTGTTTGACCAGTTTCAGGATCAGTTTTGTATTTAAATGTTGGATCTTCTTCAGCTAATTTTTGAAGTGCTACACCAAGTTTTTCTTGGTCAGCTTTACTCTTTGGTTCAATAGCCTCATCAATAACAGGTTCAGGAAATTCCATCCCATTCATGATTACTGGACTCTTTTCATCACATAGAGTATCAGCAGTTGTGGTATTTTTTAAACCAACTAAAGCAGCAATTTCACCAGTATAAACATCAGTAATTTCTTTTCTTTGGTTAGCATGCATTTGTAAAATACGACCAACTCTTTCTTTAACATTCTTTGTACTATTTAAAATATATGATCCACTTGATAAATGACCAGAATAAACACGAAAGAATGCAAGTCTACCAACATATGGGTCAGTCATAATTTTAAATGCCATAGCCATAAATGGTTCTGAATCACTTGGATGTCTTTTTACTAAATTACCATTAAAGTCAGTACAATCAATTGCCTCAACATCAGTTGGAGCTGGCATATAGTCAATTACAGCATCAAGTGCTAGTTTTACGCCAGTATTTGATAGAGCACTACCACATAGTACTGGGAAGAATTCAGCCTTTAAAACACCTTTTCTAATTGCTCCTTTAATTTCCGGAACAGTTAACTCTTCACCATTTAAATATTTTTCCATTAAGGCATCATCAAATTCAACAGCTTTTTCAATAAGTTCAGTTCTCTTAGTTTGAACTAAATCTACTAAATCAGCTGGAATTTCAATTTCTTTATAATTTTCATGTTCATCAGTACGATCAAAAGTATAAGCCTTTTGTTCTAGTAAATCGATAATACCATGAAAATCATTCTCAGCACCAATAGGCCATTGAATAGGAGCATAATTAACACCTAATCTTTTACCTATTGTATCTAGAGAAAATTCAAAATCAGCACCAAGTTTATCCATTTTATTAACGAATATCATTCTTGGAACTTTATATTCAGTAGCTTGACGCCATACTGTTTCAGATTGTGGTTCAACACCAGCATTACCATCTAGTAAACAGATAGATCCATCAAGTACTCTTAAACTTCTTTGAACTTCAACAGTAAAGTCTACGTGTCCTGGGGTATCGATAATATTTAAACGATATCCTTTCCAGTGAGCAGTAGTTGCCGCACTGGTAATTGTAATACCACGTTCCTTTTCTTGTTCCATCCAGTCCATTTGAGATTCACCATCATGTGTTTCTCCAATTTTATGAGTAATACCAGTATGGAATAAAACTCTTTCAGTAAAAGTAGTTTTACCAGCATCAATGTGAGCCATTATACCAATATTACGAATTTTATCAATAGTTACATCTCTTGCCATATCACATTACCATCTATAATGAGCAAATGCTTTATTAGCTTCAGCCATTTTATGAGTATCTTCACGCTTTTTAACTGCGCCACCAACACCATTACTAGCGTCGATAATTTCATTTGCTAAATTTATAGCCATTCCCTTTCCATTTCTTAATTTTGCATAATTTACAAGCCAACGAAGTGCTAGAGTTTGTGCTCTTTCATCAGTTACTTCCATTGGAACTTGATAGTTTGAGCCACCAACACGACGAGATTTAACTTCTAGTGCAGGGCTGATATTTTTTAAAGCTTCAGTATAAACTTCCATTGCAGGTTTACCTGTTTGTTTTTCTACTATATCAAAAGCTTCATATAATATTTTTTGAGCAGTTCCTTTTTTACCATCTAACATAATTGCATTAACAAGTTTAGTTACAACTTTTGAATTATATATAGGATCTGGTAAAACATCTCTTTTTATTGCTCTTCTTTTACGCATATTTTATCCTCCTTCTATCTATTATTTTATTTTTCTTTCTTAGTACCGTATCTACTACGACCTTGTTTACGATTTTCAACACCATGAGTATCAAGTGTACCACGAACAATATGATAACGAACACCGATTAAATCTTTAACACGACCACCACGAACGAGTACTACGCTGTGTTCTTGTAAGTTATGTCCTTCACCAGGAATGTAAGCATCGATTTCTTTACCATTTGAAAGTCTTACCCTAGCATATTTACGAAGTGCAGAGTTTGGTTTCTTTGGTGTTTTAGTACCAACACGAGTACAAACTCCTCTTTTTTGTGGGCTTTTAACATCAGTTTGTTTTCTTTCTAATGTGTTAAAACCAACATTTAATACTGGGCTCTTACTTTTTCTTGTTTTCTTGCCACGATTTTTCTTAACTAATTGATTTATTGTAGGCATATTTTCTCTCCTTCCCTATTAACACGAATCCAAGTGTGTCATAAATATTTTTTAAATTAAGTTCTACCAAGGTAGAACCTAACTAAAATGCACAAATAATATATCATTTTATTATATGTTTTGTCAACATTTTTTAACACTTTTTTTATATAAAAGTTATTATGTGGACAGTGATAGAGTTAATCGAAAGCTTCCATCATTCTGCATATTACCATTACTATCATGAAAATAAAATTGACCAGAACTAACGCCATCTCTATAATTTCCACCACGACCAAACCATGGAAAATCAGAAGAAGGAAAAAAAGCATAATCACCATACCAACTATTATGACTATACGGAACACCATTCCCCTCTATATAATGATAGAAAGGTCCTAATTCTCCAGTAGCGTCTCCTAATATTCTATTATTAAATGATTCTAGATTACTATTACTTGCATATCTATCTATATAACCTAAATTCATATATTTATTTAATTCATCACTAGTAAAAGCACTATCACCCGGAGCATTTTCTATACATGATGCCAAAAATTCCCAAGCGCCACCACTCATATCATATATTCCTGTAATGTTACCAGTAGTACTGGCAAAATAGCCAACAGTGGTATTAAATGGTTGGGTTAAATCATTTTGAGATGTACTCCCAGGAGTTCCAAAATACTTTCTTTGATCAGCATTAGCAGTAGCTGAATATCCAGTTTTAAAGTCTTCATTGTTATTTAAACTTATTTCTGTACCTATGCCATATTCTGAATGAGAAAGATAAACAGTCGCTCCCCATTCTGTATTCTTCATCATATGTGGATTTAATGTTTCATTATGATTAGAGCTTCCTTTTTTATATTCATAAGCAGACATAAACATATTTTTTATTGTTATATCTCGCCATGAATAGACATTGGGTTTTATTATTATTTTATCTGATGCTATTTCATTATGTTGAGCTGTTTCTTTTGAATTTGCATCTTTATATCCTGTCTCAAATTTACCTACCCAGATGCCATTTAAATTTTTATCTCCTAATGTAAAGGCTGGATGAGTATAATAAACATCAGTTGTAGTAGGTTCAGTCATTTTTGGTGCTCTACTTACATCACCAAATTTTATATTTACTAACTTTGCATTACTACCCGCTACTTTCCAAAAAGAACTTTCTACATCATCTTTTTTATCAGTTATTTCACCCAAAGTATATGCTTTAGTATACTTGCCTAAATCCCACACTTGATATTGATATCTTGGTATCCACACAAAATAACTTTCGATATCATCTTCTTCTATTTTATCTCCTACCCCATAATTTGTATTACTTGGATTATCTATTAAAATAACAGCATTGGCCCATCTTCTTTCACTATAGTTATACCATTCACTATTTAGATTAGTATAATATACATTACCATCATTATCTATAGTTACTGGGATTAAAGGATCTTTTAATACTGGATCTGCCCCATTAAGAGTATCATCTACCCATTTTTCTTTATGCATCCCACTTTTTTCGTATAATTCATCTATACTTTCCTGTACATTTTTAAAACTTCCATTACTTTTTGAATTATCATATGCCACTTTATTACTTTCGATATAAGCATCTACTGCATTAACAGTAGTTACTGATAATACAACGCCTATTAATATACCAATTATTATTTTATTATTATTCTTTATTACTCTCTTCATCTATAATAACCTTCTTATTATAAGATTATTATAATATACCCCCCCCGAGAATCAAGAAAAAATTGCGAAAAAATATTGAGAAATTCTTTATTTTAATAATTATCAGTAATATAACCAGGACATGATATATATCCTTTATAATAATTAATATTATCTATTCTTGTTACTGTAACATAACCAGTGCAAGAATTATTATCTTTATCATACAAATTATCTATCTTATTATTTTCCTTTAAAGTTTCATAACTAATACGTCTCTCACCATCTATTTGAATATTATTATCTCTAACATATTCTTTTGCAGCTGATTCTATTTTTGTTTCTAATTCAAAATAGTCTTTATTACCTATTGTACTATTTAATGAACCATATAATTTAGAAATGAAGAATATTGCTACTATTAAAGCGATTAATAAACCACATACTAACAGTATCATTTCCATTGTTCCCCAACCTTTATTATTTAATTTCATATTTATATGTCCTCCTATGTTTCAATTTGCTCTCTTACTTTGATAAATAAATGACCAAATTCTTTACCATAAAGACTATTTCTTTCATAAATTACTTCTTTATAGCCAAGACCCCAATAAACATAAACATGGCCATCAGGATAAGTAAGAGTGTCTTCCTTTAATACTACTACCATTGGTTCATTATGTATATATTTAGTATATTCAGTGATTACTAAAGCTACCCAAATACCAATTAAAATGATAATTAATACTTTAAACATAATCCCCAATGTTTGCTTCATAGTATCACCAACAAATATTATAAATTAACCCATAAAAAAAAGCAATAATGCTTTTTTCTTAAATTACTTATGCTAATTCTACTTCAGCACCAGCTTCAGTTAATTGATCAGCAATACCTTGAGCTTCATCAGCAGGAATATTTTCTTTAATATTTCCACCGTTATCAGCTAAACCTTTAGCTTCAACTAATCCTAAGCCTGTAACTTCTTTAATGATTTTAATAACAGCAATTTTGTTGCCACCAGCTGATTTTAATACAACTGTTTTTGTTGAAGAACCAGCATCTTCTTGAGCACCTTGAGCTGGAGCAGCAGCAACTGCAACAGCAGATGGATCAACACCAAATTCTTCTTTCATTGCATCAACTAATTCTTTTACTTCAAGAATAGTCATTTCTTTTAATGCACTAATAAAATCTTCTTTTGTTAATTTTGCCATATTAATTTTCCTTCCCTTCTAATTGTTCGGCATATAAGTTTAAACTTATTGATAGATCTTTGACATATTGAATCATACCACCAGCAAGCATTGTAAGTAGTCCTTCTCTTGATGGAATAGCTGCATATTCTTTGATTGTATCTAGACTAGCCACATCGCCACTGATAATTCCAACACGAATACTTAACTTATCATGATCTTTAGCAAAATCAGAAATGATTTTTATAGGTTCTAATAATGTTTTACCAACAAGTAAGGCATTAGGTCCCATAAGAAATTCATCCATATTGATTTTTAGTTCATCTAAAGCTCTTTTTAATAATGTATTCTTATAGATTTTAACTGATGAGCCAACTTCATTAAGTTTGTTTCTTAGTTCAGTCATTTCCGCAACAGTTAAACCTTGATATTGGAATAAGATAACAGATTCGCTATTTTTGATATTATCAATAATTTCACTTACGATAACTTTCTTATCATTAAGAATCTTTTCGCTTGCCATATATCCTCCTTATATATTAAGAAAAGCTTCCGAATGGGAAGCTTAAAAAACAATATTTTTAAAATTCCCCTCGGTAGGATTATTAAAAGTTTCCTTCCCTACTGTCTTCGGTTTTTCTTTTCTTCTTAAGTATTATACTCTACAACTTTATATTTCGCAAGTCCAAATTATATTTCAAATGAGTTTTTGTCAACTTTAATACTTGGACCCATAGTTGTAGATAATGTAATTTTATCAATAAATATACCTTTAACTGATTGAGGTTTTGCTTTATTGATAGTTCTAATTACATATTCTAAATTTTCTAGTAATTTATCTTCTTTAAAAGATGCTTTACCAATTATAGTATGAACATTTCCAAAACTATCAGTTTTATATGTTACCATACCACTTTTTAAATCTTTTACAACATCGCCAGTTTTCATAGTAACTGTACCAGTTTTAGGGTTAGGCATTAAACCTTTAGGTCCTAAAATGTTACCAATTTTACCAACTTCTGGCATCATATCAGGTGTTGCAACGATTACATCAAAATCAAACCAATTTTCAGTTTTTATTTTATCAAGTAAATCTTTATCACCAACAAAGTCTGCACCAGCTTTTTTAGCATCTTCAGCAGCATCCCCTTTAGCAATAACTAATACTTTTTTACTTTTACCTGTACCATTAGGCATTACTAATGATCCACGTAATTGTTGATCTGATTTTTTAGCATCAATGTTAAGTTTAATAGCAACTTCAACAGTACTATCAAATTTAGTAACAGATGATTCTTTTACTAGTTTTGTCGCTTCTTCTTTAGAATATAATTTATCTCTATCTATTTTAGAAGCAACTTCCACATATTTTTTACTACGTTTTCTCAAAATTTTTCCTCCTAACTGTGGTTAATTAGCGGACTCTTTTATCATTATTATAATATATAATATTATTTTTATTAATTTTCTTCAGTTTCTTCTTCAGATTTTTCTTCGTCACCAACTACTGGAACATCAACTGGAGTTTCAGTCTTAGCTTCTTCTTCCATAGCTTCAAGTTCAGCTTCACGCTTAGCCATTTCTTTTTCTTCTTCAGCGGCTTCTAGAGCTTGTTCAGCTAGTTCAGCATCATTACGACCTTTAATAGCAATACCCATATTTCTTGCTGTGCCTTCAATAATGTTCATCGCTTCTTCAACAGTATAAGCATTTAAATCAGGTAATTTAGTTTCAGCAATACTTCTAAGTTCTGCTTCCGTAATAGTAGCAACGATTTGATTTGCTCCTTTAGCACTACCTTTTTGGATTTTAGCAACTTTCTTTAGTAAAAATCCAGCAGGTGGAGTTTTTAGAACAAAGTCAAATGTTCTGTCATCATAAATTGAAATTTCACAAGGAATTCTATCACCCATTTTATCACGAGTTGCATCATTAAATCTGGTACAAAATTCTTGTAAATTAATTCCAGCAGGTCCTAAAACTGTACCAACTGGTGGTGCTGGTGTTGCTTTACCGGCATCAATTTCAAGCTTAATTTTCTTTACGACTTCTTTTGCCACGAAAAACACCTCCTATTAAAATTTTTTTCGCGTCAGTGGTCTTGGGCAAATCCGCATTTCCCTCCCACTAAACTAGCAATTAAATTTAATTGCATGTTAAATAATACCATAAATATGCCTAATATGCAATAGTTTTAACCAATAAAATTATATGCAAGTTATGTCAACAAAAATAAATAAAATATTGTCAATTTGATACATATTATGTTATTATTAAGTTATATTAAGGATAGAGGTTTTATTATGGCAAAAAAATTTTTCTATAATCGAGTTTATAATACCAAAAGAACTATAATAAATATTGTTATTATCGGAGTCTGTGTAATTGGTATTATTATTTGTTTTATCTTAACATCTAATTTCCAAGGAGAAAGCAAAAAAACACCAGGTGGTGAACTTAGCATCAAAAAAGAAGCAACAGTTGAAGTAAATGAAAAATTTGCCAATGATATATATTTTTCTAAAATTGAAAATGTTGATTTAAGTAAAATAAAGATTAATTACCCTGATAATTATGATATTTCTAAAGTTGGCAAATATGATGTTAAAATTGTAATAGATGGTAAAAGCTATGATTCTAGTTTAAATGTTGTAGACACTGCTAAACCGGAACTTACTTTAAAAGAGTTAACAATTAAACCAAATGCTACTTATAGTGCAAATGATTTTGTTGAAAGTTGTACTGATAATAGTAATACAAAATGTAATATTACTTACTACGCTGAAGGTGTTGATGAAGAAGGTAAAGCAATTAATTATGAAAATTATAAAAAGGCAGGAACTTATTCTATTAAGATATCTGCTACTGATGAAACTGGTAATCAAACAGTAAAAGAAACAAAATTAATTATTCAAAATACTGATTCACCTAAGCCACCAACTCCACAAACAGATAATAAATGTAAATATGGTAATGGTGAATACGATAGTGAAAATTATTTAATTGCTATTGATATTACATCCAATAATTGTGCAGTTAGCCTAGATTTATACAAAAATACAAATACCACTAAAGAAATTGATCAATTAATGGAAACAGAAACTACAAGAATTAAAAAAGATGTTGAAGGCTTAAATTTAGCAGGAACACTTGCTTTAAATAGAATGGTTTCAGCTGTTGTTAATAAAACTGGTGATGGTATAATTGGTTATGAACTTAAGATAGTTGTTAAAATAACTAATAATGGTGAAACAAAGACAATAACTGAATATAAAGTTGATAAAGATGGTAAAAGAGTATTTATTGAAAACCCTTATAAATTAGGAAAATAATATTTAAGAGATTAGTTGATAATCTCTTTTTAATTGTAAAAAAAAGAAATCATTAATTTTGATTTCCAATATTTTTATATTTATTATTAAAATTTCTAATTAATACTATAAAGGTACAAAAGATTGTTATAGTATATAAAATTAAAAATAATATATTCCATAAATTATAATATAAATTGTTTGTTGATAATAATTCTAGATAGTCATATCCCAAATCTCTTACTAAATCAAATGGAATCTTTAATAACAATAAAATTACAACTATATAAATAATCTCAGTAATCATTTTACCTTTTACTTTACTATCTTTATTTTTAAATACTGTTGATAATTCAGTTATTGTATTAATAACATTATTAAAAATGCCTTTATTTAATTTTGAATAATCAATTCCCCTTCTTAAATAAATTTCTTTAGCAATATCTTTAACAACAATACTGTTATTTTCTAGCGCTGCATTGTAGTTCATTATTTCTTTTTGTCTTTCATTATCTGTTAAATATTTTAATTCATTATTTAATTTTTTTATTCTATCATCTTTCATTCTATCAACCCATATTATTATAACAAAAAATTAAGTATTTTACTACTTAATTTTATTTTCTACCAAGTACTACTAAACCAGCAAATCCACCAATTAAAACAACAAATATTGAAACAATTATAATACCATCATATTTACCAGATGTAGCATTATTTTCTTCAGCCGAATCTTCTGGTTTGTTACAATTTTTGGCATCAAAATCTTTTATTACACTAGATAGCTCAATATTTTTTTCTTTAGCTAAATCTTTAACAACATCAATTTCTTTTTTACTTTTTTTAGCTTTGCTAATTGCTTTAGAAACTGCATCCTTATCAGTAAGTCCAATTGAAGCATAATCACCAACGACAATGACTGGTGTTCCTAATTCATTCTCATCTAATTCATAGTGATCTACAACAGACATTAATAAATCGTAAGCATCTTCACTACCTAAAATCCATTGACTAGGTTCAACTGTATTGTCATCTCCACACCATACTTCAATATTAACTAATTTAAAAGCATCCTTATCTTCTTTAAGTAAACCTTCAAAATATTCTCTTGCTTGTTCACAATAATAACAGCCATTTTTAGTAAACATATAAACTGTTACATCGCTATCAGCTTTTACTATTGGTGTCATAACTAAAATACTCAATAGTGTAATAAAACTTAAAATAATCTTTTTCATTTCTACCTCCCTAATAAGCTTATTATACCAAAGTTTTAATTCAATTCAAACTATTTTTCTAATGTTTTATATATTTTCACAATTCTTTTAATTATCTCTTTATCATCTATATTTATAGCATTAGTAGAAATCAAAGTGGCAAGACCATGAGAATATAACCATACATGCATAAATAACTCTTTAGCTTCATTAAAGGTATATCCTTGTTTATTGACTAAATTAATTATTGCACCTTGATTCCATTTTTCATTTAAAACATCATCAATACTTTGCCATTTTAAATTATTAGATAGAAATAAACTATTAAATAAATTTTTATAATATTTAGCAAATTCAACGTATGCTACACATAACGTTACTAAAGCATTTTTATTATCAACTCTACTAGTTATAAATTCATCATATTGTTTATATATTTCTTTATATATATCTTTTTTAATTTCATCCATATTGTTGTATATACGATATAAAGGTTTAGTAGATATTTTAAGCTCTTTAGCGAGGTCTCTTGCATTAATGCTATCCCACCCCTTTTTATTAATTATAACTACTGCCTTTTTAATTATACTTTCTTTACTTAGCATACAACTTGCCGGCATATAACCACCCCTATCATAGTAACTTATGTTACCATTATAAACAAAAGAAAATAATTTGTCAAATTTTAACAAATTATTTTATAGGAGCAAGAACAAGACGAAAACCAACGTCATAATATGCATATCCAATATATCCTCTTGAATAGAACATACCAGCGATTACACCAGATCTACTTTCACTACCCCGAATGAACCAAGGATGCCCACTTTCAATAAAAGTTGCATCATCGCCATACCAGCTACTATGAGTATAAAGTGTTCCATTATTTTCATAATAACTATAAAATGGTCCCATTTCTCCGGTTGCATCTCCTAATATTCTATTATTATAAGTTGTTATAGAACTACTTTTATCATATTTATCTATATACCCCTTATCCATTTCACTAGATAATGTATCTACATCAAAACCACTTGCTACAGGAAATCCATCTATGCATGCAGCCATGTATTCCCATGCTCCACCATTCATATCATAAATACCTGTAATATTTCCTGCTGTATTTGCAAGGTATCCAACCGGAGTATTCCATGATTGAGTTTTTGTTTCATCACTACTTAATGCTGTATCACTTGGAATTGTACTTTGATCTGTATTTGGTGCTGCACTATAACCCGTCATATAATCACTTGTATTATTAATATTTATCTCATTACCTATACCATACTCAGAATGTGATAAATATACTACAGCTCCCCATTCCGTATTTTTCATCAGATGACTATCTAAATTAGCAGAAAAATTTTTTCCAGCATCGAAAAAGATTTTTACAGTTTGATTTCGCCAAGATGATACATTTGGTTTTATTACCATTGTATCTGAACTAGTGCCACCAGTCTCAAACTTTCCTACCCATATTCCGTTTAAATCTTTTTCTCCTAAAGTAAAAGCTGGATGAGTATAATACTCATTTAATTTAGCATCATTTTCATTCATCTTTGGTATTGCACTTATATTACCAAACTTAATATCTATTATTCTGGTATTATTTCCAGTTACTTTCCATAATGCATTTTCAGTTTGAGCTGTTTCTTGTGTATTTGTAATATTTGATATTGCTTCACTATATTTTCCGAGATTCCATATTTTGTATTGATATCTTGGTATCCAGACAAAATAGCCTTTAATATCTTTTTCAAGAATATGTTGACCAACTGAATATTTACTAGCTGTATCTGTTAATATAACTGCATTTGCCCATCTTTTTTCACTATAATTATACCATTCACTATTTTCATTTGCATAATATACATCTCCATTGGGTTTTATCTCTACTGGTATTAATGGTGTCTTTAATACAGGATCTGCTCCATTAAGTATTGGATCTATCCATTTTTCTTTATGTATTCCACTTCGCTCATATAACTCATCTATTGATTCTTGTACATTATCTTTATCTGTATATTTATTATCATATGATACTTTATTACTTTCTATATATGCATCAATGGCATATACACTTGTTACTGATACTATTAATCCTACTATTATTCCTAGTACAAATTTATAATTATTTTTTATTATTCTCTTCATCTATAATAACCTTCTTCTATTATAAGATTATTATAATATACCCCCCCCGAGAATCAAGAGTTTTTAATCTTTAAATATTTTGGAAATAATATTTTTAGAAAGTTCATCAACTAAAAACATTAATATAATTATTAGTAGACAATAACATGTTTGCCATAAATTAAGAGTTACTATACCGAATAAATTTTTTAATGGTGTTATAAAAATAATTAATTGTATTAATCCTAAACCAAACATACTTTTATTTAAATAACCATTAGCAAATATTTTTTGTTCTAACATACTTTGTTTTAAATTTCGACAAGAATAAGCAAAAATCATTTCTGATAATATTAAAGTTAAAAATGCCATAGAACAGCCTACTTGTTCATTATAAATTGCTGTATTAGCAAAATAAACAATTAAAATTGTGGCAGTTTTTAAAATAGCCGAAATAGCCATTTTAGCTATTAAAAACGGAGTAAAGAAAGAAGTATCCTTTTTTCTAACATCTCGCTCCATAACGTCTTCTTCTTCTTTCTCAAAGGCAAGAGCAATTGCAGGTATACCATCAGTTATTAAATTAATATATAAAAGTTGAATAGGTAAAAATATTTCTAAGCCACACATCATGCCAATAAATACTACCAATACTTCGGAAATATTACCTGTTAAAAGATAAATTAATACTTTTCTAATATTATCATATATTCTTCTTCCTTCTTTCACAGCAGTAACTATGGTAGAAAAACTATCATCAGCTAAAATAATATCAGAAACACCTTTCGATACTTCTGTACCAGTTTTACCCATACCAACACCAATATCAGCAGCTTTTAAAGCAGGTGCATCATTTACGCCATCACCCGTCATTGCCACTACTTTATCTTGTTCTTTCCAAGCATTTACTATTGAAAGTTTATTTATTGGACTAACTCTAGCATAAACAGAATATTTAGTAACATTTTTCTTTAAATCATTTGGTGTCATTTTATCAATTTCTGTTCCTAGTATTGCTTCATCAGAATTTTGTAAAATGCCTATTTCTTTCGCAATTGATGTAGCAGTATCCAAACTATCACCAGTAATCATTATTGGCTTAATATGAGCACTTTTACAATAACTAATAGCTTCTTTTACATCTTCTCTTGGTGGATCAATCATGGCACTAAAGCCAACAAATACTAAATTATCTTCATTAAGTTCTTTTAATTTATAATTATGGGCAATCTCTTTATATGCATAGGCAATTACTCTATAAGCTTTATTGGATTCTATCTTTTCCATTTCTTTTAATTTTTCTTTTTTGTCTTTAGAAAGTTTTACTATTTTATTATTTTCTAAAACATAAGAACAAACATTGATAATAGAATCAAAACTACCTTTAGTGTACATTGTATATTTACCATTATATTCATTAATAGTAGACATCATTTTTCGCTCAGAATCAAAAGGAAGTTCATCAACTCTTGTATTATCTTTTTTTGTATTTTCAACATCTAAATAAATACTAGCACATTCATATAAAGCAATTTCTGTAGGATCTCCTAAAAATTCTTTTTTAGTTTTTACAACATCATTATTAAGTGCCATTATTTTAAAAATAATATTATCTTTAGATAAATCTTCTATTTTATTTATTTTTTTATCATAATATATTTCTCTAACATTCATTTTATTTTGTGTAATAGTACCTGTTTTATCAGAACAAATAATTTCAGTACAGCCTAAAGTTTCCACACTAGTCATTTTTCTGACAATAGCGTTTTTCTTAGCTAAATCACTCATTCCTAAAGATAAAACAATCGTAATAACTGCTGGCAAACCTTCAGGAATGGCTGCTACTGCTAGAGATATAGAAAGCATAACTACTTCCATAGTTTCCATTCCGGTAATACTACCCACAATAAACATTACCATAATAATTAACACAATTATTACAGATAAAAATTTACTTATACCGTCAATTCTTTTTTGTAATGGTGTAATTTCTTTTTCTTCTGTTTTTAAGTTACTTGCAATAAGACCAAATTCGGTATTCATTCCAATATCACAAACAACTGCTTCACATTTACCATAGACAATATTGGTACCAGAATAAAGCATATTAAAACGACTTGCAAGAGATACTTGTTCTTTTATAGTATTAGTATTCTTTTCTACTGGAACAGATTCACCAGTTAAAGATGATTCATCTACTTTTAAAGATGCTGCATAAATAATTCTCGCATCTGCTGGAATAGTATCACCGGCTTCAAGAACTAAAATATCCCCTTTAACTAAATCTTCACTATTTACTAAATATATTAAATTATCTCTTCTAACTCGAACACTTTTAACTTGCATTTTCTTTAATGCATCAATTGCTTTATCAGCTTTTCTTTCTTGAATAAAGCCTAAAATAGCATTTAAAATAACAATTGCAATAATAATGATACTATCAGTAAAAGGTTCATTTTTTACTAAAGAAATAACAAAAGATACAACTGCAGATATAATTAAAAATATTATCATTAAATCACGAAATTGATCAATAAATTTACTAAAGGCAGATCTTTTTTTTGCTTCAGTTAATTTATTTTGACCATCTCTTTTTAATCTTTTATTTACTTCTTCTTCTGTTAATCCTTTTTTAGAAGAATTTAACTCTTTTAAAACTTTATCTGTATCTAAATTATAAAACATAGTATCACCACCTTTTTTTAACCATTTTTTCTCATTATAATTATATCAAAAATAAAAGATAAAAAAAATACCTATGTTTATCATAGGTATAAAATATAATTTTTTTATAAATGCTGAGAATTATTTAAATCATTATCTAAGCTTGGCATTGTTTGGGCTAAAAATGTTAAATTAGCTCTTTTTTCAGCTACCAATTTATTGATTCTATTTTGCCATTCAACAGCAGAAAACTCTTTTGCTAAATCACTGGCAAGATCTAAGAAAACATTTAAAGCATCAATTACGGCATAATCTTTTTCTGTAAACATATTTGATCTGGCAAATCTATTAGCAACTTTTGCATATAAATTATCAAAACTTTCTAAAGCTTGAATTGCTATTTTAACAGTTGATTTTTCACCAAAATCTCTTTGAGCAGCTTCTTTCATTTCTAAATAATCTGTTTTATTATTCATAAACTTCTCCTAAAAATATTATAACATACCGCGGACTATGTCCGCAACCTAACCACAAAAAAACTCCAAGAAACTCTTGGAATTTTTTATAC
>CANQQX010000025.1 GCA_947626115.1 uncultured Bacilli bacterium
GTAAAGGAGTATGAAGAAAGAGTGTTAACATTAACAAAAGATGGAGTAGTATTAAATCATTTAAGTTATGAAGAAGAACAAGAGAAATTAAGAAGATCAGAAATATCTGAAGCAAGAGATGAAGGAATAACAGAAGGCATTACAAAAGGCATAGCAGAAGGAATAAATAAAACTGCTATTAATTTATTAAAAATGAAT
Organism: uncultured Bacilli bacterium; assembly: GCA_947626115.1. GTDB lineage: Bacteria > Bacillota_I > Bacilli_A > RF39 > UBA660 > SIG200. The sequence goes on from CANQQX010000025.1 coordinate 199, forward strand.
ATGTCTATTCAAGATATCGAAAAAGCAACAGGTTTAGCAAAAGTAGAAATTGAAAAGTTAAAGAAAAATATTTAATCTAAAAAGAGATTTCAGCGACCGTGTCAGAAAATATTCCGGTGGACGGTTTGGTACTGAAATCTCTTCATAAGATAATAATAACATACTTATCAATTAAGTTCAATTAAATTATGAATTAATAATGGGATTATAGTCAATTTTTTGTTTACTTTTGATGCATTTTATAATATAATTATTACTAGAAGTTTTTACTTAGATAAAAAAATTTCCGATTTTTGTCTCAGTTTAAACCAATTATTAGAAAGGAAAAGAAAAATGGCTTTAAGTAAAGAAGAAAAAGCAAAAATCATTAAAGATTTTGCTAAGAATGAAAAAGATTGTGGTTCTGCTGAAGTACAAATTGCAATTCTTACTAGAGAAATCAATGATTTAACAGCACATATGCAAGAACACATTCATGATTATCATTCAAAAAGAGGATTACTTATGAAAGTTGGTCGTAGAAAAAAACTACTTAACTACTTAAAAGAAAATGATGTAGTTAGCTATCGTGAAGTAATCAAAAAATTAAATTTAAGAAAATAACAAAAGGACACAAAAGATTTTTAGTGTCTTTTTATTTAGAAAGAGGTTATAATGAAAAAAGTATTTGAATTAGATTTTTATGGTAGAAAAATCGTTGTTGAACATGGAGAGCTTGCTAAACAAGCTCATGGTAGTGTATTAGTTAGAGTAAATGATACAGTTGTGTTAAGTACTGCTGTTGTATCAAAGAATGCTAATCTATTATCAGATTTCTTTCCATTAATGGTACTTTATAATGAAAAGTTATATTCAGTTGGTAAGATACCTGGTGGATTTATTAAAAGAGAAGGAAGACCTACCGATGCTGCCACTCTTGCAGCAAGAATGATTGATCGTCCTATGCGACCATTATTCCCAGAAGATTTCCGAAATGAAGTGCAAATTGTTAATACAGTTTTAAGTGTTGATCAAGATAATGCTCCTGAACTTGCCGCTTTATTTGGATCATCCCTAGCAACATGCATTAGTAAGATTCCATTTAATGGACCGGTTGCAGCAGTTAAAGTTGGCAGAGTTGATGGCAAATTTGTAATTAACCCAACAGTAGAAGAAGCCGAAAACTCAGATATTGATTTAACAGTAGCTGGTACATGTGATGCTATTAATATGGTTGAAGCTGGTGCCAAAGAAGTATCAGAAGAAGATATGTTAGAGGCTCTACTTTTTGGTCATGAAGCAGTTAAAAAATTGGTTGAGTTTGAAAAATCTATTATTGCAGAAATTGGCGAAGAAAAAATGGACTATCCAAAACTAGAAATAACTGATGAATTTAAAGAAGAAATAAGTGAGCAAATTAAAGATAAAATTGATAAGGCTTTAAGAATTAAAGATAAAGCCGAAATGTATGGAACACTAGATTCTATTAAAGAAGAATTAATAGAAAAATATAAAGTAGCCAATGAAGATAATTTAAAAGTAGATGAATTAAATGAATTACTTACTAAAGTTGCTCTAGTATTTGAAAGTGTTCAATATGATGTTTTTAGAAAAATAGTAGTTGATGAAAAAATCAGAGTAGATGGCAGAAAGATGGATGAGATAAGACCACTTAGTGCCTCAATTGATATTTTACCAAGAACTCATGGTTCAGCTTTATTTACAAGAGGCCAAACGCAAAGTTTATCAATTACAACACTTGGTGCTTTAGGTGAAAGTCAAATGTTAGATGGACTATCTCTAGAAGAAGAAAAGAGATTTATGTTACATTATAATTTCCCACAATTTAGTGTTGGCGAAACAGGAAGATATGGTGCTCCAGGTAGAAGAGAAATTGGTCATGGTGCTCTAGGTGAAAGAGCATTACTTCAAGTAATACCTTCAGAAGAAGAATTTCCATATACAATTAGAGTAGTATCTGAAATTCTTGAAAGTAATGGTTCATCAAGTCAAGCAAGTATTTGTGCTGGATGCTTGTCTCTAATGGCTGCAGGTGTTCCTATTAAAGCGCCAGTTGCTGGTATTGCGATGGGACTTATTACTAATAATGATAAATATACAATTCTTACTGATATTCAAGGAATGGAAGATCATTTAGGTGATATGGATTTTAAAGTAGCAGGTACTCGTGATGGTATTTGTGCTCTTCAAATGGATATTAAAATAGATGGTGTTAATCGTGATATCTTAAAAGAAGCCTTAGCCCAAGCGAAAAAAGCGAGAATGCAAATCTTAGATTTATTTGCCACTATTATCAAAGAACCTAGAAAAGAACTTAGTCCTTATGCACCAAAGATTGATACATTTACCATTGATCCAGAAAAGATTAAGGATGTTATTGGTCGTGGTGGTGAAATGATTACTAAAATTATTTTAGAAGCTTCTAACGTTAAAACAGTTAATGATAAAAATGCTGTAAAAGTTGACCTTGAAGATGATGGAAGAGTTATCATTTATCACACTGATCAAGCAATTATTGATAAAACAAGAAAGATGATTGAAGAAATAGTTAGAGAAGTTGAAACTGGCAAAGTTTATACTGGTAAAGTTGTTAAAGTTGAAGATTTCGGTTGCTTTGTCGAACTTTGGCCAGGATGCGAAGGCTTAGTACACGTTTCTCAACTTGATGAAAAAAGAGTTAATAAGCCAAGCGATATAGTGAAAGTAGGCGATGAAATAATAGTTAAATCTTTAGGTTATGATAATCGTGGTCGTTTAAATTTATCAAGAAAAGAAGCACTTCCTAAAAAAGAAGTGAAAAAAGATGAAAAAAAGGATGAATAAATAATATAATTAGAAGTAAGGAGTAAGAAGGAAATGAAAAATAAAAAATTATTATTATGGTTAATACCAGTTGCTGTCTTAGTTGCAGTAGTAGTTACTTGTATTTTAGTTTTTGGAGTAGGTCCTAAAAACTGGCAAAATATTTTAGCAAGTGTTTTAGAAAAAGCCGAAAACTTTGATGGCGCTAATAAAGTTGGTTTAAATTTAATTGATTTAGACAACAATAAAGTACCAGAATTATTAATGACTATGCCAGAAAAAGATGGCAATTATATTACCAAAATATTTAGTGTTAAAGATAAAGAATATGTTGTTAATATGGTAGCATCTTATGAAGATTATCTATTTGAATATTTATATAATGTTAAAGAAGATGCTTATAAATGGTATGCTGTAACAAAAGAATCTAAAAAAGTATATGAAATAAATGTAGGTGAAAAAGAAACAGTTAAAGAAACAGATTTAAATTATGAAAATGATGTTGTGGTAGTTAAAAAGGTTGAAGAAAAGATAGAATATGAAGTTGATAGTAAGAATAATGATGTATGGGATACTTTAGAAAAATCTTATACTAAGAATGAAGCTCTAGTAACAGATGAAGTTAAAGAAGAAGTAGAAAATACGAAAATGTTAAGTAATATTGATAAAATAGATGATAGTAAACCTTTAGTATATACAGTAAAATCAGTTAAATCTGATGTTTATGCTAATGTTACTGGGCAAACTTTCCATAACTATTATGAATATCCAGCAATTAATATAAATAGTGAAGATGTTATTGCCATTAATAAAAAAATAGCTAAAAACAATGAATATAGTAGTATGGAAATTGAATCAGGATTTCTTGGCGAAATTGATGTTATTACTTATGATTATTATGTAAATGGTAATATCTTATCAGTAGTATTACTAGATGGTGGTAACGACTCAACATGGAATACAATTTATAATATTGATCTTAAAACTGGTAAAGAAATAGGAGTTCAAGATTTACTAAAAGATGTTGATTTAACTGATGTAAATACCAAAATAAAAGAATATGCTGTTAATATGATGGAGAAATCTGGTAAAGATTTAAATCTAAAAGCATCTTTGGGCGATCAATATGATACTGAACTTGCTAATATTAAAAAAGATTTAGATGAAACATTAGCTAGTCCGGAGTTAGTATTTAGAAATGCCGATAATGATTTAATTCTAAGGGTAGAATTTGAAGTATTTGGTGGTCAATATACTTGTACTAAAATGGTTGAAGTCAATTTAACTAAAAATAGTGATATAACTGAAGTTAAGTATGAAGATTATGTTCAAAGAGGACCAAATACCCAAAACAAATAAGTCTATGTAATGTAGACTTTTTTTAATTATTAAATTATAATTAATTTATGAAAAAAGAAAAGTTAGATATAGTATATGAAGATAAATATTTAATAATTGTAAATAAGAAAAGTGGTATGCTTACAATTAGTACCGATAAAGAGAAGATAAATACTTTATATCATAAGGTAAGAGAATATTTACAAAAACAAAATAAAAATAATAAAGTATTTATAATTCATCGTTTAGATAAAGATACATCTGGTTTAATCATGTTTGCTAAGTCAGAGAAAATAAAAAGATTAATGCAAGATAATTGGGCTAATGTTAAAAGAGAATACTTAGCAGTAGTAAATGGTACTGTTAAAGATAATAAAGGAATAATTAAATCATATTTAAAAGAAACCAAAACTAATTTAGTTTATTCTACTAATAAAAATGGTAAACTAGCTATAACCGAATATGAAAAAATTAAAAGTAATAAATTATATACTTTATTAAAAATTAATCTTTTAACTGGAAGAAAGAATCAAATAAGAGTACATTTAAATGATTTAGGATATCCGATAGTGGGCGATAAAAAATATAGTAAGATTAAAAATAAAGTTAAGCATTTATATTTACATGCTAATCATTTAGAATTTATTCATCCGCTTACGAAAGAGTTAATAAATATAACTATATCAGTACCAAAATATTTTGAAGATTTAATTAAATAAAAAAGAAGTTATTGCCTATTTGACAATAACTTCTTCATTTGTATTATTTGTACATTTTGTTGATTGACGATAATTATTTGTTCTTTCCCAACCAGTTAGGCTAGTTTCACAACTCCACTTATATCTATACTTTGTAACTTCCTTAGTTTGTTTAGTTGGGCTTACTGTAGATGTACTACCTTTTGTACATTTAGAATCAGGTCCTATACCAAATTTAGTATAGCCACTTGGACAAATGTATTCAGTATTTTTTGTTGCATTTTTCTTTAATGTTTCTTTAGCAGTACATGTATTACCAGATCTAGTAAATCCTTCTGGACAAATCATATCTTTTGTATCAGTAGTAGGTACTGTTACATTTCTAGTACAATTTGTACCATCGATATTTTTAGTATATCCTGTTGGACAAATTGCATTGGTAGTTTCATCTTTATTTGTAGAAACAGTTTTTGTACATTTAATAGATGAACCACTACCGGATTGATTATAACCACTTGGACAAACTGGATTAGCAGATTGAGTGCTAGTAGTAGGTACTGTTTTATAACATGTTGTACCATAACCAACTGAACCAGATGCACTATAACCACTTGGACATTTATAAATTGCTGATGCATTTGTATCATATGATGATTGTTTAGAACAATAATATTTATAATACTTGCTTACACAACCACTGCCAGTACAAGTACTAGTATAAGCACCACTATATGAACATCCATTATATGTTGCACCATAATATTTATAAACTGTAATATAATATCTACTTGTAGAATAATGACGGCATTTACCGTTACCTAAATTTGTACCTGAACTACAGCTATAATATGAGAAAACAGATTTTGCAGATTGAGTAGTTGAGCCAGAAACAGTTTTTGTACATTTAATAGATGAACCACTACCAGATTGATTATAACCACTAGGACAAATTGGATTAGCAGATTCTGTAGCAGATCCTGCAACTGTTCTTGTACATTTAGTTGCTGCACCACTACCAGATTTAGTATAACCACTTGGACAAGTAAAGTCAGTAGTTTCTACTTTATTACCTGTAGATTGTTTAGTACATGTACCATTTTGGTTAGTATAACCATCTGGACAAATTAAACTAGTAGTTTTATTTTTTTCGGCTACACATATAACATTTGCACCACTACCAGATTTGGTATAACCTTCTGGACATGTATATGTTGTTTTTTTAGTAGCATTTATAGTAGTTTGATTACCTTTAACACAAATTACATTGTTACCATTCATTGATTTAGTATAACCACTAGGACAAGTATAAACACTTTCAGTAGTTTTGTATGCTTGTCTAAATTGATATTCATAAGCATATTTTGGTTCAGTAACAGTTACTTTACAATTACCACTTACACATAATTGATTACAACCTAATTCTTCTGTAGTTTTAGCAACTTCTCTGCCACAAACTAGAGTAGTAGTCATGTTATATTTACCATTTTCATTTGTAACAGTTACATAACTTGCTTCAACATCACAAGTTTCATTATCTTTATAAGTAAATGGTAGAATTAAACCTTTATCAATTAATTCTTTTAAAGTATATTTAATTGTACCACCATTTAATGGTAATTCTTTAACTAAGAAATAATCTTTAGCTATATCATGAACATAATGGAAACCATTGATAAATTCATTAGAATAAGCATCAGGATTAGTAATAGTACCATTATTAGTATTATTATCATTATCATTAACATTAACGTTAACATTGTCATTATTATTTCTAACTAATAACCAAATAATAAGGAAAATAACTAAAGCTACTATTAGAATTAATAATCCTTTTTTTATTACACTTGGCCAGTCAATACTTCTTCTTGTCTCTTCCGTATACATATTATTCACCTCCACGTGTTAATGAAGGTTCACAATCTTGCATTAAATCATGAACAGCTGTATATAATAAATCTTGTAATTCTAAAGATCTATTTGATCTATCTATATCTTCTTGACTTCCTGCATTTGGATCGTTAACTCCTGATTGTAATAATGGAAGGGTGTCAAATACAAAGCCATCATATGCTAATTGAAAATCATAATAACTATTTAACTTAGCATCATTATCTATTTCTTCATTACCAGTAGTAAGTTCTGGCTCATTAACAAATCCATTATTTAAATTAGATGCATAAACATTTAAGAAGTTATATAAATTATCTTTATATATACCATCATATGGATTTCTTAAAACATCTACTAATAATTGATAATATCTTGTTAAGAATTTATCTAAATCAGTACCTTCTTTAGCAAAATATTGCAAAGCAGATAATTTAGTAATATCTTCTTCAGTAGGTACGCCAAAAATATAATTTTCTGTAATTAAATTTAATACTGAATCAATTGGTCTTAAAATGCTAACGTTATCTTCTGTATATAGATTACCAGTACGAATAGCTACTAAAACATTAATAATATCATCAAGAGTAGCTTCTTCACCATAGAATCTTGTTTCTAAAATTTTATAAGCATCATTTACATATTCTACTGCATCTTCAGCTGTTGTATTATAAATTTCTTTAGTACTTTCATAATCTTTTAAATATGTTTCATTATAACCAAACACATTTATAAATGGATTACTTGGTGTTGGAACTGGAGTTGTAGTTGGTTCTGGTGTAATTGTAACAGTATTTTCTTCATAATTATAGAAATTATCTGAATTATCAGTTGCTACTGGTTCATAAGTTGCTGTATTTTCTTTATTGCTTTGTTTATCTTTAACCGCATCAAATAATTTTATAGAAGCAGCCCCAATAGCTATAAGTAAAGCCGCAATTAAAGCACTTTCAGCAATTCTTTTTTTTCTGTCTTTACCTATATAATCTTCTTCAGTTTCAGTTTCATCATATGGTATTGGGTCTATATCTATTATAACCCCTTTATCTTCTGGATCTTTTGGCTTAGCTTGTTCTGTAGTATCAATTTGGCGATATTTATCAATTGCTTCATAATATTTTAAAGTACTATAAGGTATCATATCTTTAGTTAATCTATAAGAGCTATTTTCTTTTTGACTTTCAATAGCATGAATTTTTTCTTTAATTTTAGCAATTATACTTTCACTAGCTAAAATAGCTTTACTAATTGAGTCATAATACTCTTGTAAATTATCAGAAAAATTGCCATCTTTCTTTAATTCATCTAATTTTGCTTTTTCTCCTTTTAAAGCATCTAATTTACTTTGTACTTCTTTTAATTGGTTCTTTAAATTTTCTAATTCACCGTTCATATCAAAATCCCCCTTTGTGAATATGCCGTCTATAATAGCACTAATGTATATAATTGTCAAGTAGCAATTGATAAGAAGAATTTTGCCATTTTTTAATATTTTATTGGTTTATTTTTAATTTCAAAAACAGTGGTATTAGTACTAGTTATTAAATCGTATATTTGACTTACTTTTAATTCATATTTATATAATAAAGAATTTTTATCGGGGATAAGACTAATATCTCCATCTTTTTTGATATTATTTAAGTATTTTTGACCATTTTTATTAAATCCCAATACTTTTAAGTAATCAAGTTTTAATATTTTATTATCTTTTTTAGTTAAACCAATTAAAATATGCATAAACATTCTTCTAATCTTATTATATGTGTATCTTTTTGATTTAACTTTATTTATTAATTCATCTAAATTATTTACTTCATTTATAATTTTTTTAAGTCTATTTTCAATACCTTCATCAACATCTAGATAGATACTTAAATCTTTATCAGTAATTATTTTATATTTAAGTAAATTAAATAATTTATTTTCATCTATATTTTCTAAATAATCTAAAGTATATTTTGGCACATATTTATTGATATTTTCACCTATTTTAATTCTACTTCTAATATTTGAGGCACTTACTATATCATTATCTAAATTAGTATCTAAATAATCATTAGTTCTTTTAATCGTTATTGGTTTAATTTTATAATTATTCATTTTGATACTTTTTATATATGATATACCTAGTAAATCATTAGGTTTAAATGAAAAATCTATCTTTATTGCTTTAGCTAAAGCAGTAGGGAAGTTTACACCTTCATCTAAATATTTTTTGACATCTTGATCATATTCTTTGTTATTTAAAGTATAATCAGCAATTTTTTCTAAAGTATCAATATTATTTATTTCACTACCAAATACCACATATTCACAGTGTAGTTTTTCTAGAATAGTAATACTAATATTTGCAAAGATATCAGCACTTTGGGTTCCATATACAAAAGGAAGCTCAATAACTAAATCAATACCAGATTGTAAGGCTATTTTAGTTTTATTTTCTTTACTAATAATAGATATTTCGCCCCGTTCTAAAAAGTAACCATTTAAAACTAAAATGACTAGACTATCTGGAAACATTTCTTTAATCTTTTTTAAATGATATAAATGACCATTATGAAATGGATTATATTCACAAATAATACCAATAACATGCATATAAATCACAAAATTAATATAGCAATATAATAATTTATTGTCAAATTATTATTTATTTTATATAATTTTATTAAAGATTTTGGGTGATTTTATGATTATAGCAGTAGTAGGACCAACTGGTGTAGGTAAAACTAAATTAAGTATTGAACTAGCTAAAAAATATAAGGGAATTATTATTAATGTGGATGCTACGCAAATATATAAAGGATTAGATATTGGTAGTGCTAAAGTTACGGAAGAAGAAAAGAGTGGTATAAAACATTATTTACTTGATATTAAAAATCCCGATGAAGATTATAGTGTCGCTGACTTCCAAAAAGATGCTCGTAAAATAATTGAAGACAACAAAGATAAAAATATCATTTTAGTTGGTGGTACTGGTCTTTATTTAAAAGCCTTATTATATGATTATCATTTTCAAAAATTTAAAAGTGTTGATTATTCTAAGTTTAGTAATGAAGAACTTTTAGAGATGTGTAAAGAAATAGATCCAAATGTAGATATTCATATAAATAATAGAGTTAGACTAGAAAATTATTTAAAAAGAGAAGGAAAATGTGAAAAATCATCTCAATTATTATATGATGTTAAATTTATTGGTTTAACTACAGATAGAAATATTTTATATAATAAGATAAATAAAAGAGTAGATGAAATGTTTAAATTAGGATTAGTAGATGAAGTAAAAGATTTATATAATAAATATCCTGATAGTAAAATCTTAAAAAGAGCCATTGGTTATAAAGAAGTTATTGCCTATTTAAAGGGTGAATTATCCTTAGAAGAAGCTAAAGACTTAATCAAAAAAAATTCGCGTCATTACGCGAAAAGACAATATACTTGGTTTAATAATCAAATGCCTATAAAATGGTTTCAAACAAATTATGATAATTTTGCTAAAACATTAGAAGAAATTATTAATTATCTAACTTAATTAAATTCCTGATAAATAGCTTTATTAAAGTTATGTTCTTCGACATTAACACTGCCTTCATCGGCTTTTTTTAATGCTTCATTATCAACTAAGAAATATTTATGATGCAAGAAATCTTCGCCATTACTACTAACAGGATCATCCCAAGTTAAATCTAGGTGAACCCATTTATCTTCATATAATAAAGCATTCCAGACATGACCATTAGATTCATAACTTATTTCTTCTTTAGTCGTAGCTATTTTATAATTTTGAATATTTAATTTAAATAAAATGATTGCCATTAAATCAGCATAGCCATTACAAGTAGCATAGCCTTCAAAAGCAGGTCCATAAGCATTATAAGAACGATATTTACTTTCTCCTTTATCATTTCTTTCAACATCATATTTCGTATTATTTACGATATAATCATGAATTCTTTTTAAATTATCATATAAATTACTATCTTTTTTATATTGATCTTTAATTAATTTATCAACATATTCATTTAATTTAATTATTTCATCATCAGTATATAAATAGATTACATTAACGGTAATTTCACCTGATTCAGTTATTGATGTCTTTATTGAATTAAAACTATTATATGGATGGACAAAATTATTGATATGCGTAAGTAGTGTTTCATCTTTAGTTATTTTTGAAGCATCTTTAACACAATCAGTATATTCTTTAGGACAATAAAAAGTAAATTCTTTCCATCCTTGATTGATAATACTATAAAAAATATTTATTAAATCGTTATAGGAATAAGGTATATAAGTTTCACTATTTTGTACATAAGAAAAATCATAATCTTTGGTATATTCATTACCATTATCAATTGTTAAAACAGGATTGCTTGATACTGTTTTGACTAGAAAATTGGTAATTTTATTGACATTAAGTAAGATTATTAAAATTAATAAATAACATATTAGTGGTATGATAATTTTCTTCATATTAAATCACTATTTAATTTTACCAAAAAAAAAGTAAGTAGTAAATAACTACATACCTTTAATTTTATCATTTAATCTTTTCTTTTCACGATCAACAGTATTTGCTTTAATTAAACCTTTTTGTAAAGCAGCATCAATATTTTTTTGTAAATCTTTAAAAACTTTATTAGCGTTTTCTTTATTATTTGCTGCTATTTCTTTTTCACAAGCCTTAATTAAATTTTTAACTCTTTGTTTTAGTTCATGATTTGCGTCTGTTTTTTTAGCAATAACTTTAACAGCTTTCTTTGAACTTTTGATATTTGGCATTATGTCCCTCCTTAAAAATTCATATTAATTCTACCAAAAAATATGCTAGTGTGCAAGTTTAAATTGTCGAAAGTTAAATAAATTAAGCAAAAATACTACTTTTTTCTAAAATAAAAAGGAAATCAGAGAAAAAGTTACTATATATATAAGTGAAAGGAAGATTTTGCTTATGAAAATATTAAACATCTATGTTGATGAAACTGGTGAATTTGGTTTTAACAACAAATCATCTAAATTATATGGAATTTCATTTACTTTTTATGAGCAAGATAATGATATTAGTAATGAAATAAATAATCTTAATGCCAGATTAAAAAAACTAGGTTATACTGGGATGATTCATATGGCTGATTTAATTATGCGACGAGGTGATTATGTTAATTTTGATATTAATATGCGAAGAGAAATATTTAAAACCATATTTCATTTTTCAAGAAAAATTCCTATAAAAATTCATTCAATTATTGTAAATAAAAAATATACTGATAATAAAAAAGTATTGAAGCAAAAATTACTTTTAGAAATTAATAAAATGTTGATAGCCAAAGAAACATATTTTAAAAAATTCACTAAAATTATTTTATATTATGATAATGGTCAAGAAATATTGGGAACTATTTTAGATTCAGCATTTTTAAAATTTTCTTCTTTTATCCATATTGTTAACTTTAATCATATAAAAGAAAGATTATTTCAAGTATCAGATATGCTAACTTATATAGATAAATATGATTATAAATATAGAAATAAAATGCCTATTACTAAAATAGAAAGATATTTTTTTAGTGAAGAAGAGATGAGAAAAATATTAAAAAAACTTGATAAAAAAAGATTTCTATAATTAAAAAAGCAACCATTAAGGTCACTTTTTTAAGCAGCTATACGCTAACACGGGTTTGGTCACTTTATTGACCAGCATAGATATAATACAATATCTATACTATATTATACCTAACTAAACAAGAAATTATAACAATTACTTGCTTTGTATCTATAATTTACCCTAAATTTAAGGATAAGTCAATCAATTTCATTAAAATTTATTTTAATGTCCTATAATTAGACATAAATTTTAAGTTTAAGTATTTATAATATTATAAAGGTGAAATGGTTATGGCTAGATTTAAAAGTAAAAAGAAATTTAATAATATATTTATCTTTTTAGGTTTATTTTTAATAAGTGTAGCATTAACTATTAAATTTTTATATGATAATGATTTAGTAAATAATAATACAATAGTGGATCTTTTAATTAGTGATAATTTAGGTAATTATAAAAATAATAAAATTACGGATGTTGATTTTTTATTAAAATATGCTTTAAATGTTGATTTAAAAAAAGAAGAGAAGCCAATTACTAAAGAAGAAACACAAGAGAAAGTAGAAGTAGTAGAAAAAGAAGATACTCAAATAGATACAACTAAACCAATAATATATATTTATAATACCCATCAAGAAGAAAAGTATCAAAGTGGAACATTACTTCCTTATAATATAACCCCAACTATTTTTATGGCTAGTAAAATGTTAAAAGAATATTTAGAAGATGAAGGAATACCAACTTTAGTAGAAGAAAATAATGTAGCTGATACTTTACGTAGTATGAATTTAAAATATGGTAGTAGTTATAAAGTATCAAGAATGTTTTTAGAGGATGCTAAAAAGAATAATCCTAGTTTAAAATTCTTTATTGATTTACACAGAGATTCATCTGTATATGATAAAACCACTACTAAAATAGATAATGAAGCATATGCAAGAATTTTATTTGTAGTAGGCCTTGATAATGAAAATTATGAACCAAATCTATCTTTAGCAGAAAAGTTACGAGATCGAATAAAAGCCTATAATGAAGATTTATACCGCGGCATTATGAAAAAAAGTGGTAAAGGAGTAAATGGTGTTTATAATCAAGATTTTGATCCTAATACAGTTTTAATTGAAATGGGTGGTCAATATAATAATATTACGGAAGTAAATAATTCTCTTAAAGTTTTATCTAAAATACTTGCTAGTTATGTAAAGGAAAATTTATTATGAAAAAGAAAAAATTACATCCTATTTTAAAAATACTTATTTGTTTATTTATTGTTTATATTGCTTTATTTATTGCAAATATCAGTGGTTATTATGAAGGAAAGATCAAAGATGAAGTAATAGTTACCGAAGAAGGTATTAAAGAATTTGAAGAAAAGGTCCAAAATGGGGAAGAGATAGATATAACGGCTTTTTTAAAAAATGATCGGGTAGATTATAGTAGTAGTATGTCTAATTTAGGGGATAATCTAACTAGTGGAATAGAAGTGTTTATTACGGATGGGATGAAGTTTGTTAGTGATGTTGTTAAATCTCTCTTTTAAAATTTCTTTATTTATTGTATAATTATAGAAGAATAAGAAAGTAGGGAATAAAATGAAGGTACTAAGTATAGGAAGTTCTCTTTTAGAAACGACTTGTCCAATTAATGAACTAATTGGCGAAAACAAAACAATGCATTTAAGTGAAAGACATGAGTGTGGTGGTGGACATGCTGGTAATATTGCCTATTTAATGGCTAAATGGGGTGTTGAATCATATGTTGCTAGTATGCTAGGTGCTGATGATGCTGCTTCTAAAATAAAAAAAGATTTTGAAACTATTGGGGTTAAAACAGAATATATAGAAACTAGTTATGATAAACCAACAGATAAATCATTAGTATTAGTAAATGCAACTAGTAAAAATAAAACAGTTTTTGAATTATCTAGTAATGCTACTTTAAAAAAATATTCTTTTGGTATGGAACCTGATTTAATTATTAGTGATGGTAAAGATTTAAATGCTACTGTAGCGGCTTTTGATAAATATCCTAAAGCATTGAGCTTTTTAATAGCTACTAGAGTGAGTAATGAAGTATTAGAGCTAGGTAAATATGCTAAATATATTGTCTTTAATAAAGGAACTGCTGAAGAATTTACTAATATACAAATAGATTATAATAATAGTGCTACTTTAGTTAATATATATAATAAATTAAAGCAAAAATTTAGTAAGGCGGAAATTGTAGTTACTTTAGGGGAAAGAGGATCTTTATATGCCTTAAATGCGCAAGTTAAAATATTACCACCAGTAAGAGTAGGAATAGTTGATACTAATGGCGCTGGTGATACTTTTGGCGGAGCTTTTGCTTATTCAATTGGTCGTGGTTTTGACTTAGAGAAAGCTGTTACTTATGCGACAATCGCAGCTTCTTTAAGTACAACTAAACTTACATCAAGGCTTTCTATTCCATCATTAACTGAAGTATCAAATTATTATGAAAGTAAATTTGGTAAAAAAGAACAAGCTCAAACTCCAGTACAAAATGCTCAACCTACTAATTCAAATCAAGTTAATACTACGGCACCAATAAATCAAACACCAGTAACGCCAAATGTTACGCCAACACCAATGCCAAATCATGCACCAGTTCCATCAGTAAATGGTGTACCAGCTAATCCTAATACGGTTCCCCCTGTAACTCCTGTAGGAGTAAACAATGATAACTCCCAAAACGCCTAAAATTGATTTACATGGCGAAGAAGTAGCGGTCATCTATGCTTTAGTTACCGAATTTATTAATGATAATATCAAAATGGGAAATAAAGAGATTGTTATTATCCATGGTAAAAGTACCAATATTTTGACAAGAGAAGTACATCAAATTTTAAAAGAAAATAAAAATGTCCAAAGTTATGCGTTAAATAATTGGAATTTAGGTGAAACTATTGTTAATTTAAAATAAATGTTTTGTCAAAATAATATCGTATAATTATATCAAATTTTTAAGTGAAAATGCCAACAATTTGTTTTTGATGTACAAATAGTTGACATTTCTTTTTATTTGTGTTATACTTATCTCGTAATTAAGGGGGTATGACAGTTATGAAAGGTTATATTTTGGATTACATAAACGAAAATGAATTTAAAAAATTAGAAAGAGCTTTAAAGAAATACAATATGTTAGCTTTTAAAAAGTTAAACTTTGAATTCTATCCAGCTCTTAGAAATGGTAAGTTTTTAGGGGAAAAGATTTCTTCTAATAGAGCTAATGGTACCGAAACTTATGAACTTAAATTACCAAGTGATAAAATGTTTACGCAAATACATGGTGAAGTTAAATTAATTTATACAGTTCATAAAAAAGAAGGTGTTGTTATGCTTGAAGAAATTACACCAAGAGATATCTTACTTGAAGGACATATGTCTGAACTTACAACATATAAAGGTATAATGATATCTAAAGCAAATGCTTCTAAAGATATGTTTAAAATTGATTTACTTAATATGTTACAAGATAAACATTAATCGAAAATATCAGTTTCTAAAAAACTGGTATTTTTTTGTGCATTTTTCCACAATTTTTGACGGCAGCCGTTGACAAAAATTTGTCTCTTGACAAATTTTCGGGGGGGGGTATAATTAATCTTATAGAAAAGGAGAGTGGAAAATATGCAAAAATTTAAAAACGTATTTTCAGCAATATTATTTTTAACAATGGTATTATTTATGGTACCAACAATGGTTAGAGCGAAGGAAATTAATGCTGATGATTTACTTGATGTTACAATGCGAGATGAAAATCAAAGTAAGTTATTCGATTACACAGTTAAAGATGGCGTAGTTACAATTAAAGTAAAAGATGTAGATGTTTATAATACTTTAGTAGCAGAAAAAAACATTGCTATAGATAGTCATATTGATAAAATATTATCACAATTTTTGGTAGAAGATTGTGCAGATGATGACTGTACATATAAACTTCCTGATGCTGTCATTGGTTTAAATGTTATGTTAGCATTTCCAGAAGGTGCAGATAGAATAAAATTAACATTTATATCAAATGAATTAGGAGAAAATTGGGGTTCTGAAGAAATTTTTAGAGAATATTCAATAAGCAAAAATGATACAGAAAGTGACTTTATAAAAAATGGCAAATATTATTTTGATTATGCAGAAGGGATATTATTTACATATTGGCCTGGAAGTGATGGGTATGATTGGCTTACTAGAAGCTATAATATTGGTCACGATCATTCATTATCAAATTTTGATAAAGGCTATTATGTTATAAAATATTATAATGAAGCAGGAGAAGAAATTTATAATACTAAAGTATCATTTAAACTAGAATTAGAAAAAACTACATTATATGATGATCCTAATGGTGTTACAGTATATGGTGCTAAATATTTAGATTCAACTTTAGCAGTAGAAAAACTAGATACTAAAACAGATGTATATAAAGAATTAGTAGAAAGATTAGAAGGTAAAAAATTACTTGGAGCCTTTGAAGTTAAATTAAATGGATATTATGAAGGAAAATTAAATGTATCATTTAATGTAGATAGTAAATATAATGGAGAGAAGGCTACAGTATTACATAAGAAAAGTAATGGTACAATTGAAACATTTGAAAAAGTAATAACAGATGGCAAAGTAACAGTTGAAGTTGATGAATTATCACCATTTGTAATTGCTTTAAGTAATGTCAAAGAAGATAATACGCCAACTTTAGGAGTACCAAGTTATGTAGGACTAGCAAGTTTACTTGTATTATGTGCCAGTGTATGTTTAATTAAAGTTTTAAAGAAAGATTAGGAGAAAAAACTATGAAAAAAATTAATAAAATATGTTTTGCTATAGTATTTGCTATTATGTTATTACCAGTCGTAACTATGGCAGAAATAAAAACAGAAATGTTTAATGATAAAGATAAAGTTTTAGAAAGTTATCAAAAATATGCTGAAGAATATCCAAAATATATGGCAGATCAAGAAAATTATCAAGGTGAAGTTATTTATCCAATATATCAAGGTAATACCGAAATAAAAGCTGAAGATTATATTACTGTTGATTATAAGGTTTCTCATCAAAATGATTTATTTGCTATTACTTTTGCCAATAATGAAATTGTAGTTAAAGTAAAAGATTATGATTTATATGAAGCAGTAGTTAATAAGACAGAAATATCTGAAGAAAAAACACCAGAATTATGGCAAAAATTAGCACCATATGTAAATGATAATATTGTTGGCTTAAATATTAAAATATATTTTCAAGATGATATAAAAGATATGTCTATTGCTCCAATTGCTGATGATTTAGATACTTATCAATTAGGAATTCGTATATTTAGTGTTGGTGATGATTTTAATAGTCAAGATAGTAAAGGAAATTATGTTAATTTAGATTATGCTGGTATTTTATTTGGTTATAATGAAAAGAATAATAGTTGGAGGTCTGGTTTTCCTGTTGAAGCATCATTTGGATCTTATATAAATTCTGAATTTTTGATTAGAAATCATAAAGAAACAGATGCTTATTTATGGGAAAGTAATGCTGTCCATGAAAGAGATAATAGTGGTTATACAACTTTAAAAATAAGAATGGAATATGCTGGTACGACTGTTACTAATGAAGAAAAAAATGTTAGTGTTAGTGGTGCAATTGCTAATGATTCAACTTTAACAGTTGAAAAGTTAGATGCTAAAGCAGATGTATATAAAGAATTAAATAAAAAATTAGAAGGTAAAAAAGTTCTTGGAGCTTTTGAAGTAAAATTAAATGGCGATTATGAAGGAAAATTAAGTGTATCATTTAATGTAGACAGTAAATATAATGGAGAAAAGGCTACAGTACTTCATAAAAAGAGTAATGGTACAATTGAAACATTTGAAAAAGTAATAACAGATGGTAAAGTAACAGTAGAAGTAGATGAATTATCACCATTTGTAATTGCTTTAAGTAATGTCAAAGAAGATAATACGCCAACTTTAGGAGTACCAAGTTATGTAGGACTAGCAAGTTTACTTGTGCTATGTGCAGGTGTATGTCTAATTAAAGTTTTAAAGAAAGACTAAGATAGATAGTTAGTAGAATTAAGTTAAAACTTAATTCTACTTTTTAGATAGAGGATTATATGCATAAGAGAAAACTCAAAAAACCAATAAAAATTACCATAATTATTATATTGTTACTTATTATTATTCTAGGCATATCATATATAGTAGTGGAATTAACTAATGCAAATAAAGATAAGAACACTTATAAAGATGTATCTAATATATTTCATGATATAGACCAAAAAGAAGATATTCATGAACAAAGAATAAATAAATTAAAAGAATTACATGAAAGTTATGAAAATGTCATAGCTTGGTTAGAAATAGAAGGAACAGATATTAATTATCCAATAGTAGAAACTACTGATAATGATTATTATTTAAATCATAATTATAAGAATGAAAAATCATCAGCGGGAGCTATTTATTTTGATAAAGATGTCAATATAAATGAAAGTGATAATTTACAAATATATGGTCACAGGAATAAATATGGTTTAATGTTTGAACCATTAATTAAATATGCTAAAAAAGATTTTTATGAAGAACATAAAACAATTAATTTAACTACTTTAGAAGAAGATGCTACTTATGAAATATTGGCAATATTCTATAGTAGAGTATATTATTCCAACGAAACTAATGTTTTTCGTTATTATTATTTCGTTAATGCAGATAGTGAGGAAGCATATAATGAGTTTGTCAGTAATGCCAAAAAGGCAAGTAAATTTGATACCGGAGTAGATGCTAAATATGGTGATAAATTAATTACTTTATCTACTTGTGAATATTCAAGAGAAAATGGCCGTTTTGTTGTAGTTGCATTAGTCAAGAAAAAGTAGACAAAGAAGATAAAATAATGGGGGATTAAGGAATTAATCCTCTTTGTTATAATAAAAATGTTTAAATTGAGCAGGAGTAAGGTATTTTAAAGCAGCTTGAGGTCTTTCATTGTTGA